>JBGCFZ010000516.1:0-36630 GCA_045110355.1 Lewinella sp. | reverse complement strand
CAGTACTTTCGTTTGCACCGGAACGGGCGAAAGCCGGACGGAACCCACTTCGTTGTTACCATCGGCAACGGTGATGATCGTATCGATAAAGCCCACTGAAAGGGGCTTGAAGGTGCCCTCAAGGTCAACAAAATAGTTGGTTGCACCAGGGTTACGGACCAGGCCTATGGCACGGTAGCGGCCGGGGCGAATGTTGTAAACCGTAAAGTTGCCCTCCTCGTCAGTCTGAGCAAAATAGGTGGGGTTCTGGGTAGTTATAGCGGTGTCGGCAAGGTTGCCGAAAAGCGTGAACGTCGCTTTTTCAATGGGGGTGCCGCTGAAATCCTCCACCAAAGTCCCGGTAACTTTAGCGGAATCAAGGATCGGACCGGTGGCAAATACGAAGCGCAGATTTTCCGTCGGGTTGCCCTCGTGCAGGTCTTTGATGGCCGCGCCAATGTTGACAACGTAGGTTACGCTGTCGCGTAGCTCAAGCCCCTGCAAGGGAATAACCAGGCTGCGCCGCCGGAGGTAGGGGAGGTTGTCTTCCCCCAGCTCCAACGGAGGGCTGATGATGATTTGATGCTTTTGGTCCTGCTCCACCCATTCATCGAACGTAAGGACGATCTCCTCCGGTTTGAAGTTGGTTTGGAAATTAGGCGTGGTCTCTTCCACCACCAGTACAGGACCAAGGGTATCCCGCTCACCACCAGTGGGAGAGGTGGGCGTGGCGCAGTTTTGTAGCGTAAACAGCTGAGCCAGAAGAACCAGTAAGAAGCCGGTAAGGGCGAGGAAGGATCGCGTCATTTCGAGAGTTGATACGTGGGCGGAGCGAAGCCGTTGTATGGAGGGGGCAAAGGTAACATTGTCTTAACGGTTTATTGGGAGATGGGGATATATTGCCTAGGGCAAACGCATCAAACTTCGTTTGCCACGTTTTTGATTGGCGATATGCGATTGGCGATACTCGATTCTTGATTTAGCTGCCGCATGTGGCAGCTCCCTGCGGTCGTTCTAACAGGAAATCAACCTTATGGTTATACATTCTGTTTTTATGCGTTTGCCCTGATATAATGCCAGGGCAATCGCAAGTTCGGTGAAACCTTCTCCCCCAGTCCCTGCCCCACGGGGGAGGGTTTTTTGAAAACGCTACGTGTTTTGAGAGAAAGACATTTGTATCAGACTGAACTGGCGATTGTCTTGGGTTTAGTACAGCGTCCCTGCTCTTTTGTCCCTGCTCTTTGCACCTGCGGCCGCGCCCCTTACAGCACCTCCGATTCGTCCGACGGCCTCCGGGATCGACCTAATCGCCAATCGAGACTCCAAAATCGAGAATCGAGCATCTGCTATTTTACCACCACCACCGAGCCCCTCCGGCTGTCTCGTACCCCATTCCGGTAAGTTGCTTCCAGGTACCAGACGTAGGTTCCGGGGTTGACGGGCTGCCCGTTGAGTCGCCCGTCCCATCCAAGCGCGGCGGTATTGGTGGGCAGATCAACGGCGGAGAAAACCTGCTCGCCCCAGCGGTCAAAGATCATCAGTAGGTGGACGGTTTCCACATCGCCGCCGTCTTGTGGGAAAAAATGATCGTTGATGCCGTCGCCATTAGGCGTAAAGGCATTAGGAAGGTAGACTTTCTGGCAATTGACGAACTCGACGTCGATCTGATCGAAAATCAATCCGCAAGGGTCGTCGACGTAAGCACGATATCGACCGGGGCGGGAGATGTAGATGGTATCGAATGGAATACCGTTGCCGATATCCAGGATGGGCTGGCCAATGTCATTGCCCCTGCGCAACAGCAGCAAATCACCCTCGCAAATCGCGGTATCGGGCGGGCCGAGGTCGATCTCAGGCGTGGGCAGGTGGTCAATCATTGCCCGGTCAGATGCTTCGCAGATGATGTCTTGCCTGGTTACCGTTACTTCGTACACCCCAATGTCTGATACGGTGACTACCGGCCCGCTCAGGGTCGGATCCGACCATTCATAAATAGCGGTAGGGGTACTCACGTCGAAGGTGAGAAAGTCTTGCGGGCAGATGGTGGTGTCTGGCCCCAGGTTGACAAAAGCACTATCCCCTTGTACGGTAATTCGGACGGTGTCATAAATCGGGATATCGCATTCGTCGAAGATTTTGACGGTGTAAACGGTGGTGGTGTCTGGTGAGGCCGTCACGTTTGGCGCCGTCGGGTCACTGATGCCTTCTGTCGGTGTCCATTCATAGCGTGCGCCGCCGAATACGTCGAGCAAGACCTGACTACCGGGACACATGGTCACGTCTTCCAATTGACGCAGGAAGGAGTTGAACCGAAAACAGACTTCCTGTCGGTTAAACAGGCCGCCAGTGGCGGAGGCAAAACCGTAGAATACGAAAGGGTCTCCGCCGAAAACATCATTAACGATGTCTCCGGTATACTCTAATCGAAGACTACAGTTGAAGTAGACTTTCAAGGTTTGATTGGGGGCATCCCAGGTAACCCGAAGGGGGATGAACCGACAGGTCTCAATGTTTGGGTTGTTCGGATCTGCCTGGACGGGGCCAGCCAGGTTGTTGGCTCCGCCGTGGGTTACCGAGCCATTGGACATGATGGCGACGTGGTCAAAAGAGGGGTCGGCCCGGTTACTGTTCTGGTAGGTATCGAACTCGACCGCTACTGCCGGACTTACCCCGCCGATGCCCAAGCCTTCTCCTGCTGTACCGATGCTGGCGCTGACCGGCTGCAGGCCGAATACTATACCGTCGGCTCCCTGTGTATCGGTACATCCGAAGAACATATCCATCACCAGGTCAAAGCTGTTGCGCAGGTCGACCTTTTCTGGATACCAGATGGAACCGACGTCAAACATCACTTCTGAGGTGAGTTGGAAGCAGCTGTCGTTCGTCTGCACGGCACTTCCGTTGAGGAAGTATTGGGCGGAGAGTGGGGGAGCGCTCAACAAGAGAAAAAGGAGAAAGAGTGAAAAGCGTGACATCTTGTAAAGGTAGCTGGTCGTAAGGGTTTACTAGCAAGAACAGCTGTCGCTTTCAGGACAATCGAAGGAGGTAAAAGCAAGATTATCTGATTGGACCTTTGCTCGTCGACCTGGCTTATCTAATGTAGGGGCATCTTGTAATTACTTCAACCTTTCCCAATTATGCGAAGGCTACCCAATAACGCCTCCCGGCAGCCACGGCTAACGGGCAGTTGCTTATTACCAGAGAGTACGGAATGTTCCAGAATCTCATTTACGTGCAGTGCGTTGACGAGGTAGGAGCGGTGAATACGGACCAGGTTACAAGCCGGAAGTTGGCGCTCCAGGGATCCGAGAGAAAGCGAGAGGGTAAATTGCCGCCCGTCCGTCATCACCAAAAGGCAGTAAGCCCGGTGAGCCTCAGCGTAGCGGATTTCGGAGGTCATGATACGAATCATTCGCTTTTTGTAGTGGACGTAGATGCGGTCATGGCGAGGATTAGGAGATCGTGGGTCGCTGGTGATGGAAAGTTGTCCGTGTTGAAAAGCCATGTTTGAAGTGTTCTGTTGGCTTCAAACTTCAGATCAATCGATGGATAAGGCATCAAGGGTCTTTCCGAAGGGTGCGTTTTCCTTTCCGAACGGATTCGTAAGGCGATTAGTACAGTGTTGTTTAAGTTTCACAATGTAGGGGCGGGGCTTGCCCCCGCCCCTACATTGTGGAGCAAAACCTATCGTTCGCTAAGCGAACGAAAGCGTTTTAATGGTGCCAATTACGGGCGGGGGCAAGCCCCGCCCGTGCGGTAATTATGCTGAAATTTAAATTACACTGTATTAGTGGTCGAATGTAGGGTAATGAGAATACATAAGTATTCATCCATTTTACTCGACCACTATTGGTCTGCGGCAAAACGTAGCTCCGTCTTCAGGCCACCGTCGTTCACCTCCGTGAGGGTACCGCCAAGCTGGCGGGAGAGAAGGCTCACCAGGCGGGTACCGAAGCCCGTGCCCATGGCGGGGGTATCGAAGTCTTTGCCCGCGCCGTTGTCCGTTACCCGGAGGAGGTAACCGGTTCCTTGCTTGCTCAGTCCAACCTCCACTGCACCTGCGGCCGCGCCTTCTTCTGAGTCCTCAAAAGCGTACTTAATCACATTGGTCAGCAACTCATTGACGATGAGGCCGAGCGGTACGGCGGTATCGACATCGAGCTCAAGGGCTTCCATATTAATGTTGACCTTGATACGGTCTTCTGCTTCATAGGTTTCTAACAGGCTCCCGGCCAGGTTGTGGAAGTAATCCTTCATTTCAATGGCCGCTAGGTTGTCCCCTTGGTAGAGCTTTTGGTGTAAGAGCCCCATGCTTTGCACCCGGCTCTGGCCAGCCTGCATGGCGTCGCGTGCTTCCGAGTCGGACAGCCCCGCCGATTGTAGTTCCAGCAGGCTAGAGACCACTTCGAGGTTGTTCTTCACGCGGTGGTGGATCTCCTTGAGCAGCAATTCGTTCTGGTCGTTCTTCTGTTTGATCTCGTCGCGCTGTTGCTTGATGACAGCAGCATCCTGCAGGGCCAGGGCATCAGCCAGCTGCTTAAGACGGAAACGGACGAACTGTCTAATGGCTAGTGCCAGCAGCCCCAGTCCAATCAGGACGGCCCACCAGCGAAAGTACCAGGGCGGGGAGACGGTGATGAAGGCTGGTACCTGGTTTTCAATCCAGCTGCCGCCGTCACGCGCCGAGCGGACCCGGAATTTATAGGTCCGGGAAAAAAAGTAGGCGGGTAGGTTGGTATAACGAATGAAGGCATCTCGGGTAGTAGCCGACCAGTCTTCATCGTAGCCATCCAACTTAGTTTGGTACAGCTTGTCCTCCTCCCGATAATTGAGCGATGCGAATGAGAGGGCTGCCTCGTTTTTTCCCCAACTAGTTTCGGTATATTGGTTCGATCTTACGTAAACATTGAAGGTGTCTTTTGGCAACAGGGCCGCATCGGGCCGGTAAACAGCCAAGCCTTTAGTGGTAGTAAAATAGAGTACACCTTTAGCATCAAGGGCAAGGCAGTTGGGAGACAGGCACTTTTCCCCCTTTAAACCTTGCTTTTCGCTAATGCGTCTGAGTAAACGATGTTCCTTGAGGTCTACTTCATACAGGCTTATGTCGGTGGCCACCCAAACGCGGTTGCGGGAAGGGTCAAATTCAAAATCCGCTGGTGTATTTAAGCTGTCCCCAAAGTCGATAAAATGTTTTGCCTCCAGGTTGTTGATGTCAAGAATCAGTGCTCCACCGTTGACGCCAACCCACAATTCGTCCTGATGGCGTTCGGCATTATACCCTGAATTAAATTCCCGGCCCTGCCATTTCATCGGGATACGCTCGAAAATGGCGGTGTCTTGGCTGCCAACAATGGGGCGACCACTAGGAACCGCTTTCCCGTTGGCAAGCAATCGTTGGCTCTCTTCATAAGTAAAGGGCTCGATGGAACGGTGCAAACCGTTCATTATATCGAGGGAAAGGAGGCGTTGTTGGTTGTCAAGGGTGAAAAAGTTGAAAACGTTCGAACCAAGACCGGTTGGTTTTCGGAACAAGAACCAGGGTTGGTCATCAGTATTCATTATCACCCAACGGCTATTACCAAAAAACAAAGTAGGCTCGGTCGTGCCACCTTCTTCCCGGACGAGTGGGAGTACCTTTGGGAAAAAACTAGGGAATCCTGCCAATTTACCAACGGTGTAGTCATAGCCGAACAGCTCCTGAGCGTAGTTCCCTTCGGTATAATAATGGGGGTGTTTTTTTGGTGTTATCACATTAATGCCAGCAGCATTGGTGCCCGCCCAGATTCGCCCGGTAGTTTCCTCAACGGCCAGCCCTAAAACAATAGGTAAGGGAAAGCCTTCCGCTTCACCGATGTGCTGCCATTCATCTGTTGAAGACCGGATTACGAGACCATCCGTTGTGCCGAACACCAGCCACTCGTTGTTTGGCCCGCCCCGCATAGCTGCTTGAAACCCCCCGTCGTTGGTAAAAACATCTGATAAGCCAGTGGTTGATTCGTTGGGGGTGGTGTAGGCCTGGTAATCAGTCGGAAGGCGAGCAATGCCATTGACCGTGCCGACCCAAATGTTCCGTTGCCGATCAAGAAAGACATCAAGCAAGGTTGGAAGCCCCATGTCCGCAAGGTGGTCGTAGCGAACCCTAAGCTTTCCTTCGTTGATGTCCAGATCAAGTAGTTTATCATTGGTGGTCGTCAGCATAGTGCTGTCATTGATGATTTGCAAGGAGGTAGGATTCGATTTTACAGCTATCTTCTGGATACTTTCCGTTATTTCTCCCAGTTTACCCGCTGGCGGCACTGGAGCAATGTAAATAGCAGTACTTGACACCCAGGCCAGCTTCCCATACTTAATGACCACCCCCCCCAGGTCAGCGTGGCCAAAAACCTTGACCTCCTCAATTTTATCACCTGGTTTGTAGTCAGCGGGTAATCGATAAAGCTTGCTGGATGAGTTATTCAGCATGTAGGTCCTTCCCGCTTCATCAAAAGCAATAAAGGCATTGGTAATGTCTTCCAAATTCTTAGAAATAGTGTCTGGTAATATCGTTCCATCCGGGTTGACCGAATAGCGGATGATGGTAGAGGACTCGTTGGAAGCCCAAACATTTCCAGCAGGATCTGTAACCAGGTCGATAATCTGTTTTGTCAACAGGCGACTGCCGTTCACCAGGGTATCGAAAGTAAGGGAGTCAGGGTTCAGCCCATCGACAAGAGGAGCAGAAGAGCGTGCTAAATACCCCGTTATACCTGCGGTATTTAGTCCACCCACCCAAAGGTAGCCTGCGCGGTCCTGGACAATATCCGAAACAGTCAAACCAAAGCCTTCAGCTTCTTTATAAGTGGTCATGTTTTCACCATCGTAGCGCCCCAGACCTTGAGGATAGAGCTTAAACCAAAGTAAGCCATCACGATCCATGAATGTGGGATTCATGGAAGACTCGTACGTGGTGCCATTGGGCAGTTCAACTCCAACCTCTTCTACAGGAAGCCACTGTGCGGTTAGCGTTGCTGATAATAAACAGCAACCAATAATAAGAACAAAGGGATAAGACCGGATTAAAGTAAGCATCCCTCAATATGGGAAAAAACGCATAATTCAGCCTCTGAACAGGTACTTATACCACTGAAAAATCCTCCGGAAACTAAAAACGGCCGTTCGGAAAGAGCTTCTTTGTGACGGGAAGACATGGTTCTAAGTTGCATTGAATTAAAGGGGAGTTCGATTTAGCGCCCTTGAATTAAGCCCATAGTTATGCCCTTAGTCATCCGTCTTACCCTGCTCCTTATCCTTTCCCTTGCATCCTGCGCCCTCGCCGCACAAGATGTAGCTGCGACCGTAAACCGGCTAGCTAAACTGAAGGAGCAAAAACTGAGCATTACGGGCGGCATCAACCTGACGAGCCAGGCATACTACGCAGCTGGCATCCCCGCCCGCCGCGACGACTTCCAGTGGGGCGCCCGGGCGAGCCTCAATTTCAACTACCTGGGTATCAATGCGCCCTTCACCTTCGTCTTCTCCGAGGCAAACCAAAACTTCGGCCTGCCATCTTACACCTTCGCCGGCATCAGCCCCCGCTACAAATGGGCGACGCTGCATGCGGGCGACCGCAGTATGAGCTTCAGCCGCTACACGCTGGGGGGCATCAGCTTTCGGGGCGTGGGGGTCACGCTGGAACCCGGCAAACTGCACGTCTCCGGCTTCTACGGAAAGCTCAACCGCGCCCTGGCCAACGACCTCAATGCGGTGGGCAACCTCAACGGCTTTTACCAACGCAATGGCTATGGTTTTCGGGTCGGCTACGCCGGCAAGTCGACCGCCCTGTACACCAACTTCTTCGCTGCGGACGATCAGGAGACGGACGGGCTGCCGCCACAAACGGAGCTAGGCCCCGTCCTTGGTCTCCAGAACAACAAAGTGATCAGCATCGAAGGTCGGCAGCAACTCGGTAAAAAGCTTTCCCTTTTCGGTGAGCTGGCCCACTCTGCCTTCAACGGCAACCGCTCGGCCGCGCCGCTGACCGATGCCGACACCAATTTCGGCAACTCCCTGCTCGGCCTTTTCTCGCCCACTGAAGAAACCCAGACCGGCCAGGCTTACCAGATCGGCCTGGCCTATAACCAGCAGAAATACGGTCTGCAAGCCCGTTACGAACGCATCACGCGGGGCTTCCGCACCCTCGGGGCTTTGTTCTTTAATAAGGATTCGGAAAATATCACCCTTGGCCTCAACCGCAGCTTTCTGGAGAACAAGTTGACGGTATTCGTCAACGGCGGTCTGGAGCGGACCAACCTCGACACCGAGGAACAGGAATCGACCAACCGCATCATTGCCTCCGCCAACGTCAATTACCGCCCTACCGATAAGTGGATGCTGAGCGGCGGCTACAGTAACTTTCGCAACGACACCAAACTGCGGGCTCGTACGGACTTGCTCGCGCCCGTCGACAGCATCTTCCTGGCCCAGGTAAACCAGAGTGCTAACGTAATGGTAATGCGTCAACTGGGCAACAAAGACAAGCCCTCCTCCGTCCGCCTGATGTTGATGCGCCAGCAGGCCAACAACATCGTCAACGACGAGGTGAACGCGAACGCCAACAGCCTGGTGACCATTGCGTCGTTGGCCTACACCGCCGGTAACCCTGACGCGGGCCTGCAGTGGAATACGGGACTGACCTATAACAGGACCAACATCGGCACGATCAGCAACAACGCCCTGTCTCCTACCCTGGGCGTCAACAAAAACTTCTTCAATAACGCCCTGGCTACGCACCTGCAGTCGGCCCTCAGCCTGACCGAGCAAAACGGCGACAACAACCGCGTCTTCAACCTATCGCTGGGCGGCACCTACCGGCTGGCCAACAGCCACCGACTGGGCTTACGGGCCAACCACATCAACCGTTTCGGCTCCGAGCTGGCCAACCGCAACTTCCGGGAGTGGTACGGCTCACTGACCTATGGCTACAGCTTTGGCGGCACCATTGGGCGGAAAGAAAAACTCGCCGCCGAATCGCCTCCAACACCGGAGAAAAAGTAACGAACACCTATTGCCTTCGCTTCAACACAATACACCCGTTATGTCTTCCCTACGTCTTCTTTTCGGTGCCTTCGTTTTCCTGCTGAGCACCAGCATTTTCGCCCAGTCTTTTCCGGTGACCGCCGTAGTGCAGTCGCTGCCACCGTTTTCCAATCAAATCAGTGAGTGGGGCGATCCGCTCAACAACTCGCTGGGAGTTTCATTGCTGCTCAACGACCGCAACGACGGCAACTACCAGGTGAGACTGGAGCTGACCATCGAAGGCAACGGCGTGCGGCTGCAAACGAACAACAACTGGCTACCGACGCCTATCACACTCAACTTCGGCCAGGTACTACAGCTTGGCGGCTCGGACCTGAGCGAGTACCTGAACCTCGACAACCTGAGCTTTACCGGCTATTCTCGCCAAGCCTATGTTCAGAATGGAGGACTGCCCGACGGCTCTTACACCATTTGTGTGCGAGTCTTCGATTACAACCGGGCGATGGAAGAAGCGGCATCCGACCGGGCGTGCACCTTCGTGCAGACGTCTTTGCTCGATCCGCCCGTGGTCCTTTCCCCTATCGGCCAGCAGCAGCCCCTCACACCACAAAGCCTTATTGTGCAGTGGCAGCCGCGGCATGCACCCACCTTTCTTACCAATTACCGCGTAGAGGTATATCAGGTTGACCAAGCCAACAACTTTACCCCCGAGCAAATTTACAGCTTCCAGCAGCCCTACCTCGAAACCCAAGTAGATGCCCTGACGACCACCCTAATCGACGCCACTTTCCCTCAGTTGGAAACGGGCTACCAATACCTCCTACGGGTACAGGCCCGGGACCCCATGGGCACTACCAACTTCCGCAATGCGGGCTACAGTGAGCCCGTTTTCTTCAACTATGGCAGCGAATGCCCTGCTCCCATAAACGTCTCCGCCGATGTGAACGGCATTGATGAAGCCCGCATCAACTGGGACTTCCAGGTGGGCATCGCTTCCAGTTACGTCGTCCGTTACCGGGAGAAGCGGAACGGTGCCAACTGGTATGAAAAAGCCAGCTTCTTTAACAATGTCGACCTAACCGACCTTCTGGAAGGTACTACCTATGAAGTTCAGGTACAGTCAGTTTGCGACAATGGCGGCGGGGGGCTGTTCGGTCAGCTTTTCGAGTTCACCACCGAAGGTATTCCGAACGACGTGGTCGACTGTAGTGCGCCCGTCAACAGCCTTTCTTTGCCCACCAACACCGTGAACCTTCAGGCGCTACTTTACGGCCAGGAAGTCACCGTCGGAGGCTTTAAAATGAAAATCAGAAGCGCTACCCAGACCGCAACGGGTGGCTGGAAAGGTCTCGGACAAGTAAAAGTCCCCTGGTTATTCAAGACCTTCAACTGTACGTTCAACAACCTCTTCATTAATACCGACCGGGTGGTGTACGACGGCAACGTGGTAGCCATCGATGAGGGGCTTTCCAGCCTCTCTGGCTTCATGACCGTAGGGGAGATATTTGCCGCCCAGGACACCACGCCCCTCAACTTTTGCGGAGACAGCACCAGGCTTGTCGATGCCCCTGCGGACCTGGCCTACTCCAGCGATGACTTCTACGCCTCGGGCAACCCCGACTACAATAACCACTACATTCCTTACGACCCCAATAGCACTTCCGGCACGGGAGGCGTTGTGGTAGACGACACCCAATTTTATAACGAGTACAACCCCAACAACTCCCGCGCCCGCTACTCACCCTCCGACTACAACAACCCCAACAACCCCTACACCGAAGAAAAGCCTTACGTTGGCAGCAACATCTGGAACCCCTGGAACGCCTTTAACCCCTACAACTACCTGGATTATAGCGACCCGGCCAACCCCTGGACAGAAGACTTCATCTGGACGGCCGACCGAATGTTTGCCAAGCAAAGCCTCCTTGGCGGTGCTCCAGATCCCTCCTTACTTTCCGGCGGTGTGAGCTGCCCGGTAACGCTAGGAAGCTCCCCCAATATGCTGGCGATCTACGGCATCAAGTTTACCCCCACCGGGGCTTTCCTCAACGCTTACTTTTCGGCCAGTATTCCTTCGGTTGGCCAACACACCGCCTTCCAGGCCATCGGCGTCGGCTTCGGGCCATCCGGTCTACAAGGGGAGACGAAGCTGAAGATGCTTTCCGATCTTACCTTCAGCTGGAACAGCAAGATGAAACTGACCATCAACGGGGGCAACGGCACGTACGTCAAGTTTGATTGTCAGGGTGTTAACCAGGTCGCCATCAATATGAAGGTGGAGGTATGCCGCGACGTTGCCGTGCCGGTTGATCCGTATACCTACGAGCGGGACACCAACTCTTACGTCACCGGCACCTTTGCGGCCGTAGCTGACGGCTGGGGAGAGTTTGCGGGCGACATTTCGATCACCCCCTTCGAACTCGACCGGCTCCCAGGCTGGGCTTTTGCGGTCCAGAACGCTGTTTTCGATTTTTCCACCACCAGTACGCCCTCCTCGGTGCAATTCCCTTCCGGTTACGCTCACGCTGATGTGGCCGACAATTCCGATCCTGCGCTCCGTACCGGCTTACAGAATCCGGGTTGGCGGGGTTTTTACCTCGGTGGTGCCCGCATCCGAATCCCTAACAAGCTGACGGGTAAGGAGGAAAACGAAGCGCCGGTGACCGTAGGTGCCCAGCACCTGATCATCGATCAGACGGGCTTCTCTGGTACTATTTTCGGTACCAACGTGCTTTCCATCGACACGGGCCGGCTCGACTCCTGGGCCATCGGCATCGACACCGTGGCCCTGGGCGTGCAGCAAAACACCTTCCACCACCTCACGGTAGCGGGTGAATTGGTTGTTCCTGCCATCGACGCCAACCTGACTTACAACTGCCACGTACAGCCTGGCAGCAGGTACGCTTTTAGCCTCGCTTTACGCGACTCGTCGTTGACGATGAATGCCTTCGTAGCCCAGGTCCGGCTCGACCCCAACACCAAGGTCGCTTTGGAGTACCGGGAAACGGATGACACCTTCGCCGCATCGGCCGAATTACATGGCCAGATCACCTTCAATCCACGTTTGGGGCGCGGCAATAATCAGGGCGCGGACACTTCGGCAGGCTCAGCGGGGTCCGCAGATGCGGGGGGAGCGTTGGGAGGAGCAAACGATGTGGCCGACAACGGTATCGACGGCAACAACGCCGCCGCCCCCCAAGACACTACGAACAGCCTCAAGGTGCCCTACATCGCCTTCAATAACTTCAAGCTCTCCTCCCGGGCACCATACCTGGAGAAAGTTGGCAATTGGGAAATCAGCACTGGCGGTGGCGACCAATCTACCGCCGGCGGTTTCCCCCTTACCCTCAACGAGGTGGGCCTCTTCCAGAACGAGGCGCAGAACGAAGTCGCCTTCGGCATCGACCTCACCCTAAACCTCGTTAAAGGAGACGACCAGGGCTTCGGTGCCAACGGGCGCGCCTTCGTCATCTGTGACGTTGATGTAGACCCGGACACCCGCAAGCAAGAGTGGAAATTCAAGCGGGTGCGGCTGGATAAACTGGCGATCAATTATCAAGGCCCGGGCTATGCCTTCGCTGGTTACCTGAGGAATTATGAAACTCACCCAGTTTATGGCACCGGTTTCCAGGGCGGCATACAGGCCTCATTCACCCCCGGCATCCGGGTAGCGGTGGCGGCCATGTTTGGCACCAAAAAGAACGAAGAAACCCAGGAAGATTACCGCTACTTCTTTGCCGATGCACTACTGGCCCTCGACCCAGGCATTGTACTGGGCGCTTCCGGCGTAGCCCTCTACGGCTTCGGTGGCGGTGTGAGTTACCATATGGAGCGGCAGGGTTTTGGCTCCATCGACCTACCCTATTCTGAAGCAACGGAGACGCCTCCTGACGCCCCAATAGCCAGCGACACCCTCGACGTTGTTGGTGGTGCAGCGGACCTTGCAAACGCCTTCATTTTGGGTGAAGACCCCGCTTCTAGTGTACCCGACTTCCTGGAACTACCCGACGAGCTCGGAGAAAGCCTCTCCGGGGTTCGTTATGTCCCCAACCAAGACATCGGGATCGGGATCAAGGCTATGGTCGCCTTCGGCGCGGTGCGCCGGGAAGTCTTCAACGGAGACATCACCTTCGAGATCATCTTCAACAGTAACGGGAGCCTCAACTATATCGGCCTGATGGGCAACGCCAACATCATGACGCCGCCGCGAACGGCGCTTACTCCCCGACCGAAACCAGCTGTAGCCTTCTTCGCCGATATGGGGTATGATTTCGCCAACAAGTCGTTCTCCGCTTACATGCGCCTCCAGGTAGCTGTCCCTCCGGGCATCGCCTTCATCCGTGGGGCCTACCCCAATAATATTGCCGGTGAGGGCAACATTTATTTCGGTCAGGAAGATTGGTACTTCTACCTCGGCCGGCCCCACCAGCCGGTAAAACTAAGCTACGATATCAGCAAACTGGCCGGCATGGCCCGCGCCGACGGCAATGAAGACGCCGAACTGCCGCCCGACAACAGTACACCGCTAGACAATAATGCCAATAACGAGCCCCTCGGCTCCATCGAAACCATAGGGCTCATTCTTTCCGCCTACCTCGAAGCAGGCACCATCCTGGACCCCTTCCCCAACCCGCCGGGCCGCGTCCTTGATATTCTGGACAACCCCACCTTCGACAACATCGCCCGCGATCATCACGCCTTCGCTGATGCTGACGGCCTCCTCTTCGGCGCCAGCCTCGATCTCAACATGCCTAAGCTTAAATTTCTAATCTTCTACGCTGAGCTGTATGCGGGCGTTGGTTTTGACATGATGCTGAAAAGCTACGGGCTCGACGCCCGCTGTGCGAACGACTTAGACAGCACCGAACCCATCGGCTTCAACGGCTGGTACGCCACGGGCCAACTCTACGGCTACCTGGAAGGTAAAGTTGGCATCGACATCGCCATCGGAGCGCTGAAACTGAAAATAAAGATTTTTGAAGTGGGGGCCGCAGCCCTGGTACAGGCGCGCCTACCTAATCCCTTCTGGGCCAAAGGAGCGGTTGCCGGTCGCTTCTCTGTACTGAATGGCCTGATCAAAGGCAAATGCAAGTTCGTTTTCGAGGTAGGCCAGGAATGTGAGATCGTGCCTACCGGCAGCCAGGACATCCGGCTGGTGCAAAGCATTTCCCCCGGCAACACCCTGGAAGAAAGCAGCGTCTTTACCCGCCCTCAGGCCATCTTCAACTTCAAGATGAACGAGAGCACGGTCTTGCTCGATCAAACCGGCGAGTACATTGAATTCAAGCCCAACCTGCAGTACTTCCGGGTGACAGATTCCATCAGCGGAGCCAGCATTCCTGGCAGTCTGGAGTGGAGCGAAGACAATACCGTTGCCGCCTTCATCCCTACTGATATTCTCCCTCCTCTCCGAGTGTATAAAGTGAGCCTCAAGTCGCAATTGTTCCAGCGGAGGTCTTCCAATGAGCCCTTCCGGTTGATCGATGAAGGCGGTAACGTACCACCGGAACAGGAAGACTTTGCCTACTTCCGTTCGGGGCCTGCGCCAGACCACATCCCGGAACACAACGTAGCCTACGCCTACCCCATCAATCTGCAAGCCAACTTCCTGGTGGAAGAAAGCAACCAGGGATACATTAAGCTAAAGCAGGGGCAGGATTATCTCTTTGAGGGCATTGACCCCGCACAGTGGAATCAGCAAATCCGCTTTCAGCAAAACAGCATTTCTGTAAGTGTTACCGACTATGCCTACGACGCTGGCAACAATCAACTCAATTTTGCTATTCCCGCCAGCAACCTGGCTCGTTCAGTCGTCAGTTCGTTGGAGATCATCGACATCCCCCTGGGCCCGGACGCAGATTTAACCTCCAACGTTGAAGCTACTGATGCTGTGCTACTGAGCCTGGATCAGGAAACCCTCCCTGACGCCGAAGATACCGAGGTACTACTGGCCACCCAGAAAGCCAACGGTTCACTGATCAGTCGCAAGGAACGCCTCGTCTATCGCCTCCACTTCCGCACCAGCGGCTACGGCAACTTCACCGATAAGATGGCGGAACTGGAACGGGAATTCCCCTTCGTAAACATCGTCGCCCTCACCGACCAGACCGACGCTGAAGGGAACAACATCCCTTACCTCAGCCTCAAAACCTTTGGCGAAGTGGTTAAGGGCCCTGAAGTTTTTGACCGCTACGAACTCAACGGCTTTACGGACAGCGACAAAGACTACGATCCGTTGATCCGTACCATCGCCAACCCCGATGTGACGCAAGACAACTGGTTCAACGTTTACCCCAAAGCCAACGTATACGACAACTTCCCCAGCCCAGGTGCACCGTACTATTTCGACCTCGAATGGCGGCAGGAAGCGCCCTATGGGATGCCACCGCTTAAAGCCGTCGACTTCCGTCAAAACAACAGCTTGGGGCTCCCCTTCCTCACCGATTTCAACATCACGTCGGGAGAGTTCTACAACGTCTCCCAACCGATGCAGTTCGACTACTTCCTGCCCTACATCGCTTACCGCGACTATGCAGACTACTGGAACCAGGTAATACTCTACCTCCGCGACAACACCGGAACGCCAGCCCTACAGGCGCTGTCTACCTGGCAATTCGTATTGCCCAACCAGGGCTCCTACGAGATGATCATCGAGTACGTGCTGCCCGGCCAAACCACTCCTTCCTCTACCTACAAATACCAAGTCCCCTATGAATTCTCTAATGGTAAAAAGTAAGAGCTTGTTGAAGTTTTCCTGTGCGCTTCTCCTATGCCTGTGTTTTCAAGGGCCCATGATGGCCCAGAACTATATCCCGATGATCTCCCGGGCTACGCCAGACAGTGTTCAGCTGCGGTGGGCACCCGGCAGCCCTCAACTCTGGCGACAGGCCCGTAAGCAGGGTTTACGTCTGACCCGGCAAACGATGATGCGCGAGGGTAAGCTACTGCCCCTGGCCGAACGGCAGCAAAGTCGGGTATTGCAAGTCCTACGCCCCGCTCCCATGAGTGCCTTCGAAACCCGGGGAGCCACTGATGACTACGTGGCGATTGGCGGCCAGGCCCTCTACGGAGAGACCTTCCTGCCCAACGGTGGCGAAGGCCCGGAGAGTCTTGAAGCCCTGATCAATGGCGCGACCGACCAGGAAAACCGCTTCGGCTTCGGCCTCTACGCCGCCGACCAGTCTTGGGAAGCAGCCACTATGCTTGCCTTGGGGTATACAGATACCAACGTGAAGGCCGACGAGACCTACCTCTACACCCTGCGTGGTGCAGACGGTCCTATTCCTGATCTTGACACCCTCAACAGTGGCTTCATTGCCGTGCGGGTCGTTCTGGATGCAGCACCGCCCAAGATTCGAAAGGTAGAAGCGGAGTTTAAAGATAAAATGGCTGTATTGAGCTGGCGCGTTGAGCTGGCCCGCGACTTTTACACCAGCTACTTCATCGAGCGTTCCCCCGATGGGGTAAACTGGGAGCGGGTCAATGAAGAGCCCTTCGTCCCCCTCTTCCGGGAGGACCAGGAGCCCATCGCCTTCTACCAGGTGCAGCTGCCCGAAAACAACCGCCCTTACTTCCTGCGGGTAGGTGGCCGCACGCCTTTTGCCCAGGATGGTCCGGTGAGCGACCTCACCCAGGGCATGGGCAAAGACCCGTTGCCTGAAACCGCGCCTTCCATTGCCGGAGCCTTCCCGAACGAAGAAGGTGGCTTCGACATCAGCTGGACCTTCCCCGTCGATCTTAACGTAAACGGTTTCCGGGTCTTCCGAGCCGACAATGCGCTGGGCGTATTCGAGCCATTGAGCGATATGCTGCCCAACGACGCCCGCAACTTCCGCGATGAAGCCCCGCTGCGGGTGAACTACTACCAGATAGCCGTTTACGATCAGTACGACCGCGAGCTTCGCTCGTTCGTCATCATGGCCCAGCCCAATGACACTACGCCTCCGGAAACCCCGACCAACCTGCGCGGCATCATCACCGACGATGGTAAGGTGATCCTGAACTGGGATGCCAATACGGAGGAAGACCTGCTGGGCTACCGCATCTGGCTGGCCAATCAACCACAGGACGAATTTAAGTTGGCAACCGATAGGCCTCTTGTCAACGACTTCTTCATCGGTGAAACCACGCTCAACACCCTTACGTCGAAGCTCTACGCTAAAATCACGGCCCTCGACATTCGGCACAACCCGTCTCCGTTCTCTGAGTACATCGAGTTGTTGCGGCCCGACACCATCGCCCCGGCGGCACCGCTGTTGAAGGAAGTGGAAACCACCACGGCCCACCTCGACCTGTACTTTGCCACTAGCCGCACACCTGACATTAAGCAGCACGAGCTGTACCGCCGACCGACGGGAGATACCGCCTGGCAGCTGATCCGCACCCTGCCCTTCCCCGCTGAAAAAGAAGCGGGCCACCACCGCGATATCGACTTGGATCCGGGCGTTGAGCACCAATACCGCCTCGACGCGGTTGACCATGCGGGGCTGCGTTCCAGTTCCGACATTCTGGTGGGGCAGGTCATCGATGACTTCATCCGCAAGCCGATCAAGAAAGTGAGTGCCAGCCCCGATCGGCGCGCATTCACCGTCAACCTTAGCTGGGCCTACGCTGCGGAGAGCGACGATTTCCTCCACTTCGAAGTATTCCGCAACGAGCCCGGTAAGACGCCCGACATCATTGCTCTGATGAAGCCCGAAGCGGTCTTCGACAAAGGCAAGAAGGCTGATCATGTCTTCACCGATTCCGGCCCCCTGAGAATGAATACCGACTATGAATACCGGGTACGGGCGGTGTATGCCGATGGGGGCCTATCCCGCCTAAGCCCTGCCGTTTCCGTGAATTATTAGGCGAGGACGCAGGTGCAATAGAAGGAACTAGAAGCAAGGAACTAGGCCTCTAGTTACTAATTCCTAGCTCCAAGTTGCTAGCTCCAAGTTCCTAAACACTGCACCTGCGGCCGCGCCCACTTCCCGCTTCCCTTTCCGCCTTTTAATATCTTCCCGATGAGAGCCTTCTTGTTTATTTTCTTCCCGATTTCCCTCCTTTCCGGCATGCTGAACGCCCAGGACCAAAACCTGACGTACACCATGAAACTCACGCGGGTGTACAGTGATTTCCCCATCAATCAGGATGCCAACGGGCCAGATTTACGCTACCGAATCCGAGGCCGCCTTACGGGCCTGGGCGGTGCAGAGGTCCCCGCCAGCGTAGACGTTTACCTGGAAAACAACCAACAGATCGGTTGGATCGACATTCCCGATGAGGTGATCGCTACCGGCTCTATTACACCAGACGGACCCGCCATCGACCTTTGCCAGACCGGTATCGGCGTCATTATGGATGAACTACAGGCTTGGGAAAGTGACAACGGCAACGGAGCTATATCAGTTGGTAGCGATGATGCTCGGGCATTGTTGACGAACCCTTACCCCATAGGTGCCCCGGAAAGAAACGCAACTGGCTCGGGAATCAGCGGTTCTTTCCAGATACGAACCAGTGCCTTCATTCCCGGCAGCCATTTCGGTTATGAGTTTGAGGTGACCTATGTTCTGGAGAATGGTATTCGGGAAGTCATCATCGCTGGAAACGCCCAGGGAGACCCCGTGACGAGCGTTTGCGAAGGCGGCACGGTTTACCTCGCGGCCAAGGTGGGGCCACGGTTCGAGGGAGGGAACTACCGCTACGAGCAGTCTTCCGACGGTGGCAACACCTGGACTTTTATAGCGCAAGGTACTTCCTCCGTGCCGACCGTTAGTGTCCCCATCGACCTGAATAACCAATACCGTGCGAGCCTGGGCTTTTGCCTCCAGGGCGATGGCGAAAAATTGGCCGATCTTTCGGCCCTCACCGTTTTGGAAAGCATCGCCTTCAACGACATCATCACCCGCTCGACCAGCCTCTGTGAAGGAGGCGATAACGGGACGATAACGGTGGAGGACATCCAAGGCATTCCGCCAGAAACGGTGATAGAACTACAACTCGACAAACGGGTGTTTTCCCCCGGCCAAAACGCCAACCCTACCATCAGGACCACCGTTGGTGAGCTGCCCGTAACGTTCGAGAACCTCTCCGGCGGCAACTACGTAATCATCGCCAGTCTCCTGACTTTCGTGGATGGAAACGAGGTACCCTCCTGTAGCGTGAACAGTGCCACCATCAACCTGGCACCGGCACCTTCTCCAGCTAGCTTCACGGCCATTCCGAACAGTCCTCTTTGCATCGGAACGGCGGGTACGATCTCTGTGAATTATAGTGGGACGGAGGCTTACACCGCCGCGCTTTATACCCCTGCAAATGTCCTCGTAGTGGCTCCGGTATCCGTGAACGCCGGCCAGGAACACGTTTTTGCCGACGTGGCCCCTGGCAGTTATTACGTGCAAATTGCTAATGGTGGTGGCTGTACCCGTGACTCAGATCCCATTTTCATCGCGATGCCTACCACTACGGCGGGGGGCACCTTCATGCCTCTCGACGGGAGTTTCAACATCGATTGCCCCGAAGAGGAAGCTACCTTCGTCTTCACCCCGACCCCCGGGACGGGTGAAAATGAAATCTCGCTAACCAGAATTGCCTCCGGGCAGCGGATTCCCATTTTCACCGATGAGTTCGTCAGCCCGGGCGGCGATTACACCCGGTCCATTCGGGGTGGCGACTACGAGTTGACCTTCAAACGGGTGGAAAATGGCTGTGTCAACACCCAGCTGTTTACCGTTACTTCCAACCAGCTCCCCGTCAGCATCAACCTGTTGAACGCCAGCCAGCCGACGGCCTGTATGCCCACCAGTGGTTCCCTTACGGCAGTCGTTAGCGGTGGTACCCAGCCCTACACAATTGAAATAGTAGGGCAGAGTATAACGCCGGCGACGGTTACGCCCGTTGGCAATACGGTTCAGTACGTTTACAATACCGTACCGGGCGGCAACAACCTGATCCGTATCACGGATGCCAATGGGTGCGTTGAAGAGCTGCCCCTGGCGGTACCGGTTGCCGCGGGAGTGAGTTTAGCCATCGACAATGCAGCCTCCGACCTTTCCTTAACGTGCAACGGAGACAGTGATGGTCGTGTACAGTTTACCGGCCAGGGGGTGGGCGCCCTGCAGTACAGAATTGTTGAGCTCAACAACGCTTACTCCGCTCAGTCGTTTTACGACAACCTCCCCGGCGGCTTGTACACCGGGATGATGCGCGATGCCAATGGCTGTGAAGCGAGTACCCGGTTTGAGGTAGTAGCGCCAATTTCGCCCGAAATTCTTTCGGTGGAGATCGTTCCGTTGTCTTCCTGTCTTACCCCCGCCCTCTATGATGTGACCCTGCGCGTGGCCACCCCCACCAATACCTTAAATTGCGTAAACGGTGTACTGGGAGACATGACTCTCGCACAGGATGGCCGACTTGTTTATTCTTTTGATGGTGGCCTTACGCAGGAGGCAATAATAACCATGCTCGGGTCAAACAACGGGAATCATATCATTGAGGGGTCTTTATGTGATGGAGTCTTCGACATCACCTTCAGGAATTTACAAAGCAATAACTATGGTTTCAGGTTCGAGATGAGGAATGGCATCGTTGCACCTTTCCAGGAGAATTATTCTTGTCTTTCCTCCGTCGTCAATCTGACACCGGCGGATTTTGTGCCGTTACCGATCCCGACGATAGAGATCATTGGCCAGACCAACCCCTCCTGCCCCGGTGCTTTCGATGGTTCCCTTACGGCTCGTTTGAGTGGCAGCATTCCGGGAGTAGACTACACGCTCTTATTAGCGGCCGGCGAGCGAACGGGGCAAAACAGCCACCTCCCCGTCTCGAACGACCCGCTACCGCGGGTCATCGATTTCAACTTCACCAATGATACGACGATAACCATGACCGGGCTTGCGGACCTGCAGGATGTATACAATAATCCGTCAGCCTACTATTATTTTTCTCTGGTTTATCAAGACCCTCTTAATCCGCCGTGCGGAGTATACACATCACCACCTAACCCTCCTTTAGCAGACCAGACACGCCTTACTGCACCGCCCCCCCTGGGCTTCAGCTTCGGCTTCGACAAATACTTTGAGTGTGACGGATCGGGCGGGATTATTAACATTACTGCGCCCAGCGGTGGCACTCCTCCCTACCAATTCAAACTAATTGGCTATGATGTGGGAGAACCGGAGGAGACGCTACAGGATTTTTCCGACGCCACCACCTTTAACGTTACTCACAAAGACCGATTTTACGCTACGATGAGGGATGCCATGGGCTGTACGGTCAACAGTAGTGGTGGTGGTACGCTTATTGGTATTTACGACCCGTCTTTTTTCATTTACAATATGGTGTTTACCCCCGACCCCATCGTGGGCTGCCCGCCCGAACCAGGGGAGTTGCTAGGAGGGGAGCTCCGCCTTAGCGGTGGATTGGGAGAAACGACCTATCGTTTCGTGAACAACTCCGGGGCTGATATACGCCCCCCTCTCACTAGCTCGGATTCCGTTATTCGGGTTACAGGGCTGGTGCCAGGGCCGTTCATTATATTGCCGCAAAATACCGCCACCGGAGTCGATTGCCGGTGGGACTACGGCTTCAACTATCCCGCTCCGCCGCTCCCCCTTACCGCGACTACTACCCTAAACCAGGGGGAAAGTTGCCTGGGTAGCGCGGATGGGGAAGTCAGGATACGGGCCTCTGGTGGCAGGGCTCCCATCACCTTCATCAACCGGGGGGTCCAGACGGTATTTCCCAGCTGGCAGGTTCCCGAACTGGTCATTACCGACGTCACCTCCGGCCTGCGAACCGTGCTTATTTTCGACGCAAACGGCTGTCAACTGGTCCACCAGGTAGAAGTGGCCCCTTCCCCCGGCAACATCACCATCAACATCGCTACCGACCCGCCCAACACCTGCCTAGGTGCTGATGACGGCACGCTCACGATCAGCCCCCAGGGAGGAACGGGGCCTTACCAGCTTACCTGGATGGATGACGACGGCTTTACCGTCAGCATCCCCGCTGGTGGCTCAACTACCCGCAATGACCTTAACCGCCAGGAATACCCCCTGGAGATCGTAGATGCAAATGGCTGTAGCAATACCTTCTCTCCTTTGCCGGGAGGAAGGGACCAGTTGGAGGCTCAAATCGTCAACGTCGTACAACCAGGTTGTAATACTACTGGCAGCTTCCGGGTAGAGATCACCCAGAACAGCTTTCCTGCATCCACCATGTTCTTCTATCGGCTTGAGGGGGGAGTGCTACAAACCAACCCTAACTTTACCGGCCTTGACGCAGGGACTTATTCCGTCACCGTTTTAGATGACAACAACTGCCCCCAGGCGAACGAGCTGACGGTGACCCTAACAAATTCGAATTCCCTTACCCTGGATGCGACCCCCACCGTCACCGGATGCAACGGACAGATCAGCGGACAGATCGTGGCGATCGCCAACAACGGTACCCCACCCTATCAATATTCTCTGAACGGTGCGCTACCAGTGAACGACGGGACCTTCACCGGCCTCGCCACCGGCACCTACAACATTGTGGCAACCGACGCTGCAGGCTGTACAGCAACCAGTGGCCCAATCACATTGGCCGACCCCGTTCTCGTGGAAGGTTCAGTGGCTTCCAGTATGAACAGCTGTGCTGGTAGCAGTACCGGCTCCGTTACCCTTGCCAGCACCAGCGGCTTCGCCCCCTTCACTTACCGCTTAGCAGGAGGCGCATACGGCCCCGATCCGGTTTTCACAGGATTGGATGCCGGTGATTACCAGTTTCAAGTACGGGATGCTAACGGTTGTGAAAGTGATTTGATTACCGCTACAGTGAGCGCTTTCCCTCTCTTTACGGTAGCGCAAGGCGCCATACAAGATGCCAGTTGTGACGTACCCGACGGCAGCTCAACCGTAGGCGTTGTTGGCGGCAATGATGGCTATTCCTTTGCCTGGCCGGACGGACAGACCACCCCAACCGTTACAACCTTAAGACCGGGGAGTTATGAAGTGACCATAACCAACAACAGCAATGGCTGTTCCCAAAATTTCGTCACTTCAGTTGGAACGTTGCCTCCATTCGTCATAGAGCAAAACAGTTCCCAAAGCGCCGGCTGTAACACCGCCAACGGTAATGTAACGGTAGGCGTAGTTGGCGGCAGTGATGGATACACCTTTGCCTGGGCGGACGGACAGACCGGACGGACCGCCACCGGCCTCGCTCCCGGAAACTATGAGGTGACCGTCACCAGCAACGTGGGCTGTTCCCAAATCTTTACGGCCACAGTTGAGGCCGCAGATGACCCCTCACTCAATACCCTCAGAGCGGATGACGAAATATGCGATGGAGGGAATGGTCGCATCACTGTTCAAGGCGTAGGCGGCACCCCACCTTACACTTACAACTGGAGCGACGAACCGGCCAGAACGGTCACTTTCGTAGATACCCTCTCCTCCGGTTCTTACACCGTCACCGTCACCGACGCGGCGGGCTGTACCGCCCAGACGACCATTGTACTGGGTAATACCCCGGGCATTACAGTTAGTCTCGTTATTAACGCCCCAGACACCTGTGGCCAAAACCTAGGCTCAGCAACGGTGACCACTACCGGCGGCATCGAGCCGATCACCTACGCCTGGTCGCACGATCCAACAGCAGACGGTCCAATGGTCAACAACCTTCCGGGAAGCATCAGTAGCGTTACGGTCACCAGCGCAAACGGCTGTACGGATGAGCTGACCATTTCCACCAGCAGTGTTCAGGGTATTGTGGCAACGAATGGTTCTCCAACTCCCACAAGTTGTGGGCTCGATAACGGAACGATTACCTCCACGCCCGTTGGTGGCACAGCCCCCTTTTCTTATACCTGGAGCCATACTGATACTTTGACGAATAACCCGGCAACTGACCTTGCCCCAGGTGGTTACAGTGTAACCATTACCGACGCCAACGGATGTGATATTGAACGTACTTATACCGTCGACCCCAGTACAAACAACCTATCACTGGCCATTACCGACCAGTTTCCTTCCGGCTGTGCTAATGCTAACGGTCAAATCATCGTGGAACCAGTAGGCAACGTCAATAGCGTCAACTATAGTTGGAGCCACGACCCTGATTTGAACGGCAACTCCGCGTTCTCTCTGGCTGCCGGAAACTATTCCGTCACTGCCACCGAACTGGGCTCTGGTTGTACGGCAGTCCTTAACTATACCATTGAAGGAAGCCCGGGAGGTGCCACCGTACGCCAGTCTACCCTGACCAATACCAGCTGCGGACTCGACAACGGCGTGCTCGAAGTCGCGCCCGACAACGGCAACGCCCCCTTCACCTACCAGTGGAGTCATACCGATACCCTTACGATAGGTACCGCCACCAACCTCGCCGCCGGTGATTACTCCGTCACCGCCACCGACGCGGATGGTTGTATCTCCGAGGGCACCTTCACCATTAATAGCAGTATACTACCACAGGTAATCCTGCTCAATTTTAACCCATCAGCAGATTGCGGACAGGCCAACGGGACGATCGAAATTATAGGAACCTTCTTACCCAACCCGTCTTACAACTGGAGTCATGACCCCAACCTTAACTCCCCCTTGGCTGAAAACCTGGCGGGAGGAGACTACAGCGTAACCGTCACCAGCCCCAACGGCTGTAGTGCAGAAGGGACATTTACCGTCGAGAACAACGGCCTCCTCTCGGTAACGGCCGATAGGACCAATAGTCTTTGTGTAGATGGCAACGGTGCCGTAAGCGTAACGGTTGCCGGCGGAACCCCACCCTACACTTACGATTGGGAACACGCTCCCGGCGAAAACGTGGCTGGCTTTATCGACCTCAATACCGGGTTCTACCAAGTTACGGTGACCGATGCTACCGGTTGTACAGGACAAGCCTTCGCTGTCGTAAACGTCATTGAACCGCCTACGCTAACCGTATTCACCCAGGTACATACGAGCTGTGGGCAAGACAATGGTTTTCTATACGTGAACGCGAGCGGCGGCTTACGCCCTTACGTATTCAACTGGGCGGAAGTTGCTAACCAGACTACTGGTCAGACCAATGGCTTCGACGATATCTTCGACCTGGCGGCGGGAGACTACAACCTCACGGTCACGGACGCTAACGGCTGTATGGTCAGTGGGACGTACACCATCGACGATAGCGAACCAGTAGCCCTCACCGCTGCGAACCAGACTAATCCTTCGGGTGGTATGAACAACGGTTCGATTACCATTGCTACAACCGGGTTCGTAGCCCCGCTCACGTATTCCTGGAGCCATGACGGTAACCTGAACGGACCGACCGCAGCAAATTTACCCGCTGGCATTTACACCATTAGTGTTCAGGATGTTAATTTTTGCTACGACGAAGTAACCGTAGTGCTCAGCTCCGGGCTCATCGCCGAGCTCATCAATGTCAACAATCCTGTTTGTACCGACAATACCGGCACGGCGGAGGTGAACGTACTGACTGGTACCGCGCCCTACAGCTATGCCTGGTCGCACGCGCCGGGTATCGATGTGCCCTCGTTCGACAACCTCTCCGGAGGAGATTATACCGTGCAGGTCTCCGACGCTACCGGTGCTACCTTCGATCTCATTTTCGAGCTTGAATTTGAGGGTGGGTTCTCCGAAATATTTTCCTTCTCTACCCCCGCCTCCTGTGGGCTAGACAACGGCTTCTTGGAGATCTTCCCAGAGAACGGAGAATTTCCGTTCACCTACAACTGGGCCGACTTTCCAGGATTGAATGAAAACCGCCTGACCGATTTAGCCATTGGGGATTACGCCGTGACGGTCACCGACGGTCAGGGCTGTTCCCTCAGCAGGGTCTTCACCGTTGCGCCTGCTCCCGCCCCAGAGCTCATCATCGACTACCTTTTTCAGCCTACCGACGGTATGGCCGACGGTGAGGTCGGAGTAGTGACCTCCGGATTCACTGAACCAATCACTTATAGCTGGAGCCACGATCCCAACATCAATTCTCCTTTCCTGGAGGATATTCCTGCCGGGACCTACACGCTTACCGTTACGGATGACCTCGGCTGTACCGAGATGATCACCATCGAAGTGGGTGTTCCTATCGTCGTAGCCCAGGCCATCAATCTCCGGGATGCAGGCTGTACGAACGACGACGGGGAAGCAACCATATTGGTAACCGTAGGTCAGTTCCCCTACAGCTACGAGTGGTCACACGCTCCCGGGCAAAACGTTAGCAGCTTCGACAATCTGGCCGGTGGCGACTATATGGTTACGGTGGGCGATGACGCAGGTGCAATGACGGTTGTAAGTTTCTCCATTGACTTCCTCTCCGGCCCTACGGCAATTGTTGCTACAGCCAACGAGGGGACCAGCTGTGGGGAGAGCAATGCGGTGTTGACCGTGGCCCCGGTAGGTGGCAACGCGCCCTTCGAATATGAATGGGTTGGTTTCCCCGGTATCAGTGGCCCGACCCTGACCGACCTGCCCCCTGGCGACTATACACTGTCGATATTCGATAATCAAAACTGCTCTTTCACCGAAACCTTTACCGTTGCCGGCAGTGCCGTTCCCGCAGTCAGTCTTGACGAGCAGGTCAACCCTACTGGTGGCCTGGCTAATGGCTCCATCAGCATCACTACAACTGGCTTTACCGCTCCGCTCACTTACCAGTGGAGCCACGACAACAACATCAACGCACCGCTTGCGGAGAATCTAACCGCAGGCAGTTACACCGTCTCTGTTTCCGACGACAACGGCTGTAACGATGAGTTGACGGTGGTGCTCACCGAAGGACTAATCGCAGAAATCATCAACCTGAGTAATTCCGTTTGTACCGACGATAATGGTACTGCGGAGGTTAACGTACTTTCCGGTACTGCGCCCTTCAATTACGAATGGTCGCATGCTCCAGGGATAAATGTTGCTTCTTTTAGCGACCTCGCTCGTGGTAATTATACAGTCACCGTAACTGATGCCAACGGTGCTACCTTCGGACTAGACTTCTTCGTCGGTTTGGAACTTGGCCCAACCGCTATTACCGCTACAACCAACCAGGAAGCTACCTGCGGAGTAGACAACGGTACACTGACGGTTTCCCCTACCGGCGGCACCGCGCCTTACACCTACGGCTGGGAGAATTTCCCGGACATCGACGGCCCAAGCCTGACCGACCTCGCCCCTGGCGATTATTCGGTGACGATCACGGACGCCAACGGATGTTCCTTCCCAGAGGCTTTCACTATTGGTTCTAGTGCCGGCCCCACGGCCATCACCGCTACGACCAACCAGGGCACCATCTGTGGTGAGAACAACGGCGTGCTTACCGTCTCCCCCACCGGCGGCACCGCTCCCTTCATCTACGCCTGGGCCGACTTCCCGGTCAACAACAGCCCAAGCCTGACTGATCTCGCTCCCAACGACTACGCCCTGACCGTAACCGACGCCAATGGCTGTATGGTTACCGAGACGTTTACCATCGACGGCAGCGACCTCCCCCTCGTCAGCCTCGACAACCGTACCGACCCCGATGCGGGGATGGACAATGGCTCCATCAGCGTTACTACCTCGGGTATGACCGCACCCTTGATCTACACCTGGAGCCACGATGCCAACCTCAACGCGCCCCTGGCTACCGGCCTGGCCAACGGGACCTATACCGTCACCGTTACTGACGTCAACGGCTGTACCGACGAGCTGACCGTGGTGCTCGACGGCCCTGACCCCATCGTAGCTGAGATCACCGACCTAGCGGACGCCGTCTGTACCGACGACAACGGTACGGCGACTGTGAACGTGATTACCGGCATTGCACCCTTCAGCTACGCCTGGAGCCATGCGCCCGGTGAAGACATGGCTGGCTTTACCGACCTCGCGTCCGGCAACTACTCCGTTACCGTGAGTGATGCGGCCGGTGTTGACCTTGAGTTGACCTTCACCGTTTCCTTCATTGACGGCCCGACGGCCATCGTCGCCACTACCCAACTCAGTACCATTTGCGGCCTTGACAACGGCCTACTTGAAGTAGCGGGTCAAGGCGGCACCGAGCCCCTGACTTATGCCTGGAGCCACGACCCTGAGATCGACGGCACCGAAGCCCGTGACCTCGCGCCGGGAGATTACACCGTGACCGTGACCGACGTCAATGGCTGTACGACGATGGAGACGTTCACCATTGGTGCAAGTGACGTTCCTGCGATAACGATCGTCAATCAGTTCGACCCAACCTGCGGAGAAACCAACGGTAGTATCGAACTCAGTTCCACCGGTCTGGCCGAGCCCATCATCGCATTATGGAGCCATGACCCCGGTCTTAGCGAGCCAACAGCCACCAACCTGGCTGCTGGCACTTATGAGGTGACCCTCACCGGCAACTTGGGTTGCGATGCCAGTATTTCCATAAGCCTCGCCGCTCAGGAAGCACTCACGACAACGCTCTCCAACGTCGGCGATGCGATCTGCGACGACGGTACCGGCTCGGCCTCTATCGAAGTTGCCAGCGGCACCGCGCCTTACAGCTACAGTTGGAGCCATGCCCCCGGTGAAAATCAGGCAAATTTCGACGATCTGGTTGCTGGAGACTACTCCGTCACCACCACCGACGCCAATGGCTGCTTTGATATACAGACCTTCAGTATTGGCTTCATTACCGGGCCGACGGGGATTGAGACAACGCAGTATCTGGCCACCATCTGCGGACTTGACAATGGCTTGCTCGACCTTAGCCCCCAAGGCGGTAACGGCCCGTATTCCTTCGCCTGGAGTCATGATGCAGAACTGGAAGGTAGCGAAGCCCGAGACCTTGCCCCAGGAGATTACATCGCGACCATCACCGACGCCAATGGCTGTACCATCAGCGAGACTTATACCATCGGAGAAAGCGAAATCCCAACGGCGGAGATCGTCGACCGGAGCGAAGCCAGCTGTGAACAAGCCAACGGACTCCTCGAGGTAGCCACTGCCAACCTAAGTGCGCCACTTACTTACGCCTGGAGTCATGACGGTAGCCTTGATGCTCCGCGGGCCGAGAACTTGTCCAGCGGCAACTACCGCGTCACCATTACCGGTGCCCAGGGCTGTACGGCGGAGGCTCAGGCTTCTATTTCCAGTCTCGACGGACCATCTATCAGCGTATCCTCCGTTGAAAGCAACACCTGTACTGCGGCCGACGGCAGCGTAACGATCAGCTATGACGGCGGAGGGGTCGCTCCCTTCAGTTATACCTGGAGCCATGATTCCGAGTTAAACGATCCGCAAGCCAACAACCTCGTTGCCGGCACCTACGGTGTGACGATCACGGACGCAACGGGCTGCCGCGACGCCTTGTTGGCAACGGTGGAGGCAGAGTTCACCACCTTGCTTTCCAACCTCTCCACTGCACCTGCGTCCTGCGCCCAAAATGACGGAACGGCCACTGCTACTCTAAACAGCGGTGTCGCCCCCTACACCTACGCCTGGAGCCACGACGCAAGCCTGAGCGGGGCCGAAGCGACTAACCTACCCGCTGGCGATCATACCCTCACGATCACCGACGCCAATGGCTGTTTTGTGACAGAGGCCTTCACGATTCTTACGACGGAAGGCCCGAGTGAAGTCAGCACCGTACTGCAACTGTCCACCATCTGTGGGCTCGACAATGGCATTCTGCAAGTAGCCGCAGTAGGAGGCACGGCCCCCTACACCTACGCCTGGAGCCACGACGGCACGCTCACCGGCGACGAAGCCAGCGACCTGCCCTCTGGCGACTACACCGTGACCATCACCGACGCCAACAGCTGTACCACCAGTACCACCCTGGCCATCGGTGAAAGCGACGTTCCAACGGCAAGCATCGTCGCCCAAACCGACCCGGACTGCAACCAAAACAACGGTTCCATCATCATAACGACAACCGGTATGGCCACGCCCTTGGTCTACGAATGGGACCACGACGGCACCTTGAACGCCGCCACGGCGGAAGGCCTCGGAGCGGGAGATTATGAAGTATTCATCACCGACAACAACGGTTGTACCGCCACCGTCAGCACCAGCCTCACCGCCGGTCAAAGCCTCGCCGCAGCGGTCATTAACCTGACCGACACCCGCTGCGAAGACGGCAATGGCGCGGCCACGATCGAAGTTACCGACGGTGTGGAGCCAATTACTTACGTCTGGAGCCACGCCCCCGGCCAGAACGTCGATGGCTTCACGGACCTTGCCACCGGGGACTATTCCGTTACCGTCAGCGATGCCAACGGCTGTTCCAAAATATTGACCTTCAGCATTGGCCTGACCACAGGACCAACCGCCATTGAAGCCACTAGCCTGCAGGCAACCGCCTGTGGTCTCCAAAACGGCAGCTTGAGCGTGACGCCAACCAGTGGCACGGCTCCCTTCAGCTACGCCTGGGCCGACTTCCCTACACTAGACTCCGGCGAACTGGCCGACCTTGCTGCCGGCGATTATGCCCTGACCGTTACCGATGCCAATGGTTGTTCCGTTAGTGAAGAATTCACCGTAGCGTCAAGTGAAACGCCCACCGCTTCCGTTAGCAGCCAAACCGACAGCAACTGTGGACAAAGCAACGGTTCCGCCACCGTAAGCACCACCGGACTTACCGGGGCGCTGTTTTTTGCGTGGAGTCATGACGCTGACCTGAACGCCGCCACGGCGGAAGACCTTGCCGCCGGAGATTACTCTGTCACCATCACCGGGGCCAACGGCTGTACCGCTACTGGCAGCATTGTAATTGGTAATACGGACGGACCGATGATCAGTCTTGCCACCGTTGTAAACGTAAGTTGTGGCACGGCAAACGGCAGCATCAACACCAACTACGAAGGTGGAGGCACGGCACCATTCATCTACACCTGGAGCCACGACACCAGCCTGAACTCAGCCAGCGCCGAAGGACTGGAATCTGGAACCTACGGAGTCACCATTACCGATATGAACGGCTGTAGCGACGTTCTCTCCGTTGACCTCATCGACCTTGCCGGCCCCGAAAGCCTCACCGCCGCCAGCCTTACCCCTACGATCTGTGGCGAACCAAACGGTGCGCTTACCGTGGAAGTAGCAGGTGGTACCGCGCCCTTCACCTATTCGTGGAATCACGACACTACAATCACCGGTGACCGCGCTACGGAACTGGACAGTGGCGTCTACCGGGTAGTTGTTACTGACGCCAACGGCTGTACGACCAGTAACACCTTCTCCATCCCGTCCAGTATTGGCTTAGCCATCACGGCCGATGAAGTAGTAGGTGCCAACTGCAATATGGAGAACGGCTCCATCCTGATCTCGGTCGCCAATGCCACGGGGGAGGTGACCTATGTATGGAACCATAATACCACGCTGAATACGCCAATGCTGACCGATCTTCCCGCTGGTAACTACATGGTGACCGTTACGGACGAAGCCGGGTGTAGCACAGAGGGGATGTTCATGGTCGAGAGCCTCGACAACCCAGCATCTTTTACCATCACGGCCAGTCCCTCCAACTGTGAAGACGGGCAGGGCAGCATTGCGGTAAGCATCACCGACGGAAGGCCACCTTACAGCTATTTATGGAGTCATGATAATACTTTGAACGTACCAGTTGTAAGCGGATTAACCGAAGGTGACTACAATGTTTTGGTGACGGACGTACTCGGTTGCCAGGTATTACTCGAAGCAAGTGTAGTACTTACCGAAGGCCCGGACGCAACGGTGGTTACCACCGAGCCGGGTTGTGCAGGTGCTACTAACGGCAGCCTCACCGCCATGCCAACGGGAGGCACCACTCCCTACACTTACCTATGGAGCAATACTGCCGTGACCGCGTCAATCTCCGATGCAGCCGCAGGTGCTTATTCCGTCACCATTACGGATGCGAACGGCTGCACCACTACGGCTGACGCCATGCTAATTGACGGGCCGCCGGTGGTCATCACCCTGCTTGATTCTATTCCTCCCAGTTGCGCAGAACTCGCAGATGGACGCCTTGAGGTAGAAGCTTCAGGTGGAAGTGCACCTTATTCCTTCAATTGGTCTGAGGGTACAAACGCAGCACTCGCTGAAGGGCTGAGTGCAGGTGTTACGTATTCGGTGACCGTGACCAGTGCCGAGGGGTGCTTGGCAGAAATGAGTTATTCTATGCCGAACGTCTTGCCTTTAAGTCTACCGATACCGGCCGACACTACCCTTTGCCAGGACGATATCTGGGCGCTCGATCTTACAGCTTATACCGACGTTTTAGTAACCAGCCCTAATGGTTTCAGCAGTAACGAACCGGTTGTTCTGATTGATGAGGCCGAGACTTACACCATCACCGCTACCGGAGCGAGTGGGTGTGCTGGCAGCAGCGAAGTAGTCGTGAATTTCACCGGGCAGACCTTCGTAGCGGGTATGGTATTACCCTCCGACGTAGTGGCCGGCGACTCCGTTGTAGTGCTGGAAACAAGTTGGCCCGCACCCAATTCGGTCGAGTGGATATTTGACCGAAGTGGCGCGCGGCAGGTAGCCCAGGAGCAAAATCAGTACTGGTTTGTCTTTGACGAAGTCGGGGAGTACAACCTGAGTTTACTTGCGAGCTTCGGTGGCTGCGACGACTTGATTACGAAGGGGCTCACCGTCCATGCCGACAGTACTTCGATTCCCTCGATCGGGCTTACCCGGTCGGGCATCGAAGACGTGGTCATCAGTCCTAACCCCAACAACGGACGTTTTAACGCGGAGGTGACTTTGAGTAACGTTGATCGGGTATTCATGAATCTTTACGATCTCGACGGTACAACGATCAATCGCCAAGAAGATACCGGCCTTTCGAATTACACCTTCAATTACGATCTCAACCTGGAAGCAGGCTCTTACCTACTGCTGGTACAGACGGGGTCGGCACGCAGGACGGTTGTGATCATCGTTAGTGATTAACGGCTTAGTATAAAGTGTTGTTTATGTTAGTGATTTGGAGCCTCCTTTCGGAGGCTTCAAACACTGACATAGGCGCCAAACCTACCTGATCAAATTGACCCGCCCCGTAAAGGCCTCGCGGTAAGTTTTGCCGATCGGGATGGCTTTTCCGGCGATAGCAACGTGGCCTTCAGCGATCTCGTCAATCTGGGTAAGATTGATGAGGTAGGAGCGGTGTACGCGCATAAAGGTGGTGGGGCTCATTTGTTCCGCCAACTTTATCAGCGCGATGCTGAGGAGGTATTCTGTATTTTTTGTTACGATTTTACAGTAGGCGCGCTCTGCTTCTACGTAGAGAATCTCTTTTAAAAATAGCTTCACCATCCGTTCTTTATGGCGGACGAAGATGCGGTCACTCAAGAGGTGAGCACCGTCTTCAAGCGGTTCTTTTTGGGGCGCGGCCGCAGGTGCATTGGAAGCGTTTACGATGGCAAGGTCGATGGCCCGGGCAAGATCTGCCTTGCGGTAAGGCTTCGCTAAAAAGGCTTGCGGGCGGGTGGCTTTGGCGCGGTCGAAAGTGCCTTGGTCGCTGTTTGCTGTAAGGTAAATGGTGGGTATGTTGACCCCTTCTTTTTGGAGCACCTGGGCCGTCTCTACACCGTCGATGATGCCCTTTAGATTGACGTCGAGCAGTAGAATATCCGGAGGTGATTGCCGGCAATGAACCACGGCTTCTTCGCCGCGGGGCAGGATGCCTGCGACCTCATAGCCTAGTTGCTCCAGGTGAAGGCTGATTTTGGCGGCGATGATCATCTCGTCTTCTACTACAAGGACTTTTACGTGCTGACTCATTAGAAGTATTTAAGGGAATTTGACTTTTTATCTATTTGGATTCAAGGTAATCATTTGGCGGGATAGGCGAGTACTCGATTGCCCTGCGGTCACTACTTGTCGCCGCACTTACCATTCTCAATTTACGGACCGTTTACATCCTTTTACAAAGAGTCTTTGTGATGGCATGGATCACTGTCCACCTTTGTCAGAACGTGCGGGTAAAAGGCCTGCTCGATAAAAATTATTTCCATGAAATGCTGTCAATATACCTGGTTCCTTTTCCTTTTTACCTTATTGCTGTCCGGAGTAGGGATGGCCCAGATTCCCTCATTTAGCCCAATGGGGAAAATTCAGCAAGAGGTGGGGAATACTACCGTCGAGGTGGAGTATGAGCGCCCGTTGGTCAGAGGCAGGGAAATCTATGGAGGGTTGGTGCCCTGGGGTAAGGTCTGGCGTACTGGCGCAGGATACTGCACTAAGTTGCGCTTCAGCAAGGACGTAATGGTAGGAGACCAACCCGTTCCTGCTGGCAGGTATTCCCTCCTGTCCATACCTGGGAAGAAAGAATGGATGATCATACTGAATAAGGATACCACCTTATACAGTGGCCGTAACCATGATGTGGAGAAAGACGTAGCGCGTTTCCGCGTTCGGCCCACCACGACTTCACGGCACTACGAAGCACTCACCTTAGATCTTGATCTCGAAGGGGAAAACGCTCGCCTGTACATCTCCTGGACGGACACCCAGCTCAGTTTTCCCATCAATACATCCACTGAAGCAGAGACCATGGCCTTTATCGACGGCCTTATTACCCGGCCATTAAGCGATACCCTCAACTACACTTACGCTGCGGAGTATTTGTTCTTCGGTCGTAAGGACTTGCAAAAGGCACTCAAACTGACGGGACTCGATTTGCAAGCTGGAAATGGGGGCTATGTGCATAGATTGCGAATGGAGATATTCGAGTACCTGGGGCATAAGGACAAGGCAGTGGAAGCAGTCCGCCAGGCCGTCAAATTCAGGAAAGCGAACCCGCTGGATGCGGAGAACCAGGCTTGGGATTTGCGGGAGTGGGCTATGCACGAGAAGCGACTGCTGGGTGGTAAGGACTAGACGCGCGTATTGCTCATGAACGGCATATTATTAGCATCAACTGTAAAACCCCGCTCCTGCTTGATAGCAAAGGAAGACCCCGCGTTCGCTTAGCGAACGCGGGGTACAAACTTGACGCTGGTACGGGCGGGGCTTGCCCTGCCCGATCAGCCATATTCTCGCCTAACGGGCGGGAGCAAGCCCCGTCCCTGCTGCCTAGTACCCAGCCGATCCCCGCTTCTCAAACGGCGGCCGCTTTGGCGTAGGTACAGGATTAGCCTTCATCGTCTTCATGATCTCCATAATGGCACGTTCCAGCTGCGGGTCTTTGCCCGCCATTACTTCGGCCGGAGTCTGCTCCACTTCAATGTCGGGGGCAACGCCCTCGTTTTCGATGCGGTAGCCGTCCTTGTCCCAGAACCCGACGTTGGGGGCCGTGACCGATCCGCCGTCGATGAATTCAGGATAACCGAGTACGCCGACCAGGCCGCCCCAGGTACGCTTACCAATGATGGTGCCTAGGTTGTTTTTTCGCCAGAGGTATGGGAAGAGGTCTCCGCCGGAGCCAGCGGTTTCGTCCGTCAGCAACACCTTAGCTCCCTGAATGGAGGCAACGGGGGCATGCTGGTCTTTGCCGTAGCGGTAAGTCCAACTGTTCTGGTAAGGACGCATCAGGTGCTCGATGTAGTAATCGGCAATCTGGCCACCACCGTTGAAGCGTTCGTCGACGATGATCGCCTTCTTGTTCACCTGGGGGAAGAAGTACCGCTTGAAGTACTGGAAACCACCACCACCAGTATTTGGCACGTAGACGTAGGCCACCTGGCCATTCGTCGCCTCGTCCACCTTCTTGATGTTACCTTCTACCCAGTCCCGGTTACGCAGACCGTATTCGTTGCCAATGGGGGTAACCATAACCATGCGAGCGTCACTGCCGTCTGCATTTGGGCCTACTTTCAGCTCTACCAGTCGGTCTGCCTTCTCTTCGAAGAACCGGTAAAGGTTATCAGATCCGGCGACGTTTTTGCCGTCAACTTCCAGCAGGTATTCTCCTTCCTTTACGTTGACTCCTGGCTCGGTGAGTGGAGACCGTAGGTTGCCGTTCCAGTTCAGTCCGCCGTAGATTTTCTCGAACCGATACCGACCATTGGCTACTGCGTAGTCAACGCCAAGCAGGCCACCTCCCACGCGGTCGGGGTTGTTCAGCCGGGTGCCCCGGCTACCGAAGCGGTGGTGACCAACGCCTAATTCTGAGCCCATCCATTCCATCACGCGGTAGAGGTCAGGCCGGGTTTTAACCTGCGGCAGAAATACTTCGTATTTCTTCTTCATCGCCTCCCAGTCGACCCCGTGCATACCTGGGTCGTAGAAGTAATCCCGGTTGACGCGCCACATCTCATTGAAGATGTTCCGAAACTCGACCAGTGGCTCAATTTTAACCTTCATACCGTAGCTGTCTGGAGATTTGAGGTCCTTAGCCGTAGGGTTATTGATGCTGGTAACGGCCCACTGACCACGGCTGCCAACGAAAAGGTGCTTTCCGTCACCCGTTACCTCAAACCAATAGGCTGGCATGAATTCTTTGTCTTTTCGCTCTTTCAGGGAGTAGCGATGCAGGGTAGAACCCGCATCATTGCGGGAGAGGTACAGTAATTCACCATCCTTGGCGGATTCCAGGTTGTAAAAATTACCGTTGCCGATGGGGAGGTGTACAATCCTGGTCTCCAGGCCATCGAAATCAATGCGTAGCCCATCTTCTTCCTTGCTCTCGTCAGCGTCTTCTTCTGCACCTGCGTCCTCGCCCTCATCTTCTTCCTCTTCTGCAATTTCCTCAAGGTCATTGCGATGGATAAGCGGAGACACTTCATCGTTCTGCAGCGTCAGCAGG
>JBGCFZ010000515.1:0-3509 GCA_045110355.1 Lewinella sp. | reverse complement strand
ATGGCATTTTGGGCGCGGACGCAGGTGCAGGGGAGGAACAGTAGGAGCAGGGGGAAGAAGTATTGCTTCATGGATGGTGGTTGGGTGGGGGAAGTGGGGCTGCCGGAGCTGTGGCTCCTGTGTCGGGGTGCGTCGGACTGTGCCGGAGCTGTGGCTGCTGTGTCGGGGTGCGTCGGACTGTACCGGGGCTGTGGCTGCTGTGTCGGGGTGCGTCGGACTGTGCCGGGGCTGTGGCTCCTGTGTCGGGGTGCGCCGGACTGTGCCGGGGCTGTGGCTGCTGTGTCGGGGTGCGCCGGACTGTGCCGGGGCTGTGGCTGCTGTGTCGGGGTGCGTCGGACTGTACCGGGGCTGTGGCTGCTGTGTCGGAGTACCCCGGATTACGCCGGAGCTGTCGCTCCTGGCTACATCCGGGGTTAAAACGATTTGATCCCTCCGGGATCGGTGGTGGGTGCTGCAACCTGTAATCTAGTTACAGCCACAGCCACCACCCGTCTTACCGCCGTTGGCACCGGAGGCGGCTTCGCGATAGCTCTGGAAGGTGGTTTGGTAGCCGTTTATGCTGGTGGGGGAGAGGGCCATGTCCGGGTCGTTTAAGTTGACCATCTCGTAGCCTTTTACGGTTACGCAGGAGGAGAGGCTGGCGGCCACAAGTAGGCAGAAAAGCAAGCGCTTAATCATGTTGGTAGGAGGTTTGAAGGTCGATGCTACCGGAAGTATGCACGTGATTGTCTTCATCGATGATGATGCAGTCGACGTTGGGAATTTGATTGATGAAGTTGACACCCGTATCCACACCCATCACGAAAACGGAGGTCGCCAGCGCATCGGCCAACTCAGCACTTGGGGCCAGGATGGTGACGCTGACGATGCCGGTGCTGGGATATCCTGTTCGTGGATCAATGATGTGGGCGTAGCGGATGCCGTTGAAGCGAACAAATTTTTCGTAATTGCCGGAGGTGACAACGGCCCGGCCGTTGACCGGCAACCAGGCAAAGGCTTTCTCTTTGTTGAGCGGATTGGTGATGGCCACCTTCCAGTCTTCGCCCGAAGGTTGCCGCCCCCAGGCGGTTAAGTCGCCGGAGGCGTTGATGATGCCAGCTTCGCAGCCAGCCTTTTCCAGAAGCTGACGAGCCCGGTCAGCGGCATATCCTTTGCCAATGGCCCCGAAGCCAATCTTGATACCAGCTTCGGGAAGAAACACGGTGCCATTGGCTTCGTCGAGTATGATCTTCTGAAAACCTACCCTGGCGACTGAAGCGGCGACGTCATCAGCTTCAGGCATCGCTTTCATGGAGCCATCGAACCGCCAGAGGCGGTCCATGCTAGCATAGGAAATATCGAAAGCACCGTCGGTAAGCCGACTCAGGCCGATGGCGCGCTGGAGGAGGCCGAAAAGCTCTGCGTCAACTTTTACGGGATGGTCACCGGCAGCTGCGTTAATGGCCGAGGTTTGAGAGTTGGGGTCCCAGCTGGAAATCAATCGCTCAATGCGTTGAATCTCAGTTATGGCCATTGCCTTGTAATCATCTCCCGCACCAGCGTCCGCGCCCACCGTCGTAATGTCAAAACGGCATCCCATCAGCATCAGCGTCTCGTGGCTGGAGGCCTGAGCATCGAGCATCACCGGGAGGAGCAGTAGCATGAAAAAAAGGGACTTGATCATTTTGCGAAGCCTTTAAGAAGGTCGGCATAGGCTGCGGGGCTCACCTTTTTATAGCCGGTCTGGCCAAGTAGGTCGCCCTCGGGGCTGAGCACCACCACCAGTGGGAATGCCCCCCTGGTGTTGTACCGTTCGGCCAGGGAGGCGTTGCGATCGCTCACTTTTTTTGGCAGTTTATTGGCCTTGCGGCGGGGGAAGTCGGCCTTGTAAAAAACAAATTCTTCGCCCACCGCCGCAGCAAATTCTTCTTGTTCCCAAACGTCCCGTTCGAGTTTGATGCAGGGCGCACACCAGTCGGAGCCGGAGAAAACCAGTACGATGTTCCGCTTTTTATCGGCGGCAATTTTCTGAGCAGTCTCAAAATCAGTTTGCCAAAGTTGAGCACTAAGCGGCAGTACGAACAGCGCAATTAGGAGCGTGAAGAAGGTAAATTTCATATTGTTTAGTTTGATAGGCTTGAAGTAGGGAAGATGGGCTTGGTAATCGACCAACGTACAAGAAGTGGCGCCCTGAAAACGAAAACGTCCTCCGTACCTGAGCCGGTACGGAGGACGAAATCAAAAGGTTGCTTCGGAGGGGTATTAAAATTCGGTTGTGTTCTTCACTGGTATATAATTGAGTGGAATTTACAGCCTCCTCACCCTTGGCTTTTCGTAGACATACTGTATGAGATCTACACAGTTATTACCCTTGTCCAGTTATGATTTGGCGGTATTTATCGCGTAGCGATTGCCCTTAGCGATTGCCCCGTACGTAGTGCGGGGCAATCAGATGGTAAATAACCGATTGATTGCCTAAGGCAATCTCTTTCAAAGGGAATAAGTATTTCCGGGGACATCGTCCCCGGAAATCACAAGGGCAAGTCGCTACGCGACAATGGGGTGCCCATACTCCTTCGAAGACTTAATAAGTACGTCAACTATTTAAACTGATGGGGGAAAGTCATCGACTCATCCGTAGTTCTTCCATTTTGCCATTGCGTACCTTGCACCCGCGGCCCCGCCCAATAAACAGTCCCCCCGATTCCCAAAACCGCAAGCCCCATCATGAAAAGAGACTTCCTGAAACTGCTGGCCGAACTTGACGAAGACGAACTCCGCGAAGAACTCAAGGCACTCTACGAACGCTTCCCGGTATTGCGGGAATACTACAAAATGGAACTGAGTGACAATACCAGGAAACTGTTGGAGAAATACAAGGTAACGCTGCGTAAAACCTTCTTCACTGGTCGCCGCCGAATGGGCCGGCGAGCCCGTAGTAATTCAGCTAAGGTGATCAAGGATTTTAAAGAAATTTCCATCCATGCCAAAGACCTCATCGAGCTACAGTTCTACCGTGTCGCCGTGATGATAGAGGCAATGGAATACTATAACGTCGACAACGAACAATTTTGTAAATCTTTGCAGAGTAGTTTTATCAAGGCGGCCAAACTGGCCCAGAAAGAGTTAATGCTCGATACCTTTAAACAGACGGCCCAGGCCATCGTGGATGCATGGGAGGTGCCTGATTATTACAGCGAGACCAGCCTGCAAGAGGTTTATGATCAGTTCTGGTCGTAGGGAGTAATGCTAATGTTCGCATCCGTCGATAACGGAGGTCGGAATATCATCAAACCGAACAAAATTGGCTGAGTTGTCAAGTAGTGCCACACCTTTTTGTTGACGGGATAGCTTTTGATAATGGTTCTCAATTCAACCATTTCGTTAGTTACTATACCTAAGCCGGAGTGGTTTGGGACAATTAGCGCGCAGCTAGTGTGGTTTCTGATGAGGCAAAAAACGTAGGAGAAGCCTTAGCTTCGGCGAGGCTTTTTAACGAAATCAGGGGCCGCAATAGCAAGCGATAAAGT
>JBGCFZ010000514.1:0-3277 GCA_045110355.1 Lewinella sp. | reverse complement strand
GCGTTTGTCCATATTTCCCGGGTTTCGGCCTCAAACGGAACGCCAGAACCTCCTTTTTTAGCCTTGGAAAAATCCGGCAGGTACCACTCGTAGCGGCCACCCCACCCTCCCCATTCCGGGTGCTCCGGATCATTGAGACCGTTAGGAATCAGGGACAGGAAAGCCGGGGTGTCTCCTTCTACTCCCCAGGCAACGTCTGGGTAAGTGGCACCGAGCGGACCATGTCCCTGCTGCAGGTGCTCCGCCATCCAACTGTTACTGATGGTTTTGTTATCAATGCCCTTAACGAAGGTATTGATGGCACTCCACGTTGCGCTGCCATAATCATCTCCCGGGCTAACGATGTAAAACAGGTCCGGAAAATTATTCCTGATCCAAATACCACTGTCGTCTTGGTCAGAAATCGTATACACCCGGACCTTATCCATGAGGCGCTTCGCCTCTGCGGCAGATTTGGTTTTCTTGATTTTATACAGGGCCTGGGCCAGCGTATTCACCCCGCCCCAGGTAGAAATCCACAGCGGCCGGTCATCATCCGCTTCCAGTTCTTTGATGATCCATTCGGAACCGGGGGAGTCCTCCCCGTCACCGACCCCCAACATACCGTATTTCGGAAGGCCTTCGGTTACTCTGGCCAACAGCTCATCGGCCGTAGGAAAGCCTGGTTCGTGTCTGACTAGGTTCGCCTGCACTTCACCGTAGGCTTTGATTACTTTGATGATGGAGGCTGGTTCTACGCTGGTTCGCTTCCAGCACGAAGTGGTGGCTACGATCGCTTTGATGTCAATCTGATTGGCGTACAGCAATAGACGTACCAGAGATTGGGTATCGTCCGGGTCTGCTTCGATGTCCGTCAAGATGATGACCCGGTGGGACTGATTCACCTGGGCGGTTACTACCTGGCAAAACATCAGACTTAAGCAGGAGATAATAATATGTCGTAGCATGTTGACCTCTATTTTAGTAACGATTCAAATATAATGGGTAGGAGAAAGAACGAACCACCTTGTAATCTAGTGGGTGAATTCACAATTACTTGACCGTTATTCCTTGCCTTTTAGCACCGTGACTTCGTTGCTGAAATCCTCATTTAGCTATGGCTAAAATCCGGTTTCAGCGTCTTGCCACGGCACGAAAATCCTGCGGACTAAACGGCCAGATAATTATGAACTCACCCACTAGTGGGTGAATTCGCTGGTTGTTCCCAGGCTGGCCTCAAACTTCTCTTTGCACCTGCGGCCGCGCCTGATTGAGCTAAGAGGCCTTGCAAAAAGCGCTTGCCAGGACGGCCCCTTGTTGAACCTCAACGTCATCGGATCAAATGTAGCTTATCAATAGCATTACGCTACGTAGAGGCCCTTCATTTCCAAAAAAAATCTCCTTTTGCCAACCCTCTACCGTCAAACCTGTTATAACCACGAAGGTCATTTATACCGGCCAATAACCATCACCAAAACACAGTAAATTCATGTTTGAATTACCCAAGCTACCTTACGAATACGACGCCCTCGAACCACACATCGATGCGCGCACCATGGAAATTCACCACACGAAGCACCACAACGGTTATACCACCAAGCTAAACGGTGCGATTGATGGCACCGACCTGGCCGGAAAGAAAATCGAAGACATCCTCGAGGATGTCAGCAAGCACAGCACCGCTGTGCGTAACAACGGTGGTGGGTTTTACAACCACAGCCTGTTCTGGTCGGTAATGAGCCCCAACGGAGGCGGTAAGCCTTCCGGAGACCTGGCCAACGCCATCGCCGAAGACCTTGGTGGTTTCGACGCCTTCAAAGATGCCTTTGCCAAAGCAGCAGGCACTCGCTTCGGCTCCGGCTGGGCCTGGCTCGTTGTTGCAGAGAACGGTCACCTGGCCGTTACCTCTACGCCCAACCAGGACAACCCGCTGATGGACGTTGCTGACGTACAGGGCACCCCCATCCTCGGCCTCGACGTATGGGAGCACGCCTACTACCTCAACTACCAGAACCGCCGGCCCGACTACGTGCAGGCCTTCTTCTCGGTGGTGAACTGGGACGAGGTGAGCAAGCGGTACCAGGACGCCAAGTAATCAATTAGCAAATAATTGAATCCGGAGAATGCGTGAATGGGGAGAGCCCGTTCGCGCATTCTTTTTATCCCGAACCCATGCAAAACTTCCTCCTTCGCCGCCGCGCCACCTTAGATCCTCCCCGTTTCCAGGGCTGGGGCCGTACCCGCAATTACTTCGAGGGCTGGTACTTCAAGATCGTAGTACCGGAACAGAGCCTGGCGTATGCCTTCATTCCCGGTATCAGCTATGCGGCGGACGGGACGGGGCACGCTTTTGTACAGGTGCTGGATGGGGTGGGCGCAACGTCGGCGTACCATCGGTACGACTTGGCGGATTTTCAGCCAGCGGAGGATCGTTTTGAACTACAGCTTGGTCCACACTTTTTTTCGGAAGACGCCATCAGGATCGATTTACCCGACCTGAAGCTGGACCTGACTTTTAAAGACGTTCGTCCCTGGCAGAAGCGCCCACTGGCACCAGGCGTAATGGGGTGGTATGGTTTTGTCCCCCGCATGCAGTGCTACCATGGGTTGGTTAGCTTACATCATGGGTTGCGGGGAAAAATCTCGGTAGCGGGGACCAATTTTGATGCCACCGGAGGAGTAGGTTATATTGAAAAAGACTGGGGCAGCGGCTTCCCCGACGCCTGGGTGTGGTGCCAGAGTAACCACCTCACGGGTACTGATCAGCCCGTAAGCCTGATGGCCAGCGTGGCAAAAATTCCTTGGCTGGGATCTTCGTTCACCGGCTTCCTGGCTACGTTTTTGTTTGAGGGCGAGTTGCATTTATTTACGACCTGGTCGGGGTCGCAGGTGCAAACCAAGTTCGATGAAGAGCAGGGGACGGTGACGCTTCACTTCAGCAGCCTGAAGGCCCAGTTGATCGTCAAGGGACATCCTGCTCCGGGTGGCGACCTGGTCTCGCCGGTCACCGGCTCCGCCATGACGGGCAAGATCAACGAGAGCCTCCAGGCGGAGCTGGAGGTCGAGTTCTGGCAACATGAGCACCTCGTTTATGCGGGGCGGGCAACCTGGGCGGGGTTGGAGGTGTCTGAGGGAGCTGGAGAGGTGTTGTAAAAACGACCACTAGTGGGTGAATTCACAATTACTTGACCGTTATTCCTTGCCTTTTAGCACCGTGACTTCGTTGCTGAAATCCTCATTTAGCTATGGCTAAAATCCGGTTTCAGCGCCTTGCCACGGCACGAAAATCCTGCGGACT
>JBGCFZ010000513.1:0-3346 GCA_045110355.1 Lewinella sp. | reverse complement strand
TCAACAAATAAAATAGATTAAGCACAAAATAACTCAACCATAGAACTTGATTCACACGATGTGGGAATCACATAAATGAGACTTGATTCAGCAACCAAGTCTGAAGACAACGTCATCGTATTCCTCGGGAATGAGATTGCGTTGTAAACGTGAAAGACTTTGAGTCTTGCGATTAATAGGGTTAAAGAATTTGAGTCTTGCGATTAATAGGGTTACACGTTTAGGGTTACTTTCTAGGGTACTGCAAGAGAGTTGCTCTTGGTGGCTTTGTATATGCTCCGTATGAGAGGTGCAACAACACGGAGATTTGCTGTGAAAGTATTTTGACGCACATATGTCCGAAAAGGTTGTGACTTACGTTAATCAGCTACTGTACTAAATGAGGCACGCTCCAGGGCTTCTTGGTAGAGTTCTTCACAGTAACTGAACTTTAACAATTCTAGTAAGCTCATTCTGGTCCCATGTTTTCTCTCGTCCATTGTTTTCCTCCTTCATCTCATCCTGCTGACTCAAGAGGTACATTGTATCGATGACTTCGATACCTTCAATAACTCGAGCAAAACATGGATCAGCCTCATCCGGAAGATCGTGGTGTCCCAGTTGCGATCCAGGCCCATGCGAGTCTTGGTTGTTTTGAAGGTTGACGTAAATGTTGGGGCCTTTACCAGAAAATCCAAGGGAATATTTGTTATGCGGATAGTCCTCCGAGTACTCTGCAAATTGCAGGCCTTCCCATCCTAAGGCCTTCAAATGGTGAAACTTGGGTTCACCGGTCCTGTAATTAAAGAGTGCTCCGGCAATTATATGTTCAACATCGTCGTGATGCCAGAAGACCGTATTATCCCATAATTTCAAACGAATCATCTCCAAGAACATATGAACCGAATGAGGCATCGACTCTAGAGAGGCCATCTCCACCACAAATTCCCGCTGCACATCCTGTTTCAAAAAGTTGACGATAAACTTGGCGCGGTGGGGACCGATGCCATATCTTCAGGTAAATTGTAACGAGAGGTTTTGTGATAGCGGAGAAAGAGAACAAGAACGGGTTCGTTGGTTGTTGATAGATAATTGGCTTCATTCAGTTACATATTTCTTGGAAGCTCTTGATGACTTACCTTTCAATGACCTGATCGCGGCTCTCTTGCTGAATAAAGTCTTTCAGATTGTCAATTTTGTGTCGTAATGCATCCTGGCGGTGCTGCATCCATGATTGGACTAACTTATCTGATGATCCACGGCGAGGAGAATCAGGCATTTCGGTTGAAGATTCTGCTTCGAACATTTCATTAACCATTCGAATTTCGTGATAGAGAGCATCTTGGGCTTGTTTTAGACCATCCACATATTGCCTAATAGATTTGAGACCCTCTCTTGCATCTTTTAGTGTCGCCAATGTGTCTTCACCTTGTATTTTTAGTGCCATTTGTTGTATTTCCATCTTTTCTGCCAATCTAACCGCTCTGTTGGATGCTCGGTATGACGAGATACAAGATGCAACACCAAGGACAAAAAATAGTCTGACAAGAAATTTGAAGGAGTTCTTTGAATTGGCTGGAGCAAAGGAGAAGCTCTTCCCTGGCGACCATCCACCCGCAGAGCTAGTTCCCCCAATATGCGGCGAGTTTCCGTCTGCGTATGGCAATTGAAAGCCTCCAGGGGCATGTGAACGTGTTCGCCTCTTCGCCACAACCATCTTTGTAGACGGCTTGATGTATTTCGTTTATCGGCGCGAAAGCTAGGAGTAGAAAAGCCTGAAAGAAAATTCCGTGGCTGCGATGATACTACAGTTGTGCTACTACAGTTGTTTTTTGAAACTTGAGGTTGGTGCTGTCGAGTCTTCCTACTACAAGTACCCAAAGTTCTGCTTGAGTTGTAGCAGCTATTTGGTACTACTACTAGTAGCTAGTAGAGTACCTATCGTATTCAAAATAGAAATGCAGGCTACAGGCAGGTATACCATACACGTACGGCATGTTCAATGACAGTAACTCGTACTCGTACTCGTACTCGTAGTCTACCAGGTACGTAGTAGAGCAGCGCCAAGAGTGTTTTCCACGAGAACCTTTTTTTACGGCGATCACAGAGTATTGTGAGCCCAAAAACAACGTATTTAGCGAGATTCGACGACTATAGCTTTTGTTGTAAGCGCAAGCATACCGACCTTGTTCAGTAATTAGTGGACGTCCACGCACAGTACGATACTGTAAAATTGCTCACATTATACCCCAGGCGGACAAAAAAATATGCTGAAATTTTGACCCGAGGTCAAACTTTGTCCCAGGTCAAAGCAATTATTTAATTTTTTGAAACAAGACAGGCATAAACTAGTCTACAGCGGAGTCAACATGTCATGACAGCTATTACAGTAACACGCCGGGCAGTTAAGCACGAGTCAGTGTTTCCTACCACTGTCGCCAAAGGTGAATTTGCGCATTGTTTCTAGTCGGAATAATTAGCATTCAAACACCCAAAGTGACATCATCATGAGCCAGGCGGCAAAACTTTGTGATTTGCCTCACATTTTAAATCAAATCCAGGTTTACATGTAGACTTGATTCAAACAGCCTCTTAATTAAATCAATTCACCACTGAACTTTCTTGTTATATCTTTCATTATTCCGCGCCCCCCAGCCAGCCTGTTCCTCAGTGTTCTTCAACATACCGTTATTTCTTTTCATGTTTATCGTTAAATCTTTCTATGTTCTTTCTAATCGGGGAAAATCCGGGGTCTAAATCCGGGGTCTAAAATACGGGGTAAATCACTAGTTGTTATTGTAACGGGGTATTCAAACGGGGTTTAAAAACGGTGTATTCAAACGGGGTGTTGAATTTCAATAATAACCCTCTAAAAAACGGGAATATAAATAACATTGACTACCCTATTTATTTAACATGGGGTCCAGCTTGCTGGCCTGAGTCTCTCACACCCTTTAATTGTCCGTCCGTTCGTCCGTCCGTCCGTCCGTCCGTCCGTCCCTTTATTCAAGGCTCCCAACCCCGTCACTGAACAGGAAAATAATCAGGTTGGTTATTTTTTATAATTATATGAAAGTGCTATTGATCTAAATTCAGGGTAAGGGTTTTATTTTGGTGCTACTACCATTACATCAGTGACAAATGTTTCTTTTTCCTCCTCGCTATCACTATCAACAATAGCTTCGATTGTGAATTTACCCTGGGAAAGCCAGACGGGTTCCTCTTCTGTGTTATTCGTTCGGTTTTAGGCCACTATCCGGTATCGACAGGACACCAGTGGCTAGAGACTACTATACTTGAGCTCCGGTGAACTCTATAGCACCAGGGACAGGTACTATGTATAGATAACTAATAAGTTAAGCAAAGT
>JBGCFZ010000512.1:0-6132 GCA_045110355.1 Lewinella sp. | reverse complement strand
AGTTTACGATCAAAGCCCAGGCCGGTGTTTAGGGAAAGCACTACGGGGCGAAATTCTTCTGTGGCATTCTCCGGTAAGTTTCCGGAGCTTTGAACTACCCCATCAAAGAAAATGGTTTGCTTGGTGGTGGTGTTGAGGTGGAGGTTGGCCGACATGCCGAGCATGAAATGGACACGGTTTTTCTCATTAATATTTTGGTGGAAATTTAACTCCAGCGGTATAGAAATGTATTGGGCGGCCACCTCATCAAGGATGGCCCGACCGAGCCCCGGCCCTTCCGGACTTTCGAGCATGGCCTCATAGCCCGTTCTCAGGTAACGAACACCGGTAGTAAAGCCCAGTTTGTCGGCCCTGCTTTCAAAGATGAGTCCGATGCCGTAGCCCCCCACACCGTTTTCCAGGCTGTCTTGTGCTTCTAGTTGCTGAAAGGGGACGCCCGCGCCCGCCGAGATGCGCCGCCCGCCGGCGTGTGGGGCAATTTCAAGACCGAAGGCCCGCTCGTAGGTCTGGGCCTCGAGAATGGGGGAAAGAGCGAAGCAGAAAAGCGTAAGCAGTAAGACTGGGGATACAAAGCGTTTTGACATTCAATCTGGCAGGTTGGGGATATTTAAACTACCTCTGGTGGGGGAATATTTTATTTGACTCGTGTTCTTGAGTTTAGAGCGTACTAATTGCTCTTCGTCACTAGCGCCCACCAAACCATAGAATGCTCAACCGTCGTACCTTGCCCCCATGAAGTACTTCGTCCTGCTCCTGTCCTTTTTCCTTTTCCTCTTTTCCTCTTTTTTTCTTTCTCCTTTACTAGGACAAGGCAGCCCCCTGCCCACCGATGAAACCGATGGCTACGATCTTCTGCGCCGTCTTACCCTTCGCTACGGGTACGAAGGCTTTGAGCGCCCGGCGACCGATTTGAGTTTGCGGCCAACCAGCCGCGCTGGGCTGGTGCAACTGGCGAAGACCTTTCAGGCCCGGCATGGAGCGACGATGAGTAAGACGGATAAGTACCGGCTGCAGCGGTTCTTCGATGACAATAATGAATGGTTGGCCCTGGAGCCCTTCGCAAAAGCAGCGGACAGCGATCAGGCAGCTTTTTGGCTGGGGGATGATTTTGCACTGAAATCGGCCGCCAACGCACTGCACAAAAAACAGTCACCGATCGCCAATCTTTTTTACGCGACACCGGCTCATTTCTTGGAAGTCAACCGGCCAGACTTTTACCTCCGCCTCAATCCGTTGATTGACCTGCGCTACGGCAAGCAACAGAATGACAGTGAGGATTCTTTTTTCAACCGCCGGGGGGTAAAGCTACGTGCGGGTATCGACGATCGGATCTTCTTTAACTTCGAGATACTGGAAACCCAGGCTGGTTTGCCCGATTTCGTCCGCCAGTTCCGTGATCGCTTCAATGCATTGCCCGGCGCGGGCTTCCTCAAGACCTATAGCCTGGACCTGGCCAACGTTAGCAGAGGAGCGGACTACCTCAACGGGCAGGGCTACGTCTCTGCCGACCTGACCAAACACGTAGGGGCCCGCCTGGGCTACGGGCGTCATTTCATCGGTGATGGAGAACGGTCGCTGCTGCTGTCGGACTTCAGCAATAATTACCCCTACCTCGAGCTCAACTGGCGCATCTGGAAATTTCATTACCGAAACCTCTTCGCAGAACTCACCTCCGGCCCGCAGATGACGGTGCCGACGGGACAGCCACTTACCAAAAAATACCTGGCTTCACACCACCTGTCGATTAACCTGGGAGACCGGTTCACCTTTGGCCTCTTTGAGGCCGTGGTCATGAACCGGGAGAACGGCTTTGACCTGGCTTACCTGAACCCCATTATTCTGTACCGCACCATTGAGCAGAGTGTCGGCAGCCCGGATAACGCTATCGTGGGGTTGACCGGCCGGTACCGGACGCCTTTTCGGGTAGAGGTGTACGGCCAGTTTATCCTGGATGAATTTAAGTTCGATGAACTGTTTGTAGAACGGCGGGGCTGGTGGGCCAATAAATTCGGCTACCAGCTTGGTGCGCGGTATGCGGATGCGTTTGGCGTCGATCAACTTGACCTGGTGGCCGAGCGCAACCTCGTGCGGCCTTACACCTACACCCACCGGGGGCTGAGTAATTATACCCACTTTGCCATGCCGCTGGCCCATCCGCTGGGGGCCAATTTTAAGGAGACGCTGGTGGGCTTTGATTATCGTCCGCTGCCCCGATTGCACCTGCGCACCCGTTTGTACCTGATTGAGCAGGGCGAAGGAACGGAGGACCGGGTAGTAGGGGAGAACCTGAATCGTTCCCACGTTGACCGGGAGATGAATTTTGGCAACGAAATTGGACAGGGGGTTAATTACACGAACACGCTGCTGTCGCTTACGGCCAGTTACGAACTCAAGCCGAACCTGTGGCTGGAGGGCATGTTCCTGTCGCGCAATAAGGACTCCGAATTAGCGGCACGGGATTTAGAAACGACGGTAGTCAACCTGGGTATTCGCTGGAATGTGGCACGGCAGCGGTACGAATTTTAGGGCGCGGCCGCTGGTGCAATGAAGAGATTACGGGAGCAGGGTTTTCCTTAACCCGGTTTTCACCCTTCACGAAGTGGTTTGAGAATCCGCAGGCCATTGAGTGCCTGCAAACGCTACCAACCCAGTATCCGGATTCTTACGATTAGGGTATATATTTTTTAGCGCAAAATTAAATTTGGAACCCGTCTTTTTTATCCCCAACTTTGCCATGGTTTAACCAGACCACTGCACCGGCGGCCGCGCCTGCTTATTCACCACATAAGCAAGCTACGAAAAGCGGCTGTACGTTGATTTTTCTTTACCCCCGAACCAAACCCAAATCGAAAGCTCATGATTGCCACTCAGATTCCCGTAGAAAAAGTACAGCAAAGTCGTATCTCCACCGTTGATTGGAACAACCTTCCCTTCGGTAAGATCTTCAGTGATCACATGTTCCTTGCCGACTATGTTGACGGCGAATGGATCAACGATCGCATTGTGCCCTTCGGCCACTTTACCATCCACCCCGCTAGCATGGTCCTGCACTATGGCCAGGCGATCTTCGAAGGCATGAAGGCAAGTAAGCTGGAAGACGGAACCCCCGTCTTACTCAGCCCTATCGAGCACGCCAAGCGTCTCAACGCCAGTGCCCGCAGGATGATGATGGCAGAATTCCCCGAAGAACGTTTCGTTGAAGCCATCAGCCAGCTGGTGGCACTGGACAAAGATTGGATTCCCCCGGCGGCAGGCAGCGCTCTTTACCTCCGTCCTTACATGTTCTCTACCGACGAGTTCATCGGCGTTCGCCCAAGCGAGACCTACCGTTTTTGCATCTTCACGGCGCCCGTTGGTCCGTACTATGCCAAGCCCGTCCGCTTGGTGGTCGAGCAGCACTACGTCCGGGCGGTGCCCGGCGGAACGGGAGAGGCCAAAGCCGCTGGCAACTACGCCGGCAGCCTCCGCCCCGCCTACGAAGCTCAGCAGAAAGGCTTCGATCAGGTCGTTTGGATGGGTGGGCCGAACAAGACGCAGATTCAGGAAGTCGGTACCATGAACATCTTCTTCGTGATTGACGGTGAAGTGGTCACTCCGGCAACCGACGGTGCCATTCTTAAGGGCATCACCCGGAAAAACTTTATTACCATCCTTCGCGATCAGGGCTACAAAGTCACCGAGCGAGTGGTGGAAATCGACGAAGTCGTCGAAGCCTTTGACGCGGGCAAGCTCCAGGAAATGTTTGGTGCGGGAACGGCTGCCGTCGTCAGCCACGTAGCGGAACTCCAGTACGGCGATAAGCTAATGACCCTGCCCGCTGTGGAAGACCGCAAGGTAGGACCAATGCTCAAGACGTACATCGACGGGCTGCGGACCGGCGCTGTGGAAGATAAGTTTGGCTGGCTGGTAAAGCTTTAGTGTCTTCTTGACAGACCATCAGCTAATAAAATGTTAGGTAGATATACCTAATGTTTAAGCTCGGTTACCGTCTTATTCTAAAGGTGACTTAATTTGTTGCTGGCTGGCTGTTATCTGGCCAGCGGTATTTTTATTAATTCACCAATTACACCCATAATGAATAAGATTTTTGTTCTGGCCCTACTGTTGGGCCTGTTTACCATTGCTTGTAACAAAGAAGAAAAGGATCCGCAGAAGCCAAAACCAGCCCCCCCTGTGGTGGTAGATCCTTCGTATGAAGATTGGATGTATTTTGATCAGGGCTGGAGCCCCGCAGAACGAGACAGCTTCTGGTTTACCTCTCAGGGCTCGCGCATCATGCCATACGATTGGTTTACCGCGCTCGAGGCACCTGCCGAAGAAGTGCCATTCTTTACCGCCTCCCGTATGAGTCAATTGGGCTATCTGCCGGTGCCTGCGTCGGAACAAAATCCAGGTGGTTTACCCATCGGCTTTTCGATGGATAAGGACCCGGTTACTGGCCAATCCTTTGTGGGGCTGACCTGTGCGGCTTGCCATACCAACGTCATTGAACATGAAGGCAAATCATTTCTGATTGACGGAGCACCAACGATGGCCGACTTCGTCGGTTTCTTTAACGACGTCGTGGTGACGCTTCAGGCTACCCGCGATGACGAGCCGAAATTCGATCGTTTTGCTCATAAGGTCTTAGGGGACGAATATGATGCGGCTTCGGTAGAAGAGCTAAAGAAGGCCCTTACGCAACTTGCAGCGAATACTGCGTTAAGGGAGAAAGAAGCTGCGCTGCCCAGCCACTATCCTGAAGGCTTCACCAGCTACGGCCGACTGGATGCCTTTACGAACATCGAAAACGCCGGTTCCGTCTTTGCCCTTGATATGCCTGGTAACGGTAACCCGGCCATCGGCCCGGTGTCCTATCCGTTTTTATGGGGTACGCACCAGTCCGACGTGGTACAATGGAATGGAAGTGCTTCAAATATCCCTCGCAACATCGGCCCCTTAGTTCGTAACACAGGTGAAGTGGTTGGGGTATTTGGGGGACTGAAAATCACCAAGCGGGACGTACCCCCTAAAAAGGGAGAGCTGCCGCTTAATTATACCTCAACGGCAGACTTTGCCGGCCTGCAAGCACTGGAAGGATTTGTGAAAACGCTTAAGTCTCCGCAGTGGAACGACCCGAACAGTAACCTGCCGGCCGTTGACCCTGAGCTTGTTGCTCAGGGGGAGATTCTGTTCGGCAAGACTTGTATCGGTTGTCATAAATTTATCGCGGCCGAAGACCAAATGGCCAACTACAAAGCGACAATGGTTCCTATTGGCAAAATCGGGACTGACCCTACCACAGCGGTGATTGCGCTGACGAACGTAGCCGCTACCGGAATACTTAAAGGAATACCGGTAGAGATTGCTAAAGGACCGCCCATGCAAGACACGATGCCCGCCATCACTATTCCGGTCAACGGAGTTGCTGGCCTTCTGGCACCAATGGTCATGAAGATGCTGAAGGAAAATAATGTTGACATGAGGAGCCACTCCCGAAGCGCAAGCCATGCGCAGGATGAAACACCGGAGACGCCAGACCCCAGTTACAAAGCCCGCCCCTTGAACGGCATCTGGGCAACTGCGCCATACTTGCACAACGGATCGGTACCAAATCTTTGGGAAATGCTCAAAGCTCCGGAAGAGCGGACGAAGGAATTCTGGGTAGGCAGTCCGAAGTTTGATGCCAAGAACGTTGGCTTCGTTACCACCGAAGGAAAAAGCCGTTTCAAGGTAATGCATCAGGATAAAGTCATGCCCGGTAACTCTAATTTGGGCCATACCCCTGGTACTAACCTGACCGATGAGGAAAAGTGGGCCCTCATCGAATACTTGAAAACGTTGTAAAAAGCGAAGCAGCCTGCCTTCCATATGTGAGGCGCGGTCGCAGGATGCAGTGGAACGTTGGAGCAGCTGACGGACGAATTGTCTGTCGTTGCTATCTGACGGTTCACTGCATTTCGCGTTTCAGGGAGGCACAAAGTGCCGTCTACCAGGTCGCGAAGCGACCGTTTATACCTAAGTCAAAGTGGTTTGGGACTTTATCGCTTGCTATTGCGGCCCCTGATTTCGTTAAAAAGCCTCGCCGAAGCTAAGGCTTCTCCTACGTTTTTTGCCTCATCAGAAACCACACTAGCTGCGCGCTAATTGTCC
>JBGCFZ010000511.1:0-7956 GCA_045110355.1 Lewinella sp. | reverse complement strand
TTAGTAACCAGGATTCTGCGTCAGATTCCGGTTAGCATTCAACTGCGGCTGTGGGATCGGGAAGATGTTTGCCGTTTCAGGAGTTCCACCTTTGGCGAACCAAGGGCTGGTAAACTTACCGAAGCGGATCAAGTCTTGACGGCGGGTTCCTTCGTAGAAGAACTCACGACCACGCTCTGCGAGCATGAAATCTTCCGTTACTTCTCCATCAGTTACCGTTCCAAGTTCAGCGCGCTCACGAACCATACTCACCAGCGTACCGTAACCAGACTGGTTCTGACGCATCATGGCTTCCGCCTTGTTCATCAATACTTCAGCGTACCGGATGATGGGGAAATCATTCTTGATGGTATTCGGAGAACCTATTTCGTAGCCATACTTGAATACACGGGCACCAGCCTGGCGGAAAGTGTTAGGCTCAAGTGCATTTACTTCAGGAGTAAATACAAGCTCAATACCGCCGGGATCGTCGGCAGAGCCATCAGTGATGGGCGTCACGCCGTCAACTGCGAACTGAGGACCGGCAAGGAAATTACCGCGAATCTGCTGATTGCCGGAAACACCTTTACGCTCGTCACCATCTTCATAACTTTCGTAGAATTCCTGTAGTGTACAGTAACCGTTCCAGGGCTGATCAACCAGGTTGAAAGTAGCCTGACTGGAGTAGTGCAGTGTCATCTGGGGGATGTTAAAACCTCCAGCAGTTGCAGGAGCATCGTAAGGGATTACCCAGATGTTCTCGGAAGTACCCTGAAGACCGTTGTCGTTGTCGGGGTCGAAGTTGGCGAAGTAGTTAGCCTCCAAGCTGTACGCATTACCGTTGATCACCTCGTCGGCAGCAGCAGCAGCGTCGGCCCAACGGGCGGAACCGGTCATCACCTCTGCGTTAAGCAGGAAGCGACTGGCCAGGGCACGGTTAGCGTAGTAATTGATCCGGCCGTAAGTCTCAGCGCCCGTTTCACGGGAGAGATCGTTAGCTGCAGCGTCAAGTTCATTAATGACAAAATTGAAAATGTCAGCACGGGGTGTAGCACTAGGCTCCGTAACCGCTTCACTTTCTTCGGTAATCAGGGGGACATCTCCGAAAGAGTCGGTCAACTGGTAATAAAAGTAGGCACGAATGGTACGAAGTTCCGCAAGGAAAATGGCCTTGTCAGCTTCAGCAAGGTTGGACTGCTGGATGGCATCAATTACGATGTTCGCCTTAAGCGCACCCTGGTAAAGGAAAGACCAGGCACCGTTGAACTGACCGTCCTGGGGGTCGAAGGCCTGGCGGTGTGTACGCAGCCAGATGCCACCGTCAAACCAATCAGAACCGCGCTGCGGAATCATCATCTCATCGGAAGAAATTTCCTGGATGGACATGTAGCCACCGTGGTTCATCATCGGGTACAGGTTAGTATACACGTTGAGGTAAGAAGAGATAATGTCCGCCTCAGAGGTTGGGAAGTTGGCAGGAGTGAGGTCGGAAAATACATCCGGCTCCAGATCCGTACAGGAATTGAAAGGGATTATCAATACGCTAAGTAGCAGTACTGTGAATACCCTGAATTTTTGAAATTTTTGCATGTTATGCAGATTTTGACGTGAATTGAAGCAGGGGAAAGAAAATATATTACTATCCCCTACTTCAATGACGCTTCGTTTTTTCTAAATGATAGTTTAACTGATTAAAATCCTACGCTTACACCTGCAGTGAAAGTTCGCGTACGGAAGAACGTTGTACGGCGATCGATACCTGGGGCCAAAGAGTTTCCATTGTCGGAGAATCGAACGTTAGGGTCTACGCCGGAGTAACCAGTAATGTAGAACAGGTTCTGGCCAGCCACATAAACGCGTAGGTTGCGGAAACCGGAGTTGCCTCCCAGTTCAAAGGTATACCCCAGGTTAGCATTGTCAAGTGCCAGGAAACTAGCGTCCTCAACAAAGTTGCTGTTCAGGATCGGAGCAGAAATGATGTTCTCGTTCAGATTAGTTGTGATGATGTTATCGATCGGACGAGCAACGGCATTACCAAACTGACCGTAAAAGTTTTGGGGCATGTTAACCAGATCATGGCCAAAATCGCCACGCAGGAAGAAGCTGAAGTCCCAGTTATCACCAAAGGTGAAGGAGTTCGCAAAACCAAGGCTGAAGTCGGGAAGTCCGTTACCAACCAGTACCCGGTCGGCGTTTGTTGGGTCACGACCTTCGATAGCGTTTCCTTCTGCGTCGAGAAATACGAATTCTCCACTAGCATCAGTAGCTGCCTGATCGATGACGAGGCTGTAAAGACCACCAAATTCCTGACCGATCGCAATCGTCGTAACGGGGAAACCGTTTTGTCCAGGAGCACCAGGAACGGTAGATCCTATGTCAACGGAACCACCATCGCCAAAGTTAAAGTCAGGGACTTCGTCGGTCTGACGAAGTTCAGTGTTGTAGGTACTGAATACTAAGTTAGGGTTCCAGGTGAAATTGCTGCCCTCCACACTGTATCCCAGGGAAAGCTCGACACCAGTATTGATCAGATCAACGTTGTTGAGGTTAGCCTGAACGTTTCCGAACAAGAAAGGAGGGGTAGGAACCTCGGCGTTAAAGAGCAGGTCACCGGTGTTACGGATGTAGAAATCCAGTGTACCGGTCAGCTTGTAGTCGAGGAAAGCAAAGTCCAATCCCGTATTGAATTCTCCTTTCTTTTCGAAACGGAGGTTAGCGTTGGGGTTAGACGTTGGGCCAATGGTAGGCTGATAGTTTCCGCCAAAGGGAAAAAAGGTTCCCTGAGCCGGAGCGAAAGTATTCAGATAGTCGTAGCTGCCGCTAGGCACCGTACCGGTAATACCGTAGCCGACGCGGAACTTCAACTGATCGGGACCGGTAAGATCGAGGGCATCAACAAGGTCAGCACTGGCAGAGACCGCGGGGAAAATATTCCAGCGATTTTCGGGACCATTTTGGCTTGTGCCATCACGACGAACGGACGCAGTAATGTTATAGGCAGTACCGATACCCAAGCGAGCGCGGCCAAAGAAGCCAATGATCCGGTTTTGAAACTGACCACTACTAACACCTAAGGGAGCAGACTCAGAGTTCTGGAATGATTGAAAACTATTGAAGCCAAGCGCGTCGGAAGGAATACCGCGACCACTGATACCAAAGTTTTGGAAATTGTATTCCTGCCAGGAGTAACCTGCCAGCAGTTCGAGTGAGTTACTACCCAGATCAAGGTTGTAAGTACCGGTAATTTCAAAGAGTTCGTTACGGTTATCGTTTGCGTAGCGGCTACCAGCACCAGCGAAAGCTGCTGCACCACCAGCGCCACCAGCACTAAGTTCTGTGCGGGTTGCGTAAGTACCACCCGTCGTGTTCTGGCGGGTACGAGAATAGGAGGCCTGTAGTACAAAGTCGTCCGTGACGTCAAAAGCAGCCCGGGCAGAGTACAACAGGTCGGAACGTTGCTGCGTATTAGTGAACTGGTCTCCAATGGAGATCGGATTAACGTAATCAAAGTTTTCCACCTGGAAATAACCACCATAAACGTCGTTAGCACGATCCGCAATGGCCTGAGGGACGGTGAAGCCAGCGTCCCCTATCCGAGTTGGAGCGGTAGGGTTATAGGTCGTGGCAAACTTGTAAATGTTACCGTTAAAAAATTCGGCGTTACGGTCAGTAGCCGTTACGTCAAGACTCAGTTCCAGGCGATCATTGATGGCCTTCTGGGTAACATTAAGGCGGCCGTTAAGCTGCTTGAAACCATCACTGGTGTAGCCGATACCGTTAATGTCACGGTAGTTGACGGAAGCACGGTAGGAGGTACCATTTGCACCGCCGGAGTAACTCAGGTTGTGAACTTGACTGATGCCAGTTTGAGTAACCTCGTCAACCCAGTCCGTTTCGCCACCGTAGTCGTTGGCAGCACGTACATCGGAGCCTGATGGCAACGTGTTATCGCCAGAAACTTGACGGCGTAGGTCCGCAGCTGCACCAATGATCCGAAGATATTCATCACGGCCAGCGAGTTCGGGCTGGGCGGCAATGCTCTGGGCAGAAACGTAGCCACGGTAGTCGATCTGACCACGGCCTTCACGACCGCGTTTGGTCGTTACGATGATTACCCCGGCAGAAGCCTGGATACCGTAGATAGCGGCAGCAGAACCGTCCTTTAGCACGTTGATGGACTCAATGTCAGAAGGGTCAACCGTACGAAGGTCTGCTCCCGTAACTCCGTCAATAATGATCAAAGGCTGGGTGTTACCACCGAAGCTGGACAAACCACGTAGGCGAATCTCCGTGCCTCCGTTGACGTCGCCACCGGCCTTAGAAATCGTCAAGCCAGCAACCTTACCCTGAATCAACTGGGTAGGGTCATTGATATCACCGACGTTAAAATCTTCAGCCTCAATGGTTGTTACCGCACTAGTCACCTGTTTCTGGGTGACGGTACCGTAGCCAACAACGACAACTTCCTGCAGGAGTTCTCCTGAAGCAAGCTGAATATTGAGGGTGGTTTGGCCATTAAACGCAATCGTTTGGGTGGCGTAACCCGTGTAAGAGACAACGAGTGATTCGGCGTTAGCCGGAACGTTGAGTTCGAAGTTACCGTCGAAATCAGTGACGGTACCTGTTGAAGTGCCTGCAACTAGGATGCTGGCACCAATTAATGGGTCGCCATTTTCAGCGTCAGTGATCGTTCCGGTTACCGCTGTCTGTGCTACGAGAGCACCGGTAAATAAAACGAGCATAACGAAAAGGCAACCACGCATGATGTGGTTGGTAATAAGCTTCATACTACTACTTGATGTTAAAAAAATATTGTTGTATTTGCACGCGGAAACGGCCAACCAAAATGGCTGGCGACCACGAAATTGCCGAGGAGAAAGCAACATCACATACGGAGTCGGCAGCGCTGAGCGTACCGGATTTAGAGCTTTGCATGATCGTAAACTGCTTTTCGAGTAAAACCTAAACTAAGACCCTGACGCTACAATCAATGAAGATCATTTACGCGACAAAGCCCAAAACATTCTGCAAATGTGTGCAATCGAATGCTTAGAACCAAGCCTTGGAGCGACATTTTTACTAAAATGCCCCAAAGAATGGGCACAGCACCACCTTTTGCTGTTGCTGCGCTATTTAACATAGCTTTAACGAACAGGTTCGCAAAGCGCTGCTTCTGGAATTGTAATTATCTTTCCGCCGTGCTGGCTCATACCATATTTAAAATTGACTTATTAACTACTCGCAGGATTTGGTTTCGGGCCTTATTCATCGGAGTTTTGTTCGCCTTCTGCTCGGGCGTAATAATGGCACAACGACTTGACCTTAAAGTGTTGGGCAAATACAAGCGCATCGAATTGCCCTTTGTCATAGAGAATGATTTCATGGTCATCTCCATCTTGCTCGACAATGTGCTCCCCCTTAGGTTCATCATCGACACGGGAGCGGAGAACACCATTTTATTGGAAAAGGAGATTACCGACATGCTTGATGTGAGTTACCGACGAACGTTCCAGGTCCGAGGAGCAGACATAGAAAACTCCATGACGGCCTACCTCGCCACTGGTATCGATCTTCGTATTGCCGATCGGCTCCTGGCCCGCAACCGATCAATGCTGGTGCTGGAGGAAAACTACTTCGACTTCGAGCGAATCACCGGTACGACCATCCAGGGGATCCTGGGAGCTGATTTCCTTATGCGTTTCACGGTAGAATTCGACTACCGCCGCAACATCATGATTCTACACGAACCGGCCAAGTACAAGCCCTCCAGCAAGCACGTGCTGGTACCCTCTGTCTTCATCAGGAATCGTCCTTACCTGAAAATCCCCATTGGGGTCAACACCTCAACCACCACTGAACGCAGGCTGCTCCTTGATTCCGGTGCTGGTCTTACCCTGCTCATGCACACCTTTGGGGACTCTTCACAGGTCGATTTACCGGTACAAAAAGTTCCGGCCTACATCGCTGATGGACTTGGCGGCAGCCTGGAAGGAAGTGTCGGCCGGTCCAGAAAAATTGAATTGGCTGACAAGGAACTAAATGGTGTGGTGACCTATTTCCAGCCGCTGGATACTGTCGGCCTTGAGTTTATGAACGATCGTGAAGGCATCATGGGCAACCGCATACTTCAGCGCTTCAATGTGGCCATTGATTACACGGGAAAACGTGTCTTCTTCCGGCCGGAGGGGCGCAAATGGAAGCAAAAATTCAACTTTGATCGCTCCGGGCTTTCCCTGATTGCCGGCGGGCCTAACCTACGAACTTATACCGTAGCCAGCATCGTTCCGGACAGTCCCGCAGCGCGGGCCGGTATGAAAATTGGCGATCGGCTCGCGGCGGTCAACAATACCTCCGTGGGCTTCCTCACCCTGTCGGGCATCATCAAACGCCTGGAAGGGAAACCCGGCAAAAAAATAAAAATCAGGTACGAACGAGACGGGGATTATACGTTGGTGGAATTCAAGTTAAAGGAGCTTATTTAGTGCTATTGGCCTATTAGTCCGTTTAGAGGTTAGGAAATACAGCGGCTTTACACCTTGCTTTTCAACTCATTTTTGCACCTGCGTCCCCGCCCAGAAAGTGACCACCGCAGGTAGCAGCGTAGCTAATGGGAGAATTATTGAAGGAGTGAATGGAGGCAAGCTCTGTAGCTGACTACTTGACTCATTGACTGCTTGACTAATAAGGCGCGGCCGCAGGTGCAAGGAATGGTTAAAGGGCATTGTTGCCCGACCCAGGCAAAGAAGTGAAAGAATTTTTCGCGGTGTTCCCCACCAATGAATAAGCATCAGAGCGGGCTTTTCACCCGAACTGAATAAAAAAACGGGGAATTCCAGGAACGTCCGGCTGCAAGCCCTCCACCAAAGCCGTACCTTTGCGCGCTGAAAGCGAAAACGCATGAAAACTAAAACGTTACGGCAAGATAAAGTCAACGTCATCACCATGGGCTGTTCTAAGAATCTGGTGGATTCGGAGAACATCATCACGCAGTTGATGGCCAACGATTTTGAGGTAGAACATGACGGTAAGGAAGATGCCAACGTTGTTATCATCAACACTTGTGGGTTCATTGACCTGGCCAAGGAGGAAAGCATCAACACCATCCTTACCTACGCCGATAAGAAAAACAAGGGCCACATCGACAAGCTCTACGTTACCGGCTGCCTCAGCCAGCGCTATAAGGACAACCTGGAAGAAGGCATTCCTGAAGTCGATGACTTTTTTGGCACCATGGAACTCCCGGGGTTGCTCAACCGCCTGGAAGCAGACTATAAGCACGAGCTGATCGGCGAACGCTTTATCACTACCCCAGCACACTATGCTTACCTTAAGATCAGTGAGGGCTGCAATCGTACCTGTTCCTTTTGTGCCATCCCGCTGATGCGGGGCGACCACGTCAGCCGTACCATCGAGGACCTGGTGGCTTCAGCCGAGCACCTGGTACGCAACGGTGTAAAGGAGCTGATGCTCATCGCACAGGAGCTGACTTATTATGGTCTCGACATCTACAAGAAACGCGCGCTTCCCGAGCTGCTTGATGCGCTCTGCGCCGTCGAAGGCCTGCAGTGGATTCGCCTGCACTACGCCTACCCCAGCAAGTTCCCCCGTAACATCTTCGACGTGATGGCCGCGCAGCCTAAGGTATGCAACTACCTCGACATTCCGCTGCAGCACGCCAGTGATGCCGTCTTGAAGCGGATGCGCCGACAAATTACCCGCAAGGAAACCGAAGACGTGATCGCTTACGCCCGCAAAACCGTGCCGGGCATCGCCATCCGCACCACCTTCCTCGTTGGCCACCCCGGAGAGACCGAGGAGGAATTCGAAGAGCTGTGCGAATTCGTCAAAGCGATGCGCTTTGAGCGACTCGGCGTTTTCCAGTACAGCCACGAGGAAGACACCATTGCCCATGATTACCCGGACGACGTGCCCGCTGAAGTAAAAGTCGAACGCGCCAACCGCCTGATGGCCATCCAG
>JBGCFZ010000510.1:0-3931 GCA_045110355.1 Lewinella sp. | reverse complement strand
CTGGCGAATTCGGTGGTTTTGTCTTCGCCGGCGTGCATGGCCTGGCGGGCCGAGATGGTGGCCGGGTCGATGCCGATATCGGCATTAAGGGCGTTGAGGCGGCGGAGGTAGCTGCTGGTTTTGTCGTAGTCATGGACCTCAATTTTGTGACCGTCCGGAGCATTATCTGTCCAGGCATCGAAGCCAGGGCGGGCGGCGGCGAACAGGGCGTGGTCGCCTTTGGCACCAACGATGAGATAGGCTACGCAGAGGGGATTGAAGTCGATGTCATCGCCGCGTAGGTTGAGTAGCCAGGCTACTTCGTCGAGGGCGGATACGACGTAATAGTCGAGGTTGTGCTCGGCCATCCAGGTGGTGAAGCGTTGCAGGCGTTTCTGCCAGGCTTCGCCGCTGTAGTCGGGCGTATGCTCGAAGATGGGGCGGCTGGGTACGGCGGGACGATCTTTCCATACGCGGCGGATGAGGTCTTCGTCGAGGGAAAGTTTAAGGCCTTTTTTCTCCAGGTTACGGCGTTGGCGGCGACTGGTGGTCAGGCTGGTGACGCGGCCGTCGGTACCTACGGTCTGGCCGTCCATGAGGGTAGAACCGAGCCAGTCTTCAATGCTTACGGTGTCGGCCTGGCGGTCTTTCATCAGTTCGATACCGGTGCCGGCGAGCTCGGTGTTGGCCTGGAGGAAGTAGCGGCCATCGGTCCACAGTTTGGCTTCGTTAAGGGTGACTACAAGGGTGCCGGCCGAACCGGTAAAGCCCGAGGCCCACTCGCGGGCGGCCCAGCGGGGTGCGGGGTATTCGCTCTGGTGGGGGTCGGTGCTGGGGATGCTGCAGGCGTCGATTTGGGCTTCGAGCATGGCTTGGCGGAGGGCTTCAATTTTGGCGGTCGTGGTCATGGGGCTTAAGATAGTAGTTTGGTTCGTTAGTCTGTTAGTTCATTAGGTTTTTTGGCGGGGCCGCAGGTGCAATTAATGGTTTGGAAGGGCAAGGCACATGTCCGCTTCATTGCTCTTTAGTCCCTTCCTCTGCACCTGCGGCCCCGCCTGAAAAATATCAGTGCCTAACCTATCTTCGCGCCCATGTCCAGTTATACCATCAAGCTCCCCCAATTCGAAGGGCCCTTTGACCTGCTCCTGTTCTTCATTGAACGGGATGAACTGGACATTTACGACATCCCCATTTCTGGCGTTACCAACGACTTCCTGGCGTACATGCGCCAGGCCGAACAAATGGACATCGACCTGGCCAGCGAGTTCGTCCTCGTAGCCGCCACCCTCTGCCGCATCAAGGCGAAAATGCTCATTCCCCGCAAACCAGTGGATGAAGAAGGCAACGAAATCGACCCCCGGGAAGAGCTGGTCGCCCGCCTGCTGGAGTACAAGCGCTACAAGTCCGTTTTAGCCGAACTGCGCGAACTGGAAACGGCCCGAAACAGGCGGAATTATCGGGGGAACGTCACCGCAGAGCTGGCCCAGATTGCTACCCGTGCACTCGTCGATGTAGAGCTGGAAAGTGTCACTTTGTTCAAACTCCTGAAGGCCTACGAGCGCATGCTCACCCGCTTGGAAGAGGACAGTAACCGACCGGCTATTCATGAAATTGCCCAGTTCAGCTACACCGTGGAAGAACAACAGGTTAGGATCATGGACATGATCGGTGCCGTCCAGTTCGGCAAGCCACGCCCCAGTTTTAACGACATCTTCGGCGTCTGTAAAACCCGCATTCACGCCATCGTCACTTTCCTTGGCCTGCTGGAACTGCTCAATGCGCGTTCCATTAGGTTGATTGCCGGAGAGGGCGTTAACAATTTTTGGTTGGAACCAGGACGAACGGAAGAAGAGTAGACGAAAAATCGCTGCGCTCTTTTTCTTAATTGACGCGCTTTGCGCTGCATAGATTTATAGTGCCTCCGCAGAAGGATGCCCGCTTCACTCGTAGATGCTTGTCGTTTCCTTGTCTTCCGACGTCGGCACCTCTGTGCTTCCTCCGTGCCTCCCTCCGCGCTGCCCTCCGTGAGAACAAAATGTGCTGTGAAGCAGCCATGCTATCGCCTAATCACCTTCCCAGTAACCACCTGCCCATTCTCCTTCCTGGCCTGCAGCAGGTACATCCCCGTGGGGAACGGACTAAGGTCAATACTAACCCCCTCCGGTAGTCGGTCATTACTGAAGATCAACCGCCCGAAGGTGTCGTAGACGTGAACGTCGAACAACTCGCCGCTGATTTCGGAGAGGATACTTACGCGGCCGTCGGTGGGGTTTGGCTGTAAGGACAGCCCGGGCGTAGGGCTTTGGGGAGTGCGCGTTGGTGTAAGCGACCAGATGGTTTGGTCCATCCAACTGACCCGGCCCTGGATCCAATTTTTTAAATAGTCGATTTCCGCATCGTAGGTGTCGCCGATAAAAACGTTTGGCCAGATTTGTTCTCCGATGACGGGCCAGCGTTCGAAGTTTCTGGCGGGCGCATCGTCCATGGCAACCACAAAAGAATCGATGGTGGCGTTCAGGCGATCATCGGAGAATACGCCGGCGCGTAGCTCATTCCACCGGTCGCCAAGTAGTTCGATGAATTCAGGGTCTTCCCGCAGGCGATCCCACCAAAAGGGGAGTTGCCAGAAATCGCTGGGACAGTTGATGCCAAAATTGTAGCCCCAGCCGCGGTTGGCGTCGCCGCCACAGTAGTTGGCATTGCCGAAGGCCAGGTTAAAGTCCCAAACCGGGCCCATATGCAACCGGCCGCCCTCGTCCTCCCGGTCTTTGTACATAAAGGAACTCAGGCGGTAGCCGTCGACGTTCCGGCTGATCTCATTGATGATCAGAAAGTCAACGAAGGACTGCAGGTCAACGAAACGGCGATAGCCACGATCGGGATGCAGGAAATCGTCTCCGGCAAGTACGTTTTCGAAATTACGCATCCAGCTTTGGATATAGTTGCGCTGGGCAAACGTTATGTCTTCAGGCTTCGGGTAATGGTACAGAAAGCGAATGCTTTGTTCTTCCTCCGTGTCGGCGTTGTACTCGGATTCGAACAGGACTTCGAAATCTCCGTTTTCCCCCGTGAATTTGTCCAGCTTGAGGATGTAGCCGCCGGTAATGGCTTCGCTGTCGGTATCCTCAGGCGTGAGTTTTTTGATGGCGACCCTGTTTTTGTCTCGCTTGATTTTTTCCGTAAATAAGTAGACGCCCCGATAATCACCATTGATGACGAGCTCCGTCATCCGGACCCGGGGCGCATAGTCCATAAGCTGTCCGGCCCAGTGGTAGGCGAGGGCTGATCGGATAAGACTCTTGTCGGAATAAGGACCATGCAGTACCCAGTCTTCCTCTTCCGGAAAGCCGAGCAGGGCAACCTGAAGGTCTTCTCCATCCGCCGTCCGCGTCTCCAACCCGTAACCGATTTTTGGAAAGATAGATTGAGAGGTAGAGCCCCTGCCCTCAATGCCTACATAACCGTCGTATTCATTCCAGGTATCCGTTATGGCGTTTCGTTGCCCGACGCCATTATCAATGATGCCCATACGCGCCAGTATCTTCGGTTCATCCCGTATCGTATCGCCTCTCGTATCAATGATGATGATAGGTAAGGAGGAAGAAAAATTATCCTGCGCGAAGGAAGAAGCCGTTGCACAAAGCAACAGGCAAAGAAGTACACTTTTTGACATTTTCGAGTAGACTTTAAGGAGCGTCTAAGGTACGACGGCTTGGGAGAATTCACTTTTCGGGGTTGCTGCTTCGCAGCGTTGGTTCTCACTGAGGGCAGCACGGAGGGAGGCACTGAGGTAGCACAGAGGGATTATCGTTGGAGAGTAGGAGGAATGGAAAGTACCTACGAGCGGAGTGAACAGAGCCATGGGGTAGCGCTAGCAATCTACTAATCTACCACATCTATGAAAGCGCGGAGCGCGTCTAAAAACCGAAGGCTTTTAATTAAGCACCTCAGG
>JBGCFZ010000509.1:0-3764 GCA_045110355.1 Lewinella sp. | reverse complement strand
TATGACGAAGCTGAACAAGTCTCCTACCGGAAGTGCATCTGCCTGCACCAGCAATACGGCGCGGTAGATGATGTAGAACAAGGACCCAAACATGACCGTTACTATGAAGGCTGAGAACAGACCGCGGGCACTGGCGGTTTTCAGTGAAATACGAATGGTCTCATCGATACTCCGGCTGTATCGAGCCAATTCGAATTCCTCGTTGGTGTAGGCCTTTACGGTGTTGATGCTTTGCAGACTCTCTTCAACGATGATGTTTGACTCGGCCAGTTGTTCCTGACGGGCCTTCGTCATTTTTCGCACATAGCGGCCAAAAAACATGGCCGCAACGACGACGACCGGGAAGATCGCCAGGCTAACCAACGCAAGTTTCATCATGGTGGCTAGAATGTAGACAATGGCGCCAGTCAGGATGATCAGCTGCCGCAGAAATTCCGCCAACGTAAGAGAGAAGATGCCCTGAATCTGGGTAATGTCATTGGTAATCCTGCTGGTAAGTTCTCCCACTCGGGTACGTTCAAAGAAGGGGATCTCAAGGCGCAGTATTTTCGCGAAGAGGTCTTTACGTAGTGAGCCCATAGCTTTTTCGCTTACCTCAGCCTGCAACCGGACCCGCAGAAAACTAAGCGGAGCCTGGATTACCAGCAGGATGGCGAGTAAGGCAAAGATCTCTTTGATGGAAAGATCATACTTCCCTTCCCCGCGGATCACATTGAGGGCCTCTCCCGGCAGTTGCATGATCACCAGAAAGACCAGACTGCTCACCACCAGGATCACAAAACTGAAGAGGAACTTCCACCGGTAGAGCCACACGTAATCAAAGATGCGGAGAGAACGATTAAATTTCTCTTTCTGTGATCGGTCGGAAACCGGACGTTCCGTTTTATCGTAAGTTTTAGCCATAAGAATTGCAAAGGAAACGCTTAACAACAGAAAAAGACGGGCTTCACACAATTTTTGCACTAACTTTGGGCTTCCTATTACGAGAAAATTACACTTCCTTCTGGGAATCATTGACTTATTCCCAACAATCGAAATTATTGCACGTATGCGAACTCGCTTATCGCTTCTTCTTTTTTCCCTTTTCCTTTGTGGAGTCGGGGCTAATGTCCAGGCCCAATCTCTTGAATTTGGAGTCAAGGCCGGTTTCTCCGTCTATACCGGAGATTTAAGCCCTAAAGAAACCGGTTTCTACACCGAGGATATGAATTTTGCCGGTGGCTTATACCTCCGCTATCGTCCACAGACCCGTTGGGGCATCCGTGTGAATGGTAACTTTGGCCGCATCAGCGCCGAACGTGAAACCCAGGGACCCGACGAAAATGGTGTGACGGTGCCTTTTTCCCGGAACTTCCGTTCTTCCATCACAGAATTCAATGCGGTAGCTGAATACGACCTGTTCTACCTTGGCGACAGGGAGAGTAATTTCCTGGCGGGCTACATTTATGGTGGTGTTGGTGTACTTAGTTTCAACCCCGAATCAGAACTTGATGGTGTGTTCACTGAATTACAGCCATTGCGTACAGAGGCGCAGGGCAGTGGTGACCCTCGGTATGACGCAACTCCTTATGAATTGACCAGAGTCGTCGGTATATTGGGTGGTGGTGTTCGCGTTCGTTTTGCCGACCGTATCGTTGTTGGTGTCGAACTTGGCGGCCGTAAAACGGGTACTGATTACCTTGATGATGTCTCCAATACCCAGGTGAACTACCTTGATGTACTCAACGGGCCAAACGGCGGTCTTGCCGCCCGGTTCTCTAACCCCGGAGTTCAAAACGTCGCTGAAGTCGGTGATCTGGAATACCGGCGCGGTGGAGAATATGAAGATTACTACTTCGTAGGTAGTGTTACCGTTGGTATTACCATTGGCGCCGCCGGAAGTAATAAATCTGGTTGCTATAAATTCTAATCGTTAGGGCAACCTAATGGGCAAAAAGGCCGCTCTCCGAGATTGAGGGCGGCCTTTTTGATTGGGGAGAGATAAACAAGTGGGGCCTTTAAGTCCTAAGTCGCCGGGAGCCAGGCGTGCTTGTTCATACCGACCTTGAAACAAACGTCGAAGGGTATAATTATTCTTCCAGAACCATCCGGGAGACAAAGAAGCCATCATATCCTTCCACTTGTGGGAAATAGGTATGCTTGTGTTCCAATGTCCAGCCCTGGCCTGCTTCAGAGGCGAGGAAGGCAGTCACCTGATGGTCGTTCTCCCGGGGGAGTATGCTACAGGTGGCATAGACCATTTTACCGCCGGGTTTGACCATCTTGCTGTAGCGCGAGATGATGCCTGCCTGTTCGAGTACAACGCGGTCAATAAAATCCTGACTAAGCTTCCATTTCGCGTCGGGGTTACGACGGAGTACGCCCAGGCCGGAGCAGGGAACATCCAACAGCAGCCGATCAGCACGTCCGGCCAGCCGTTTAATTATTTTGGAAGAGGTGATGGCACGGGTCTCCATATTGGATACACCGTTGCGGCGGGCACGTTTTTTTAGCTCCTGTAATTTCCAGTCGTGAATGTCGAGGCTCAGCAGTTGTCCCTTGTTTTCCATCAGGGCGGCCAGGTGGAGGCTTTTTCCACCTGCACCGGCACAGGCGTCGATGACTGTTTGGCCGGGAGCTACTTCAAGCGTCGGCGCTGCTTGTTGGCTGCTAAAATCCTGGACTTCAAAAAGGCCATCCTTAAAGGCTTTGGTTTTGAAGAGATTTTGTCTTTCAGTGACGAGCAGGGCATCGGCGCCAATTTCTTCGGTCAGGACATTGTCCTGGGCCAGTGCCTCAGCGAGTTCGGCTGGCGTTGTTTTAAGGCGATTGGTCCGCAGTACTACCGGGGCCTGTTCGTTGAGGGAAGCCAGGGTGGGGGTCCAGAGCTCATCGCCGAGCTGTTCTTCGCCGACTTTGTCCAGCCAGTCGGGGATGCTTTCACGCAGGGCGCGAACGTCTTTTGCTTCCACCCATCGGGCTTTAAGCTCGTCTTCGTTCAGTTCCCTGAATTCCGTCCATGCTGGCAACTCCATCCCTTCCGACATCAGATGGACGCCAATGAGTCGCCACCAGTCTTTCCGATTCTTGGGCTTAGCACCGCCCAGCACGTGACGTAGTAGCCGGTAATTCCGTACAACGCCGTAAGTATGCTCGGCGATGAAGGCACGGTCTCTGCTCCCCCGGCGTTTATCGGCCTTTAATACGCGGGCAATCTCGCGGTCGGCGTATTTGTTTTCGCCGAAGATATTGGCTAGGGCTTCGGCGATGGCTTCGATGTGGGCGGGGTACATGGGATAGATTGATAGATGGCCTGAGGCCTTGGTAGACAAAAACGCGCTGCGCTTGTTTTTTTGATAAACGGCCTGCGGCCTTGGTAGACGCGCTTCGCGCTTGGTAGATTTATAGAGCGACCACACAATGATGCTCGCTTAGCTCGTAGGTAAGGGTAAAGATAGTTGAGATGTTGGCAAAAGCTGGCTAGTGCTTTGTCAAGCCAATTATGGCACACGTCTGTGGCGTCTTTTAGCGGTTAACCACGTTGCTCAAATCCTCACTTAGCTACGGCTAAGTTCCGGTTTCAGCGCCTTGCTAACCACTAAAATCCACCAGCACCTAGTGTGTTACAATTGACCTGACACTGCACTAGTATACTGTAACCTAAGTATTGATGTAAATCGCGTAGCGATTATCCTTTACGGTTGCCCCGTACATAGTGCGGGGCAACGAGGAAGTAGTTCATCCGCTGATTGCCGTAGGCAATCAATTCTGGCCAATAAGACGAT
>JBGCFZ010000508.1:0-9216 GCA_045110355.1 Lewinella sp. | reverse complement strand
TAGTCCGCAGGATTTTCGTGCCGTGGCAAGGCGCTGAAACCGGATTTTAGCCATAGCTAAATGAGGATTTCAGCAACGAAGTCACGGTGCTAAAAGGCAAGGAATAACGGTCAAGTAATTGTGAATTCATCCACTAGTAGCTTCAACTCAATTACCCAACAACGTTTGATTACGGACCAACCGGAAGTAATTTGACCGGGTCTGCATCAGTTCCCGGTGACTGCCTTGCTCGACTACGACACCATCGTTGAGCACAACGATATGATCCGCACGCTCAAAGGTAGAGTGTCGGTGGGCAACAATGATGATCGTCGTATCCTTCATGTATTCGAACAATTCGTCCATGATGGTTACCTCCGTAAAAGCGTTGAGTCCGGTGGTAGCTTCGTCCAGGAAGAGGTACTTCGGCTGATGGTAAATGGCCCGGGCGATGAGCAAACGCTGCTGCTGACCCCGGCTTAGGCCTACGCCGGATTCTCCGATCAGCGTTCCATAGCCGTTTGGTAGGCGGTCAATGAATCGTTCGATTTGGGCAATCTTAACGGCTTTGATTAGTCTTTCCTGGTCAATGTATTCTTCTCCCAGAGCGATGTTTCGGGCAATGGTGTCACTGAAGATATAGCCATCCTGCGAAACTACACCGGAGATGGATCGCCAAAAAGTCTTGTTCAGGGTGGCAAGGTTGGTGCCGCCCACCAAAATTTCTCCGGAGGAAGGTTGGTAAAAACCCTGGAGGAGTTTGAGTAAGGTCGATTTTCCACTGCCGGAAGTCCCGACTATTGCGGTGATCTTTCCTACAGGAATTTCGGTGTCGATACCACTCAGCACCTGCGGTGCATTGGGCAGGTTGTAGTGAAAACCTACACTTTGCAGTTTAATACTGCCGTCTCCGGGAATAACACTGAGTCGGTGTGTAGCATCCTGTTCGTCGGCTTTATTATGGATTTCGTTCATCCGTTCCAGGCTGATCATACTCTCCCGGTACCCTCTGACGAACTCAGTGAAGTCCTCGATCGGGCTGTCAAGCTGAGCCAGGATATAGTGGATGGCCACCAGGGTGCCGATGGTAAGGTGCCCGTTAAGTACCGCCGTGGCGGCCACTAAAGTAATGAGCAGGTTTTTGATCTGATTGATGGCGGCACCGCCGGTACGCTGCCATTGGTCAATGGTGCTGAGTCGGACTCGAGTCCGGTACTGACCGGAGCGTTTCCGCTCCCAGGCCCAGCGTTTCTGCCGGGAAGCATTGCCCTGCTTGATCTCCTGGATACCGTCAATGATTTCCATCAATTGTTCCTTGCCGTCAGCACTTTGTTCGAAGAGCTTAAAATCAAGGTCGCGCTTACGGCTCTCCTGCCAGGTAACCCAGAGGATGTTGATGATTGTCCCCGCCAGGAAGATGCCGAACAGTGCGGTACTCCAGAGCGCTAAGACAATGGAGAAAGCAACAAAATTGATCAGGCTGAAAACCCTGACCAGGGTAGGGCCCGTCAGGAAATTTTGTAGCCTTTCGTGGTCGTTGATACGCTGCAGCAGGTCTCCCCGGCTACGGCTGTCGAAGAACTCCAGCGGAAGCCTGGTTAATTTTTGAATGTAATCACTCACCAGTCCTACATTAACCCGCCCACCTATGTGCAGCATGATGTACCTACGCAATGCACCAAGCAGGGTAGTGGAGAGCATCAGAACGCCCTGTGCTACGACCACGAGAACAATGAAGTTGTAGTCAACGTGGACGATGCCAAAGTCCACCATGTTCTTCAACAGGTAGGGCATCAGAATCTGAAGCATACTGGCCAGAAGAAGGCCTGCAGCAAACTGCCATAACAGATTGCTGTAGTTGCGGAAGTACTCCAGCACGTACTTCAGGCTACTTTTGTCAATGCCCTCTCTGTCTTTGGCAAAGAAGTCGGGCGTGGTTTCCAGTACGAGGACGTTGCCGGTGTGCGGACCGTTTTCCTGCTGGATAGTCGTCCAGTGTCGGCGAATTTCCTGTCGGCTAAACTCTTGTTTCCCGAAAACGGGGTCAGGGTCCGCGATGTGAAACCTTCCTTTTCTGGTCTTATGCAAGACTACGAAATGCTCTTCGTTCCAGGGTAGTATGCAGGGCAGGGGGATTTCCTGCTCTAACTGATCAACCGTAACCGGCAGCGCCAGTGTTTGAAGACCAATGCTTTCCGCCCCTTCGCTAATTCCCAGTAAACTTACCCCCTCACGGCTGATTCTGGTTTTCTCTCGCAGGTGCTCAAGGCTGTAGTACCGTCCATAATGGCGGGCAACCATACGCAGGCACGCTGCGCCACAGTCCATTTCTTCCAGCTGTTGATAATAGGTAAAGCCGAGCATAAGTATACAAATATAAGGCCTTTGTTGTCAATAAGTTGAGTGGGGTGGGCGGGGCCGCAGGTGCAAGGGCAGGTAAAGTCAAGGAACGGTACAAAACACTCCGAATCCGGTGGGGTACCGGCAGGCTTCGGTAGGGCCATAGGTTTCTCTGTGAGGTACTTCTCGTTGGGCGGAGACAATGCCCTGCTTTGCCTCAGAACCAATTCCCCGCACCTGCGGCCCCGCCTGATCTGACGAAAGAATGGACGTTTTTACTCATCTAATCATTTCTTAAAATGAAATTCATAATGGTTTGCCTTAGACAACTATCTTCCATCTCACCACCCTCATACCCATGCCCTACGATCCATTAGTCGCCGACCGTATCCGAAATCTACTCACCGCCCGCGGTGTCTCCTTCACCGACAAATCCATGATGGGAGGCCGCTTATTTCAGGTCGATGAAAAGATGCTCTGCGGCATCCACACCGACAAAAAACACGGAGACGATCTGCTGATGGCCAGGATAGGGGAGGAGGCCTATCCTGCCGAAATTGAAAAAGAGGAGACCCGACCGATGGACTTTACGGGCCGGCCAATGCGCGGCTACATCTTCGTTATCCGTGATGGCTTTGCTGACGACGACGCCCTGGGTTACTGGCTCGATCTTTGTCTGGCGTTTAATCCGTTAGCGAAAGCCAGTAAGAAACGGAAAAAAAAGTGACGGGCCACGTACCTTAGCCCCATGAAGCCTGACCACCTACTTGCAGTACTATTATTGGTGCTGCTCTCCGTCTCCTTGCCCGCCCAAATCACCTCCGACGATTTCGAAGACGGTGATCTTTTAAATCCCGAGTGGTTTGGCGATACCGGTGATTTTGTGGTCACCGATGGCCGCCTACGCCTGATGGCCGATGGGGCAGGGGAGTCCGTCCTTAACCTCCGGCTGCCTCCTAGCCGAAATACGCAGGCTGATTCTTTTCGCCTCGAATTTTTGGTAGATATGGACTTTTCTCCCTCAGCAAGTAATTTCTGTAAGCTTGACCTCTTTCGGGAAAGCTCCATTGGCCAAATGTCTCAAACCAGCGCTAACCTCCAGTTTGGCGGAATTTCGGGAGACCAGGACGCGCTGACCGGAACAATAATTGATGGCGGAGACGTGGTCTTAGGAGATGTCGAAGGCACACCCGGCGCACTTGGCCAAAGCCCGGCCATCGCCCGGCTATTGGTTACGTTTGATCAAACTAACGGTTATCGTTTCTTTGCCGATTACCTGGGCGGAAGGGATTTTGAACTGCAAGGAACGATTGCCGCAGCACAGGACTTACGCTTCGATTATCTGCGCATCACCTGCGTATACACTGCCTCTCGATCCGACAAATTCAGCTTCGATGATCTAAACTACGAGGTTTTTCTGCCCGCAGATGAAACTGCGCCTTCCCTGGCCAACGCTTTTGTGGTGGATGAGGACGAAGTGCTGATCAGATTTTCAGAAGTATTGGCTAGTTTGCCAACTGAAGACCCAGCCAATTATACTTCTTCCCTGGCCGGCAATTCTATCATTTCCGCGACGCCCTCTGGCACTACCGTACGATTAGGTTTTGCTCAGGCCTTCCCGCTGCGCGAAGATTTCACCGTCACCGTTAGCCGTGCTGTCGACGAAGCTGGGAATGAGGCCAACGACCTCGTAGCTTCTCTTCGTTATGATCCCACGGTAGCTCCCGAACCTGGAAACCTGATCATCACGGAGTTTATGGCCGATCCCTCTCCGCAAGTAGGGTTGCCCAACGCCGAATACATCGAAATTCATAACCCAACGGATATTTCAGTTAACCTGGAAGGCATAATGGTGGCTAGCGGTGGATCACCAGCAGAGTTTAACGGCGTGGCTACTTTGGCTCCAGGGGGATATGTTGTCTTGGTGGATGCTGACGATTTGGTTGACTTTCAGGCACAAGGCATCCCCGTTCTTTCTATTTCAGGCCTGCCATCGTTGACGAACGGCGGCGATGTGATTGAACTCAGTCACCTGGGTACAGCCCTGCAAACCCTAAATTATACCGATGGTTGGTACAATGATCCGGAACGGAACGATGGTGGTTATAGCCTGGAGTTTGTTGGGGGCGAGGACGCAGGATGCAATGCAAGTTGGCGGGCAAGCATCGACGAGACCGGCGGTACGCCGGGCCGGGTCAACTCCGTAGTTGACATGCCAGCCGACGATCAGGCGCCGATGATTACTGAAGTTGATATTGGCGTCTTTGGAATTACCCTGACCTTCGACGAAGCTCTCGTTCAGGACCAAATAACCCCTGAGTTATTTACCGTTGATAATGGCCTTACAATTTTCAATGTCGTCTTCTTTAATGACCGACAGATCTTCCTGTCCGCAGACGTTCAGGAGGGAATTATTTATACGCTCACCATGCTGTCGGATTTCAGCGACTGTGGAGGTAATTTCCCCGATGATGATCTTGTGCTCCAACTCGCCATCCCGGGAGAGCCTGATGCCGGAGACGTCATCATCAACGAAGTACTGTTTAATCCGGCTTCCGGAGGCGCCGATTTCCTGGAGCTGTTTAACTGCTCCGACAAAGTCTTTCAGGTTCGTGACTGGACCCTAACAAACAATCAGTCCACCACCTCTTCCGGGCAACGGACCATCTCCGTCAGCCGACTCTTCCTGCCCGGGGAACACCTCACCTTTTCCCCTGATCCGGATTATATTAACGCCACCTTCCTGGAGGTGGATGCAGCCCTGCTCATCGACCAAACCTTACCGACGATGCCGGATGATGAAGGAAACATCACCGTCGCTTCTGCCGCTGGTGTCATCCTCGATGCCTTCGACTATAATGAAGACTTTCATTCTTCGCTGTTAAGTCCTAACGACGGGGTGAGCCTTGAGCGCCTCCGTAAGCAAGGTGCTACCCAAGACGGGGCCAATTGGTACAGCGCCGCTTCCTCCGAAAACTTCGGCACGCCAACACGTCCGAATTCTCAACTCCGGGATGCTTTACCTACAGCAGGCGAAAACATTTTCTCTATTGTCAACACTACCTTCAGTCCCGACGGTGACAGCTTCGAAGACTTCCTCGAACTGCAGTACCAGACCGACCGCAGTGGCTTCCTGGTTCGTATCACCATTATGGATGCACAGGGGAGACTGATCCGCACCCTCCGTCAAACGGAGTTACTGGGTGCCTCCGGCACCCTCCTTTGGGACGGTGCCAACGACGAAGGACGGAAGGCTAAAGCTGGCCTCTACGTCTTGTTCGCCGAGCTGGTAAACCCCGATGGGGAGGTCCGTCAAGAAAGGCTGGTGGGCGTGCTGGCGGGGGAGCGGTAAACCTTTTGCCCCGTATTCATGCTGACAATATTCCATCCCTAAGCCCAAATCATTTATTCGGAGTAGAAGCTCCTCACCCCAATATCTAAAAATGCGCATAGTAACCTACAATGTAAACGGCATCCGAGCTGCCCTGAAGAAAAATCTCGCCGGCTGGGCTTCTGATACCAATATTGATGTCCTCTGCCTCCAGGAAACCAAAGCTCACCCTGAACAGGTGGATATGGCCGAACTCGAAACTGCCGGCTTCTCCCATGCTCAGTGGCATAGTGCTACCAGTAAAAAGGGCTACAGCGGTGTACTTACCCTAAGTAAAGTTGCGCCAAACCTGACTCAAGCAGGAATAGGTATGGAAGATTACGACCGAGAGGGCAGGGTAATTCGTACAGATTTTGGCGACCTTACCATCTTTAACTGTTACTTTCCAAACGGAGGACAAGGAGAAGAGCGACAGAGTTTTAAGTACCGTTTCTTGGATGATTTTCTAAGTTATATCATTGAACTAAGAAAGACACGACCCAATATACTCGTGGTTGGGGATTACAATATCGCCCATGAGGAAATTGATATCCACAATCCGAAAAGTAACATGAATACTTCGGGCTTCCTTCGTCCTGAACGTGACTGGATGACTAAGTGGTTTGCGGAGTCCGGGTTGGTCGATACCTTCCGTCATTTGCACCCCGAAGCTGTAGCCTATAGCTGGTGGAGCTACCGCGCTAACGCCCGAAACAACAATAAAGGCTGGAGGATCGATTACATGAGCCTGAGCAAGGAAATCATCGACCGGGTAAAATCAGTAGACCATTTCAAAGACGCAGTACACTCTGACCATTGCGCGATCTTGTTGGAACTTAAGTAGTAGGTAATGCTGCCAGAAAGGACAGCTCGCTACGCTCGTATGTCTATCTCAAACGAAGTCAGCGGAGGCGTGCGGCAGCACAACTTACTACCACTAGCCACTAAAATGGCCTATCCGTTTTCATCGAGTGGTCCCCCTCCTTTTCCTAAAACAGCTTGCCTAACTAGTCCAATCTGATCTATGTTTGTTGCTGTAATCGAAATCATCGTTGAATGGACCGTATTTTCTTAGACAATTCCGCCACTACGCCCATCGACCCGGAGGTGTTGGCAGCCATGACTGAGGTCATGGCTCAAAACTATGGCAATCCCTCCAGTATCCATGCTGAAGGCAGGCAGGCCCGGGCGCTCATTGAACAAGCACGCAAGACGGTGGCCAATACGCTGAATTGTAGCATCGGGGAAATATTTTTCACCTCTGGTGGTACTGAAGCCAATAATATGGCGCTCAAGAACAGTGTTCGTGACCTTGGTATCACCCGTATCATTTCTTCTCCGCTCGAGCATCACTGTGTACTCCACAGCCTTGATGCCATTCGTGAAAGCGGCAACGCAACCGTTGAAATGGTCGGTATTGATGAGCGGGGAAACGTAGACCTGCTTGACCTGGAAAAGCGACTGGGAGCTTCTTCTGAGAAAACCCTGGTAAGTCTTATGCACGCCAATAACGAAATCGGCAACCTGCTGCCACTGGAGGAGGTGGCCGCATTGTGTGAAACTGCCGGGGCCTTGTTTCATTGTGATACGGTGCAGACGATGGGCTACTTCCCCATTGATCTTGACGCTACCCGAGTCAACTTTTTATCAGGCTCCGCGCATAAATTCTATGGTCCCAAAGGCGTAGGGTTTGTGTACATCAACAACGACAACATCATTAAGCCGTACCTCGACGGGGGCGCACAGGAGCGTAATATGCGCGGCGGTACGGAGAATATTTACGGTATTGTCGGCTTGGCAAAAGCCCTTGAAAAGGCAGTGGCTGAACGTGAAGCGCGCGCCGCTCAGATTCAAACATTGAAGCAGCATTTTCACGACGCACTGAAGGCTAAGTATCCTCAGGTAACCTTCAACGGAGATCCTGCTAACGGCCACTATAAAGTGTTAAGTGTAAGCTTCCCATCATCTCCCAAAGGCGACCTGTTGCTGATGAACCTAGACCTGAACGGTATTTCTGCCAGCGGTGGCTCTGCCTGTTCCAGCGGTATTGATGTGGGGAGTCACGTAATTGGTCATTTACACCCGGATAGTAAACGACACACCATTCGCTTCTCCTTCAGTCATCATAACACGACGGCACAAGTCGACTATGTGGTGGAGAAGTTGGAAGGGATGATTTAGTAGCCAGGGTTTTAGTGCTCAGTTTTTAGGGATCAATTTTCAGGGTTTAGCATTCAGTACATAGTACCAGGCTGACTGCCTCTTGAATACTAATTACTAAACCCTGAGCACTCTCGCCTTATCCGAAGATTTCTTTAAGGTTCTTAGCATCAGCGGGTTTCATTCTTCCGGCTAGAACCAGGCGTAATTCACGCCGACGTAGGGCAGCGGCAAAACGTTGCTCTTCAATTTCAGAGAGAGGAACCACCTCGGGCACGGGGACGGGAGACCCATTATCCTTATCCAGTGCGACGAAGGTGAAGTACGCATGGTGTGTTCTCCTGGGGTTAAGCCCCTGCATGGTGGCTGCAGTTGCCTGTACATAAATTTCCAGACTAGTGTTGAAAGCTCTAGTTACAGTAGCTTCAAGGGTAACTACTTCTCCATTTCGGATAGGGGAGCCGAAGGCTACATTGTCTACCGAAGCCGTAACGACAGGTTTGGCGCAGTGCTTTCCTGCACAAATGGCGCAGGCGATGTCCATCCAACGCAGCATATTTCCGCCCATTAGGTTGTTCTGTGGATTGGTATCGTTTGGCATGACAAGCTCGGACATGATCGTCCGACTTTCTTCTATTTTTTTGGGGGCAGGGCGGGACATTTGGTTTGTTTGGCTTCTGTAAAGTTGATGGCGGGCATAAACGCGGAGACAAAGAAAAGCTAATTTCCCGGGGTTCTTCAGCATTTACGCAGAAAGAGGAAGGAGCATGGTAAGAAACTTAATGCTGTGGGTGAGGGGTAACGACGCTAAGTTCGATACAATTACTTAACTGATAACCAGTCAGCCTCCAATACTGAAGAATCAGCGAAGAGCGTTCTATTGCAACATAACGCCGGGGCGATCAAGCACTGGGACCGTTTTTAAGGCTTCCTCATTGATTTCACCCGGCTGAAAAACGTAGCGCTTGTCCAACATTACGTCCCCATCATTAAAGCTGATCCAATATTCGTTTTTAAGGCCAAAAAGTGCTTCTTGAATTGGCTCCACCTTAAGAAAGGAATTGGGCATGATAATTTGATGAAAATGCCTTAGTACGGTAGTGGTCTTATCTCTACCGTCAATTTCTCCATATCCCTGGCTGGTAATCAAAACACTTTCCATGGGTTCTTCGCGAAGGTTTACGATGTAAGTATCCCATAATTGTTCGTCGGCACCATTGTCGCGTGGCACAACAGCTACAATAATGTCCTTAACTTCAGGGGTGATGATATCTTGTTTCATAAGGCTATATTTTCAAAAGGCTGGTGAGATTGCCCGCGAAGATAATACCTCATTCGTTAAGAAACTTTGCCGGGAGGGTTAAGAA
>JBGCFZ010000507.1:0-3791 GCA_045110355.1 Lewinella sp. | reverse complement strand
GCCGCTGTTGGAACAGACTCGGAGGTAAGTGGATTACCATTGCCATCTAAGGAAAGTAATGAACAGACCAAGTCGGCATTATTTAAGCGAACAAGAACTGCAGTAGACGGTGGCGCCAAAATAATATCATGGAACGAGGCTGCCTTATTTATAATGCCTGAAGAGGAAAAGGAATGGATTGAATCTATACAGGAATTAGCCATTGAACTCAATATCACTTTGGTAGCTTCTTATGTTACACCCATTTCACAAACGCCTTTCCGGTATGAGCACAAGTACCAGGTTATCGATTCGTCAGGAAGCATTACGCAGACATATCTCAAGCATCAACCTGTGCCAGGAGAACCTGCGGTACAGGGAAAGTCGCCTTTAAAAGTGGTTGATGTAACAGGAACAAAAATCGGGGCTGCAATTTGCTATGATTATGATTTTCCATATTTGGCAAAAGGGTATGGTGAATTAGACGCAGATATGGTTATTATTCCATCAAGTGATTGGAGAGGCATTGACCCTGTGCATACAGAAATGGCCGCATTTAGAGCAGTTGAGCAAGGTCACTCAGTACTGCGTTCAACTCGATTTGGGCTTTCCGCAGCAATTACACCATGCGGTGAAATGGTATCACAAATGAGTTCTTTTGATAAGAATGACAAAATCATGTATGCACAATTGCCTACTAAAGGAGTTGTTACATTATATTCCATTATTCAAGATAGTTTTGTTTACCTATCTATAGGTTTTTTTGCTATTTTCATGGCAATTATAGTTCGAGCAAATAAAAGTAAACTGACTATTCAATTGTAAAAACCTAATAGGTTTGGAGGATTTTCTAAACTAGTTCCATGTCTAAAAGTAGCTTTTGAGGTAACTGCTGAAAAATATTGTTCTGAATGAGGCGCAAAGAGGTCACTTAGCCATAGCCAAGTGACCGATGCAGCAACGAAATGCAGGACGATATTTAGCTTCGCTGCTACTACGTGGTGGCGCAGGTAGCCCAAAGCGTTAAATTCTAATACGTCCTGTTGTTGAAAAAAAGGGATTTTGGTGTATTTTGTGAGTGGTCACAGCGACTGGGGTTCATGAGCCAATCAGCGTCTGGGAATTGGGTTTTGGACGGGGACTTATCGCTCAAATTTCTGTTAGTATCAACAAATCCAAAATCAAATAGTCATGAAGGTTACAGCCGAGAAAAATGAAAAAGTTGCCAAAATGATCTTTGCCTCTATTTATCCGCTCTACCTAAACAGGTTGGAGAAAAATGGTAGGACTAAAGAAGAATTGAATCAAGTGATTGAATGGTTGACCGGATTTGATGAAAATCAATTGCAACAGCTCATTGAAGAGAAAGTGACATTTGAAACATTTTTTCAAAGAGCAAATCTACATCCAAATGCACACCTTATTAAAGGAGTGGTCTGTGGTTATCGCATTGAAGAAATAGAGGATGAATTTGAATTGTATAGACAGTGTAGACGTATGGAAAAGCTGATTGATGAATTAGCAAGAGGACGGAAGATGGAGAAGATTTTACGAAAATAATTTATACGGCGTCTTTTAGGAATTTGGCTTTGTTGAACCTCGGCCTCAACGCCAATTCATTTGACGTACGATGATTACTACTCCGCTCCCAACGGAGCGGCAACAGTCCAAATCCTTGCCCCTTCAACTTCCCCTGCACCTGCGGCCCCGCCCCCTAAAAACATGAGTCATCCCGAACTTTTTATGGAATTCCGCGCAATTCGCAATTTTCGAGCCAAATATTGTTAAAAATCAGTGATCATTATTCAGTGTTCAGCATGGTTTGCGCTGAACACTGAATACTGATCACTGAAAAGTCATGAATGTTACGGCAAAATAGGATGCTTCTTACCAAAATTCGGGATGACTCATGTTTAAACCTTTCCCCCTTTACCAAATCAAGGCTTAAATTTCTTCAACACCCGATCACTCAAGATCTTAACCCCCAGCGTCTTGCCCAGCTCATTGATCTCCCCTAACTTCTCCTCCAGTAAGGTGTCCAGCTTGTCCAATTCCACGTCTAACTCTGCAGAAATGGCAGTAAAGGCTTCCTCGGCCTGGTCGGTTGGCCGGTAGTCTCCGCGCTGCTGGTCGGCCAGCAGGAAGGCGAGCCGGTTGTTGATCCGGATGCCGTAGTTGAGGGGATCCTGGCGACTTTGGTTCTTGGTCATGTGAATGTTGTTCTCAATCAATGACATGTCCTTATTCAACTGAGCGCAACGCGCCAGAATTTCAGCATACGCGGGCTTACCGTCCAGCTTGTCCTTAAAGTAGTTGATGTCGTCCCGGATGCTACGGATGTCGCGCATTGCCAGGTGAGCTTCGCTCACGCGGTCGCGGACCTTCAGCAAGTAGGCCAACTGCTGTTCATAGTCGGCCTGCGTGGTTTCCATACGCGGGTCAGCAACAATCTCAAAGGTGGTGGTAGAGGCCTTGCCATCCACTTCCAGGGTAGCCGTATAGGTGCCCGGCACGGCCTTGGGCCCTCGGTTAGGCGAGGAATAAAGGATCATCCCGTCAAATTCCATGAAGCCAGGGTAGCGCATGTCCCAGACAAAACGGTTTTTGTCTTTGCCGATTTTGAGTTGCTGCTTTTTATCCGTGGTGTCGGTAGAGAAGGCCTGGATGGTTTGACCAGCCTTGTCCCGGATTTTAAGGGAGACCTTCTGCTTGTCATAATCATCGATAAAGAAATTGAAAAGCACTCCATTCGGATGGTTCTTTCCCGTCAGGCGGAAATTTGGAGAACCCCAGCCACCAGACTGCGCCATCCGGTAGGCTGGCTTAGGACCATAAATGTGGTGCGGCTCGCCGGCAATGTCTTTATCCAGCTGGCGAATCGGCCCCAGGTCATCAATCATCCAGAAACTACGGCCGTGGGTGGCGGCGATCAGGCTTTCGTCGCGCACGTGTAAATCCCGGATGGCCGTAAGGGGCAAATTCAGCTGGAAGGGTTGCCAGTTACCACCATCATCAAAGGAAACATACATCCCTCTTTCGGTACCGGCATAGAGTAAGCCTTCACGGACGGGGTCTGCACGAACGGCCCGGGTATAGTGGGTTGGCTCAATGCCTTTGACGATCTTGGTCCAGGTTTTACCGTAGTCCGTAGTTTTATAGATGTAAGGCTGGTAATCGCCAAATTTGTAGTGCGTGGCCGCCAGGTAAGCACCGCCTTTTTGGAAGGGGTGTACGTCAATACAATTCATCATATTGAGCTTAGGGGAGTCCTTGGGGGTGACGTTGTCCCAGGTCTTACCGTTGTCCCGGCTTACGTGGATCAGGCCATCGTCGCTGCCCGTCCAGATGACACCGGGCTCCAGGGTCGATTCGGCCAGCGCGAAGATGTTGGCGTAGAATTCTGCACCGGTGTTGTCTTGCGTAATTAGTCCTCCGGATGATTTGATCGTCTCGGGGTCATTCCGCGTCAGGTCGGGGCTGATGACCTCCCAGGATTGCCCGCCGTTGGTGGTGGCATGGAGGTAGTTCGAGCCTGCGTACAGGCGGTTAGGATCGTTCGGACTAAACATCACCGGGAAGTTCCAGTTGAAGCGGTACTTCATCACCTCCGCACCCGACCCCGCCGGGTTGTCCGGATAGACGTTCACCGAGCGGGTTTGCCCGGTACGATGATCCTTGCGCATCATGTAGCCCTTGTAGGTACCACCGTATACGATCTCGCTGTCGTTGGGGTCAGGCGCTAAATGGGCGCTTTCGCCACCGGCGGAAGGTTCCCAATCGCTCTCCGATATCGTGCCGCCAGCGGAACGGTG
>JBGCFZ010000506.1:0-19058 GCA_045110355.1 Lewinella sp. | reverse complement strand
TTTCTTCCGTCAAAAAACCGAACAATACGCAATTGCGCAGTTCCTCACCGTAGGAAAGAATTGTTGACCAAAGATTTTATCTTTTTAGACACTAACAACAACACTTTTAGGTGAGCTCCGGACAAGAGCAAAGCCCTAAGCGTCGGTGATCCTACGGGATTGTCGGCGCCTTTTTCGTTTTGGGGCTATTCTGTTGTGTTCCGGGAATCACAGATTTTTGTGCTGCTGTGATGCGGCTTAGTGAATACCTCATAACCGAATTTCGACTCCAGCATAAAAAGACCTGGGCGTCGAAGGAATAATCCCTGGTCCGGGATACCCCGTTGCTCTGCGGGTGAAGTAAATTTCATTAAGCACATTGTTAATACCTGCTTCGAGTGATAATTTCTTCCAGCGGTAAGACAAGGACATATCTGCGACGCCGTAAGCCGGAATAGCCCCGACGATTCCAGACTGATTATCCGCCTGATCCTGGGGCGCGTTGCTGGCGTCCGTAAACTGACTTGAGAGATAACTGTACTGAATGGAACCAAGCAAATTGCCGTAGCCAAACCGGAGCCCGGTCTTGAGGTTGACCAAAGGGATGAACTCCACCTCTTTGTCTTTGATACCAGCAATTTCTGAGTTGGTGTACCTGGACCTCGTCAGGCTTGTGTTGGCGAATGCGATCAAGGAATAAGGCTGCCCGGTGGACGTTTTGTTGTTGAGTAAATTCCACTCCACTAAGGATTCCAGGCCATAAATGAAGGCGGCACCAATGTTGCCGCGCCGGCGAATGATCCGACCAGTTTGTGCCTCCGTCCCGTCTGCCCGTAGACGTACTTCTGGGGTAAGTACCTCCCCCAGCCGGTCCTTGTACCGAAGGGCGAAAAGGTTAGCGGAATAGACCAGTTTTCTGGTTGTTCCGCGGACACCCGCATCTGCGGTATAGCCATCTTCATCGGAAATATCGGGGTCAACCTGAAAGGAAGGGTTAACGGTCCGGATATCATTAAAGGTAACCGAGCGGTAATTCTGACTGATGTTTCCGAACAATTCAAAAGCCTCCGAAGGGCGGTAGCTCACGCCGACACCGAGCAGGACAAGGTTTCGTTCGAACGTCCGGTCATCAGGAAATTCCTGGTCGCGTATGGGGTTGCCCGCCAGGTCAAAGTCAATACGCCGGAAGGTACCCAGGCTTTCGGTTTTGATGTATTCGTACCGTATCCCCGGGGTAATGCTAAGCTTATCGCTGAGGTAGAGGATGTGCTCGCCGAACAAGGCAAGGTTCCGATTGGGAAAGCTAAAGGCAGATTGGTTGGGGAAAGAAGGAAAGGCATCAGTCGCAAGTCTGAAATCCGGATCAATGCCATTTGAGCCCGGGCCTTGGAAAGCACTATTGTCAGCTTTGTAATATTTAGCTCCCAGTAGGAATACGGCGTTTCTTGTGCCAAGTTTGTAGCGGTGCAAAATGCGCCCTTCGACACCCCAGTTGTTGAAGGTACCTGAGATCAAATCTCGTGGAGCTGACAGGTCATCGACCTGGCTGACCCGATTGGTCCGGAAACCGACCGCGCTGCGCGCGGCATCAAGGCCGAAGACATTCAAGCTAAGGTTGGTCTGGTCGTTCAGTTTATGGTCCCAACGAAGGTTAAACAGTTGCCAGTCGACGGAGAACCAGTTCCGGGTACGGTTGCTTTGCAGTGGGTCGTCGTAGAACTGAGCATCGGTAAGGCCACCCGCTTGTTGCGCCACGTAATCAAGGTAGGTGTATTCAAGGCTTATCCTGCTGTTTTCGGCGAGTTCATAGTCCAGGTGCAGGAAAGCATTGTGGCTGTTGAAACCGGAATTTGGGCGAAAACCATCCCCTCGTTTGTAGTTGTAATAGCCGTAGTAGCCTAATTTGCCGACGGTACCACTAACTGAATTGAAACTGGTGAACAGGCCGAAACTACCCACAGTTTGTCGGTTGGTTAAAGTAATTTTTTTACGAGGGTCGGGTTGTCGAAAAACGAAGTTGACCAACCCGCCAAACTGCGTACCATACTGCAGTCCCGCCGCACCACGTATCACCTGTATTTCTGAGAGCGCCTCGGCCGGTGGGGTGTAGTAACTCTCGGGATAGCCTAAAACATCTGCACTGATGTCGTAGCCGTTTTGCCGCGTATTGAAGCTGGCCGATCGGTTGGGGTCGAGGCCACGACCGCCAATACTTAGCTGCAGGCCTGCGTCGTCAGACTCGTAAATGTTAAGGCCGGAAACCTCGGCATATAATTGACGAGCCTGATTACTGGCGACGTTGATAGTAAGGCCGTCTAAGCGTACGACTTCGGTCTTTTTTCCAGCGTAAATGGCAGTTCCTTCTACGGCCCTGAGGCGGGTTAGGGCGAAGCGTTTTTCTCCTTCGGCTACGACGGTGACGGCGGCCAGGTCAAGGAGAAGCGGAGAGAGCCTGAAAGTAAAGTCGGTCTGTGCTCCCGAAAGAGCTATTTGCGCTGTTTTACTCGCAAAGCCCGGGGTGAAAAGCGTGAGGGTGAGGGTGGTCAATTGCTCATCGGCCGTAATGGTGGTTTTACCCAGCCGATTCGTTTCGTACACCCGGGCAGTCTCCTCCACGAAAATTTCTACGGCAGCCAATGGGGTGCTTTCTTCCTGGCTGAGCACGGTGACGTTGAGCGTTTTTTGGGCGCTGACGCAGGTGCAGAGAAAGGTGGGTAGGAGCAGGGTGAGCAGAAAGAACTCCCTCGCAACCCTCCCTACGGGGAAGGGCTTTTTAAAACGCTGCGCGTTTTTTAGCAAAATCAGTGAGACGCTTATTTCTTGAAATTGAATTTGTACTTTTTGCAAGACCATCAATCCCTGTTGTTGTAAGGTGCTATAATCCATAAATCTCATCTTCAAATGGCATCAGCCACGTGATGCGTGGCGTGTCCTGGGTGATGGTGGTCAGGTCAACGTCGGGATTGACGTAGACACGACTACCGCGCCCGTTAAGAGCAACGTAGCTCTCCGCAAAAACGGCCGGCAAAGGTCCGTCTTTTACTTGGTTTTCAGAAGCGATGAAGTGCGCAAATTCCAGGATGAAATCGGGCTGGGTAGCCAGTTGTTTTAGCTGGAAGGTGGAGAGGTAACGGCTTGGGTCGATACCCCGACGCTTACCGGTGGTAGGGTCCTCAATTTTGTAGGTGAGGTAGCCCGCCTTCTCCATCAACATCACCCGCCAGCTGAAGCGGTAGCCTTCTTCGGTCCAGAACAACTCTCCGGGGTAGAGGGCGTAGCGCCAGGGGAGGAGGAGGTGGGCCAACAAGGTGATGGTTATGATGAGGAGACTTAGCTTAGAGGTGTGCTGCTTTTTGTAGGATCCTTTACTTCCCTCGAAATTCAGTTTTTCAGCTGAGGCTGGCTTTTTCTTTGCTGCTCTTCCAACCATTTTCTGCACCTGCGGCCCCGCCCCTTGTTTCTGGTTATGTTTACTCATCCTGAATTTTCCTGAAATGACTATAATCGCAATGCGGCCCCCATATTTAAAGGCTGGTCCAACTTTTTGAAAAGATGTCAGGATACGCTCATGCACCCCCTCATCAAAGAACACCAGCGCACTAACAATCATGATGTAAGGGAACATTCCGATCGGGAATAAGACCCGGGTCAGCACATGGAAAATCACGACTAAAACAAAGGCAAAACGTCGTGTGGGACGCCAAAACAGTAGGAAGGGAATCAAGAGATCGTATGCTGCCCCCGACCAGGCAAAGGCATAGTGTGCCCAGCGTTGTTGCAGCAACTCACCAAGCATTGGAATATCGTATTTGGCTGGTAGCCAAATGGCCAGAGGCTGTGCTTCCATCAACCAATCTGAATTCAGCTTTGCTAATCCGGCGTAGAAATAAACAACGGCAACAAAAACCTTCAGGCAATCTATCGTCCATCGGGATATACGGACTTTCTTTTGCCCACGTGCATCAACCGAATAGTAAGCTGCCGCAGGCAGCCAGATGAGCACAAAACTCAACAGCGTAATAAAATAGTAATGGTTTAGATAAGTCGTCTTATCCATCAACTCGATATAGGTGAAACTGAGGAAAAAGAGGAGAATCGCCATTCTGTACTTCCAGCCAAACATGACCATTAGCGCGGAGACGAACGCCACGCCGAACAATAAGTAGGTCCAGTTACCCAGGGGCTTTACCCATTCAAAATACCGATAGCTGAAAGAATAGGTGGGTTCCAGGTACAGCTTTTCAATCCATCCGTTGACCCAGAACCTGACGATGCTCAGGGCCATCATCAAGCCAAAGCCTATCCGGAAAACGGCAAGCGGGGCGGGGGAGACTGTGGCCTGTAAGTATTTTAGCATTTGCTCTAGTGAGGAAAAAGGATTGTTTCACGGGAACTTGTCAGTGGCTACGAATGCATCAGTCACCGTCGGCGTCTACATAGTCGATGTTGATGCTGAGTGCCTGTACCATATCTACCTTCAATAGCACAACCAGTCTTTGCATTTCATCGTACAACTGTAGCAGCTGACCGTTATCTGCTTCGACTTGCTGGGCAAAGCTGTCTTCCAGACTTTCACTTGCTTCTAGTATGGCGCTAAATTGTGCTGTTACTTGGCTGCTTAGCAGCTCCCCATCACGACGAACCTCAAGTACATCCAGGTATTCCTTGAGCCCACGGTTGGTGAAAAAGTCACTACTGGCAATTAGTGCTTTCAGGAATAATTCCTTGGAGTAGCCGGCGTATTGTGCTTCAGCCCGGTCTGCCAGCGGATCATCGCTGAAAACACCGGCTGGGATGCCCACTTTCCCGGCACGCAGGAATTTTTCGTAATGGAAGATGTAGTCATTTACCATCCGGTCAATACTGGCGGTGGCTGAGTTACCATCATTTTGGACGAACAGCTCGCGGTACGTGCCGTTCCAGTCGGCCAGTGCGGTTTCATTGAGTTGCACCATGCGGTCAACGAGCGTTGTTGCGTAGGTACGGTAGTTAGCATCTGCCAGTAGCTGATCGCTGGCGGCATAGAGCAAATACTCTAGTGCGGGAAATCCTTGAGCGACAGTATTCGATGGTAATTCGAGATTGGCAGTGCCTGCTTCAGCGTTCTCCCGGATCAAATCAACGGCAGTAGGGTAAGTATTGAGCAATTCCCGCATCCGGATTTCCTCTCCTTTGCCAATGATGAAGGGATCCAGGCCCTGAAAAGAAAGGTAGGCCAGCTTGAAGCGGCCTCGTAATTCGGTTAAGGTAGTATCGTCTGGGTTAGTGCCAAATGCCTCGTTGGCACCGGATAAGGCCTCTAGTTTTGCCTGTAGGTCATTATGTGCCGGAAGGATGACCACATCTGCCCAATTGGTGAGCATTTCCCGCCGATCAAAAGACGGCAACATCGGTTCATCATCATCACTGCCAGCGGGGTTGGTGCAGGAAGAGTAGGTGAGTAAAGTGAATAGTAATAATATCAGGTGACGAGACATAGCTGAAATCAATTGGAAAATGAAGAAAACGAAATGACCCATGCTCCAACCTTGGCTTCTTTCAAACGGAAAAACAAAGGTTGAAGCGTGGGTGAATAGTTTTGAGGATTATTTTTTAACTGCCAGCCTCCTCTATGGAGAGTCCGTAAGCAGTAGCAATTTCATTAGCGAGGGTCGAGAGGACTGCAGTATCCAGGTCCCAAAAACCATTACCAGAGGCATTGGTCAGGTCATTGATCCAACCATCAACTACGGTGGCATCCTGGCCAGCCACAAAACGAAGACTGTAAATGAAACCGTAGCCTTCACTAAGATCGTGGAAAGCACCGCCTGTATTGGCTGGTGTAGCAGTCAACGCAGCCTCTCCTTGCTTTAGGTAGTAAACGGCACGGATAGCGAGAATTTTGGTCAGGTTTTCCTTGATGATGGTGGCCTGGCGATCGCGTTCAGTATAGTCTCCGGCAACAATCGCAGCGCGGCCGGTACGGAAGGCCAATTCGATATCCGCTGCAATACCCGTATAGTCAGCGTCGTCCTCAACGCGGCCGAGGTATTTGTTGAGAAACTCGTCTCCGGAACCAAGGTCCTCTAGTGGCTTTGCGGGATTGAGTGAGCCACCGAACAGGTAGCCGAAAGCCTCATCCCATTTGTGTTCCATATTTGTGTACAGACTACCGTCCACAAGGGTGCCCATGTCGTTGTCTTCCCGGTTGGTGCCTTCATCAAGCACCGCAGTACTGAGGTAGTTGTTGACCAGCTGGTCGTACGCCAGGGCACCAATCAATGATTTGATAAAAGCCTGGTTGTACTCTAGTCCGTTGGCGTTTACGTAGCGTACTGAGCTGCCGTCGGCTATTTGTCCGGCCTGCCCTGCGGCAGCGATTTCGTTGCGGTTAGGAAACACCTCCGTTACTTGGGCAGTGAGCCACTCGTCCAGGGTGGTTCGAATGGTTGCAGATGCTGTTGTATTGGTAAAGAAAAGGTCGCGGCTGGCAGCTACTTTGGAGCGGATAGACTTGGTGGAGGCGTTGAGGTCAGCGTCCGTAAAGGGCGCGGTCCCTTCTGTGTTTCGGAACATATTGGCCAGTCCTTCACTCGTTTGATCAAAGTCAAGTAAAGCGCCTGCTAGCTCTCCTCCCATTGCAAGACGGGTGGTTTGGCCAGCGAAGCTAACCGTAGACTGAGCCTCACGGGTAAAACTGTAATCAGAAGGAATATCCAGCGCCGGGCGTGTATCGTCGTCATCCTGGCAGGCAGTAAAAAACATCACGGTTCCTGCAAGGACAAAAAGAGGAAAAAGTCGAGTCATTTGTGGGTTATTTTTATCTATACTAAATCTTAATAGTGCAAAAGTAGACTCCTTTGGTGGAGGTAAGCAAGCCTTTTGATGCTTATTTTGAATTTGTCTAATTAGTTTAACATTGGTGTTACTTTTTTATGACAGTGAGGGAGGCGATTCGAAATTGAAGGCCTGCTTTTATTTTGCGGACTGATACAGGGTAATAAGCGTAATTTGCCGTTCAAGAACACGGACAGACAAAGCAGACCATGAGATTCAGCTATAAAAACAAAACGGTCATCATTACCGGTGGAGGAAGTGGCATCGGTCGCTCTATGGCGGAAACTTTCGCTGAAATGGGGGCTATGGTAGGCATCCTCGATATGAACAAGGCTGCTGGTGAGGCAACCGTACGGGAAATCAACGGTCGTAGAGGGGCGGCTTACTTTTATCGCTGTGACATAACCGACTTCGCCCAAGTGGAGGCTGCCGTCAACGCACTACGTATTTCCACCGGTGGAATCGATGTGCTGATCAACAACGCAGGGATTGGTTTCGTCGGTAATGTGGAACAAACGAGTGAGGCCGACCTTGATCGCCTCTACAACGTGAACGTAAAGGGAACCTTTAACTGCATAAAGGCAGTCATCCCGTTTTTCAAAGCGCAGCAAAGCGGGGTGATCATCAATATGGCTTCAATTGTTGCTTCTGTGGGTATACCCGATAGGTTTGCTTACTCCATGACTAAAGGAGCGGTGCTCACCATGACTTACTCCGTCGCCAAGGATTACCTGAATGATAACATACGGTGCAACTGCATTTCCCCCGCCCGCATCCATACCAGCTTTGTGGACAATTTCATCGAGAAGAATTATCCTGGCCGGGAGGAAGAGATGTTCACCACACTATCAAAATCGCAACCCATCGGCAGAATGGGCAAACCACAGGAAGTAGCGGATTTAGCACTTTATTTGTGTTCTGATGAAGCTTCCTTTCTTACGGGGACTAACTTTCCGATTGATGGAGGGTTTGTCACCATAAACAACTAACAGCTATGAAATTAATAAGATATGGAGCTCCAGGAGCAGAAAAGCCAGGTGTCGCACTTGAGGAAGATCACCGTATTGACGTTTCCTCCTTCGGAGAAGACTATGATGAGAAATTTTTCTCCACCAATGGTCTTGAACGATTAACTAAGTGGCTTGAGGCGAATTCGGGAAATTGTCCGGTAATCAGTAATGAGCTCCGTTTGGGGCCGCCCATTGCCCGTCCATCCAAGATCGTATGTGTAGGTCTGAATTACGCCAAACACGCCCAGGAAAGCGGCATGGCCATCCCCGGCCAGCCGGTGGTCTTCTTCAAGGCGACGTCGTCGATCATCGGCCCGAACGATGCGGTGATGCTGCCACAGGGCAGTGAGAAGTCTGATTGGGAGGTGGAGCTGGCCGTAGTAATTGGTAAAAAAGCCTCCTACGTATCAGAGGAGGAAGCCATGGATTATGTAGCGGGATACATGTTGCATAATGACATTAGCGAGCGCGCTTACCAACTGGAAATGGAAGGCCAGTGGGTAAAGGGAAAGAGTTGTGACACCTTCGCGCCGATCGGTCCTTATATGGTCACAAAATCCGAGGTGGCCGATCCGCATAACCTGGATCTTTGGCTCAACCTCAACGGTGAACAGCTGCAAAACAGTAATACTTCGGACTTCATCTTCAATGTGCCGCAAGTCGTGAGTTACCTCAGTCGCTTCATGAGTCTGTTGCCCGGAGATGTAATTTCTACGGGAACGCCTTCTGGGGTGGGGCTTGGTTTTAGCCCGCCCAAATACCTGAAAGCGGGAGACGTAATGGAATTGGGAATTGCCGGATTGGGCACTTCGAGGCAGGAGGTCATTCCGTTTCAGCAACCCACCTGAGCCAGGGGCAGGTAAAACCACTCGTCGATTATCCGCCAGTCTTGGTCTTTGGCCTTCGCTTGCCGGGAGGAAACCCTGCTCCTCTACCTTCTTTTGCACCCGCGGCCGCGCCTAAAATGCGTAACTTGTGCAAGACAGAACGTGCTAATTTAAACTTCTCCTCATGCTCTCCGATCTTTGGAATGCCACCCTGAAAGGTGTTAACGATCTGGCGGATACCGTCAGTGAAGGCGCAAAAGAAAAAACGCTCAACGTAATTGAGGATTGGCTTGAAATTTTTCCGCAGTTGGCAGAATACGGCCTGGAGATCACTAGTTTTTCCATGGGGCTGGCCATCAGCCCTTCCCTCAATGTGGAATTGTTGGGCTCCCACGAAAACTGGTCAGACGAAGCCATCGCTAAGCGGTTGGAAGACCATAAAGGGGAAACTGCCATCACCATGGTGCTTTCCACGATTCGAACGGCCTATCGCCTCCAACGACAAACCAAGGCCCCGCTTAAAGACCCACTTATTTTGAAGATTACGGTTAAAATAACTCCGGAAGTCCGGGTGGTACTAGGATTGCCGTTTGTGGAGGAATAGACCGGTCTTTCGGACAATGCACGCCTTCTTCGGTCGTTAAGTTAAGGTGCTCAATAGTTGAGTACTTCTTACCTTTGCCCCATGCTCAAGTCTACTTTTTCGTCCTTCATTTTGGTACTTGTCCTGTTCTCGGGCTGTAAAGAAGAGGTTGCTCCTCCGACGGACTTCTCGGCTGATTTAGCTTACTTTCCATTGGAACTCAACCAGCCGAAATTCTATCGAATGGACAGCATAATCGTCAACAACACCGTCCGTGGTGTTGAGTACGATACCACCTCGCTGGAAGTCAGAGAAACCTTGGTTGAAAGTTTCGTTGCTGCAGATGGTATGACGGAGTTTCGGGGAGAACGCTGGGATCGTCCGCTGTCCGGTGGCGATTGGCGCTTTCGGCAAACTTTTACGGAAAGGAGGACCAATCAAAGTGCCGTAAGGACAGAAGATAATCTGGCTTTTACCAAATTAACGTTTCCACTGCGCGATGAAAAAAACTGGGATGGGCATACTGCTTTTGATGACACGCAGGACATCGTAGTCGGAGGAGAATTTCTCGATGTATTCTTTGACTGGAATTATCGATATGACACCATTGATGTGCCCATGACCCTGTCTACCGGGTTGTCCTTTGATCAGACCATTTTGATCACCCAGGCGGAAACCAATAACCTTATTGATCTGCGTTCGGCTTATGAAGTGTATGCTTCCGGCGTTGGGCTGGTGGAGCGCTTCCTCGATGCTCGCCATACTCAATGTCGGGTCTGTTGTGGTGGAGACACCGAATCGTGCATTGATTTGCCTTGGGATGAGAAGGCGGAGAAGGGGTTTATTTTGAGGCAGGTCTTGCTGAGGTGATAAAATGTACTTACGTAGAAGTACGGGGTGCTATAAAAGACAAAGTGCTTTGAGATTGTTGCGTCGTCCAAGAGCTGATCTGCCGTCACTTTTCGGGCGGGGACGCAGGTGCAGTAATAGGTTGAAAAGCACGCCGTTGTTACCAATCTCCTCCATACCTTTGCCCAGCAATTTGAAAACCTGACAATTCGACGTTTATGGACCTTATCGAAATTGGCTGGACGGGCAAAGCCCACGGCCTAAAGGGAGAGATTAAACTCCGCATTCAGGAATTTTATGAAGAGGACCTGCTGGCCACTAAGTCGATGCTCATTGGTGATCCCGCCATTCCATATTTTCTGGAATCGCTGCGGGCTGGCGGAGCCATTATCGCGAAGTTTGAAAACCTGGATTCCCGGGAGCAAGTCACCCTGTTAAGTAATAAGCCCGTTTGGTTGTTGGCCTCTCAGGTTACCGCCGTTGATGAAGGGGAAGACCTCACGCCGTGGGACCCCATCATCGGGTTTACCATAAAGGCAGAAGGCTACCCTGATTTAGGGCCAATTACTGGTATTATGGACATGCCCGAGCATTACCTCGCCGAGTTAACACACGAAGGCAAAGCTATCCTGGTTCCACTTCACGAAGACCTCGTCGTGGCCCTGGATGAAGAAGTAGAGACGATGACTATGGTATTGCCGGAGGGATTGTTGACTTTGGGATAGGGGGGGGCTATTGGTCTATTGGTCTATTGATGCTATTAGTTATGGTTCACGAATAGACCAATAACACCAATAGACCAACGGTATCTTCTACTTAATCATCACCCGGCCAGTCTGAACACCCATAGTGCCCTGAACCTGAAACAGGTAAACACCTGCAGGAAGATCCGCTACGGGAATAACTACACCCGTATTGCCAACCACAGTTTCGATAATTTGGGTACGAATGAGCTGACCATTTGGCGAAAGTAGTTTCGTAGTATAACTACCAGCAACCGGTGCCTTGAACTGAATGCTCAGCTGTTCATCAGCAGGATTCGGAAAGGCGATAGCCGAGAAGTCTGTGTTGGGCGTACGGACTGAGGTAAAGGGATCACGGTCGATGGTGGCACCTACCAGCATTTCAAGGTCGAGGCCCTGCCAATTTCCGTTGACGGTATTGAAGGACACTCCGCCCATGTTGTTGAAGAAAAACTCCAGGGCATTGTTCCCGTCTCCACAGCCTTCGTCGGTAGATACGATACCCAGATCTCCAGGTATGTCGCTAAGGTAAAGGTCGATCAGGTTGATACCCAATAAGAAGCTGGAGGCATCCGTGAGTTCTGCGGGGGTGGAAAAAAGTATTTCGCTGAAGAAGAAGCCTGAGGTGTCGAGTCCGAGATCTACAACCAGAATGGTGTCGCTGGCGCCGACGAAATCACCAAAGGAACCGTCGACGTTCAGATCGGTGTAAATATTGACGACGATTTTTTGGCTGTCCAATGCACCAGAAATAAACGTAGAGTCTGGCATAAGGAATGCGACCAATGCCGAGTTGACACTAAAGGAAGTGGCTTCAGGTAACTCAATTCGCTGGAGCTTTTCAATGTCTAAATAACCGTTAGTTCCAGTGACGAAACCTGAGTTGTCGCTATTAAAGATGGTAGGAGCATTTGAACAATCCAGGCTAAGGGCAGGAGAGAAAACGGTGTCAAGCACTGCAGACTTGTCCCAGTCAGAGCTTGTAGACAAGCTGGTTAATGAGGCTAGTTGTTGACTACTGCGGATTCCTTTAGATTGGTCTTGTGGGAAGTTACCGGTGAGGCTTTGAGCACTGAGGCTGAAACTTACGGATAGGTAAAAAAGGAGTATAAGCTGTTTCATACTTAAAGGGTTGTTTTGGGGGTAATGTGTGGTAAGTTGCGCTCAATGTTCTTTATTTACCCGCTATTCCAGGTGTCTTAACCTTATTTTACGAGTAATTGTCAATCGGACTGCTATTTGAGCAGTGACGGAGGTGCTGATATTGAATATTGATGATGGCAACGATTACCGGTAAGCCGCCATCTGTCGGGCAATGTACTTGCCAATGATGTCGAACTCCAGGTTGACCTTTTTACCCGTAGCTAAAGCCTTAAAATTGGTGTGCTCGTAGGTGTAGGGGATGATCGCTACTTTAAAGGTGTCCTCAACGGGGGCTACGACTGTGAGGGATACGCCATTGATGCAGACACTGCCCTTGTCTACCAACAGGGTCTCCGGACTGAGCTTGTAACGAAAGGTGAAATACCAGCTCCCACCGGCTTCGGTTACCTCAAGGCATTCGCCAACGGTGTCAACGTGGCCCTGTACGATGTGACCGTCCAGACGAGCACCGGCCTGCATGGCCCGTTCCAGGTTGACCCGATCGCCCACCTGCCATTCTCCGAGGCGGGTACGATCCATCGTTTCTCTGATAGCGGTGACGGTGTGCGTGTCTTCAGTAAGGGCAATAACCGTGAGGCAAACGCCATCGTGGGCCAGGCTTTGATCGATTTTGAGCTCGCTGCTGATGGCAGATCGAACCGTAAAGTGAACGTTGTCGCCCTCATGTTCAAGGTGCGTAATGGTACCTGCTGCTTCGATGATTCCGGTAAACATAAAGGTTAAGTTCTTGATTGTTGATGCTTTAGTGGTGATTGGAAATCAGTCGTCCTGAAATTACCAATTACCACTTAAGAATCAACAATGAACAATTAAGTTTACCCGATCACGACTTCTTCAAAATTGAAGGGAACGGTAATCACCACCGCCCGCTTAGCGTAGAAAATCCCGGTAGTCATCTTTTTACCGTCTACCATAAATTTGGTGGGCGGCTGTGAAAGGCCGATGAAGCGCAACTGGGCATGCTGGAAACTAGCGTTGTAGTCCCCTTTGGTGGCCTGCCGCAGGCGGACTTTTTTACCAGAAGTGCTGACGCTGTACGTCCGTTCTGTAAACTGCCCGGCCTCATGGCCGTAACCTTCTCCTGCGTCCCAGTAAAAAGTGCTCTCTCCGTTTGTACTGGCAAAAACACTCAGTTCAATGTGTCGCAGTTTGAGCATTTCTGCCGTATGCTGTACAACGTCCACTGACGGCAGCGTTGTGCCCGAACGAACGAAAATCGGAATGCGGTCAGCTTTGACTTTTACTTTAAGGACTTGTTTGCCGGTATGGAATTCACCCGTCCAGAAGTCGTACCAGTCTCCTTTAGGCAGGTATACCTCCATGGTCTTGATGCCTTTTTTCAGGACCGGACAAACCATCAAATCATTGCCATACAGAAACTGGTCGCTATACTTGAGGCAATTCGCGTCCGTCTGGTCATAAAAGAACAGGTTGCGCAGTACCGGAATGCCAGTCTTCAGGTGCTGCTGAAAACTACTGTAGAGATAGGGGAGGAGTTGGTACCTCATCTGGATGGCCCGGCGGTTATGCTTAGTAGCTTCCTTGCCATAAACCCATGGTTCCTGATCCTGCCGACCTTCTTCTTCCGCCTTTTTAACGGCTTCGGCTTCCGCTTCTGCAGCACCGTCGGTATTGTTGCCCATACTGTGGATGCGCATAACCGGATGGAAAACGGCGAGTTGCAACCAGCGGGTCATCATTTCCGGAGTTGGGTTGTCAACGAAACCACCGATGTCAGTTCCTACGAGGCTGTAGCCACTGATAGCCATTCGAAGACATTGCCGGTTAGCAATCTGGAGGTGTTCCCAACTGGCGATGTTGTCTCCCGTCCAAAGGGCAGCGTAGCGCTGCCCGCCGCTAAAGCTTGCCCGACCGAGCAGGAAGGGGCGTTTGGCAGGTTTCAATGCCTTCAGGCCGTTATAGCTGGCCCGGGTCATTTGCATCCCGTAAATGTTGTGCGCCTTTTTGTGGTTCGTCGGGTCGCCATCGTAGTCGTGCATCACATCGTGTGGGAAGGTCAGGCTCTTGACCTTGAACATGGCAGGTTCGTTCATGTCGTTCCAGAACCCGCTGACGCCCTGATCAACGTATAGCTCCCGGTACAGCGGTCCCCACCAGTCCCTAACGTAAGGATCGGTAAAATCAGGCCAAACACATTCTTGTGGCCACACCGGCCCCTGCATAACCTCACCCGAAGCCCGACGGCAGAAGACATCCTCTTCGACGCCGGAGGTGTATACCTCATATTCTTCATCCACCCGGATGCCCGGATCGATCATGACTACGGTGTGGAAGCCATCCTCTTTGAGGTCGGTGATCATTTTCTTAGGGTCGGGGAAGTACGTTTTGTTCCAGGTGAAACAGCGGTAGCCATCCATGTAATCGATGTCGAGGTAAATCGCATCACAAGGGATTTTTTTATCTCGAAACGATTTAGCAAGATTTCGGACCTGGCTTTCCGGGTAATAGCTCCAACGGCACTGATGGAAGCCCATCGCCCAGAGCGGAGGAAGTTCGGGAAGGCCAGTCAGGTGGTGGTACTGGGCGGCAACGTCGTTGAGCTGCGGGCCATAAATGAAATAGTAGTCAAACTCACCACCTTCCGCCCAGATGGTCGCTACACCATCTTTCTTGGTGTTAAAGTCAAAATGGCTTTGGTAGGGATTATCCAGGAAAAGACCGTAAGCAGCACCTTCCCGCAGACCATAATAGAAAGGAATGCTGCGGTAAAGGGCCTCGTGGCCTTTGCCGTAGGCAAAGGAATCGGAGTTCCAATTGGAGAATTTTGCCCCCTGCAGGTTGGTCTCCCAGGCTTTGTCTCCCAGGCCATAAATGGCTTCCTTTTGGTCCGTTTTTAACTGAACCCGAACTTGTTCAAGACCGCGATTTAGGGTTGTCCGTCCATAAAACCCTGCCGCATATTCGTGCAGTATTTGTCCGGTTTTCTTGTCGATTACCGTGATCTGTCCATCTGTTTTACCGATGGTTATCGTCAGGGCAGCGGTTGTCAATAGAAAGGTCGTTTTTTGCTCCCTTATCCCCGTTTTTGCATCCTGCGGCCGCGCCTCCTTTGCTATGGCGTAGCTAAAGTCACGTCCTGGAGCCCCAACGCTGTAGCGGAAACGAATCATTCGATCGTTCCAGATGTCGAGCTGCAATTGAGCCTTGCCGGCACTTTTTATGGCGTAAGAATTAGGAGTAGTCCCCACGACGCTAGTTACTTTTCCGATTCCATGCTCGTAGTAGACGTCCTCAAAACGGTCGGTTCCTGTAGCGTCTTTTTCGGCGGTCAGGTGGGCGTCGGGGGCATAGGCATCCCGAACTCTTTTCTTCATTTTGGCCATAAGGGGTTATTCTTGGCGCAAGGTAGGAAAAGTTACGGGTTACGCGTGGCCTTATTGGCTTGGAGGATGCTTCCGAAAGCGTTCGTATTGCTGATGTCCGAAGCGGCCGTTTTGTGCCCAAACTACTAAATACCGTCGGTTACTCCTTCAGCAAAAACACATTCGTGAAAGTGGTCTCTTCTCCTCCAATACTGAAAATGGGGGGCATCAGCTTTTGCCAATGTCCCCCGGGTTTAATACGTCTGCTGTACGCCTGTTTTATCAGGAAGAACAACTTTCATAACTCCAGTAGTTTAAGTGCTTGTTCATCACCACACCATGACCCTTCCGGTATGACGAACGCCATTGGCATTGCGCCAGCTTAACAGGTAGAGGCCAGTTTTTTGATGGTCAATTACAAAGCGGAAACGTTCGGTTCCAGCCGGTACAACGGAAGTTTGTACCCTGCGGCCATCGGCAGAGAAGACCTCCAGGGTAGTGGGCTGGCTGGTAGAGGGAAGTTCAATGTTCAACTCGCCAGAGGTAGGGTTGGGGTAAGCGGCAAGGCTTGGAGTAACTACCTGGCGACGACGGTTACTTACTATGTTAGCCGTTTCGTGGCGTTGAATGTGTCCACCATCACCTGCCAGGTAAACAAAATTACCACTGGGGGTAAGGCCTACGCCACGGCCTGCACCACAACCTCTTGCCACGATCTCCCAGGTTGCTCCATCATCCATGCTTCGGCTGAGTAGGGCGTTGTTGCCACTCGCAAAGCTGGCACTATAGGTCGTTCCGGTAGCATCATCATATTTGTAGCCGTAGCCAGCAGCGAATCCCGAAATTTGGGTCCAGCTAATGCCTCCGTCCGTGGTGAGGTAAGTCCTACTCGTGTTGACGCTGCCATCGCTGCCGCTGCTACCACTACTAACGATGCCACGGAGCTCGTTGTAGAAAAATACGCCTTCCCAGCGGGTGGTTTCGTTGGGCCTGGTCAGTTCGGTCCAGGTAAGTCCGCCGTCAGTGGTTTTGGCAATTACCTTATCACCTGCCGCAAAGCCAATATCAGCAGTTGGGAAAGACAACCGGTTGATTCTGCGATCAAAATTATGGTCGATTACCGTCCAGGTAGCGCCGTCATCTGATGATTTACCTGCCAATTCCTGGCCCATGACGAATACGTCGCCATTACTGAAATTATGAAAGGCGTAGGCATCTCCAGGCCCTAAACCACTTTCCTCCTGGAAGTACCAATCATAGCTGGAACCACCGTTGCGGGTAATTCTTGGAAAGGTATTGGCATAGTAAAGAATATGTTCCGTCTCACTACGCATATCAATAGCCGTAACCGGAGCATTGGGGTTAGAGTTACCACTAACCAGCGGTGTCCAGGTGTCGCCGCCGTCAGTCGTTTTTAATAAGGCGCTGCCGGTTCCGGCAACTATTCCAAGGTCGTCGTTGGCGAAGGCAATCTCCGTCAGGCTCACCCGGTCCGAGGGAATCTGGCCTTCCCAGTTCTCAAAGTTGGTGGCGGAGTAAAAGATTTCTCCCGCATCACTCGGAACGAAAAACTCATCTCCCCTCCGGTGGTAATTGTAAAACCCCGGGCGGGTGCCTGAACCAGAAGGAAAGGCGTCTCTGGTCCAGGTACTACCAGCGTCCAGACTTACCCAGTACTCATCTACCAGGCCAGCGCAAACTAAGTGGGTGTCGGAAAAAGATTCCAGCCAGAGCATTCTTCTGGGTTTCGACGGTGGGGCCAGGTTGGTCCAGCTAAGTCCGCCGTCAGTCGTTCGAAAAATATCTTGGCTACTGCTTTGTATCCAGCCATTATTGGCGTCACGCCAATGCATTGCTAACGGGGAGCCGTCAATGGCTATGGCTGCATCGTAGCGGGTCCAAGTTAGCCCGCCGTCAGTAGTTTTATTAAGAAATTTATCGCTGTCGAATACATAGCCTTCAGTCCCGTTGTAAAAGTTCATGAATTCACCTTGAAACCTGGAAACTGTTGCAATTAAAGTCGTCCAATTTAGGCCATTGTCAGTGCTGCGAAGGTAGTTTTCGCCGTTCTTGTCGCCAATGATTACGTTGTTGCTCAACAGGTGAAGTTTACGCACATTTTGGTAATCTTCGTTGAGGTCCATAGAGAAAGTACTGCCACTGCGGGTAAGCAGCACCCCATCTCCCATGATGATGGCGTTGTCGCAGTTGTCTCCCGGGCAGGTTACTGCGGTGTAGTCCAGGCTGCTTTCGGAAAAGTCAACGAGTTCCCAACTCATTCCGGCGTTGGTGGTGCGGGTAATTACGCCACAGGTGCCAACGGCATAGCCCTGGCCGGAGGCGTCGACGTAGACGTCCTGGAATTTGGTCTCCCAGTTGCGGGGGTAGACCACGTTTTCGGTTTGTGCGGTTAGGCTGAGGGAAGCGAATAGTAATAGAAGAAATAGGTATAAGGAAGCGTGTTTCATCTCTGGAGCGAATTTTCTAGAGAGTTCTGCTGAACTCAATGATTGAATAACGACTACAAAGTTGCGCTCGAAGTGCCTGATCTGCCTCTAGGTAAACGGAGATTTGGTAAAACTACTGGAATTCATAGAGGGCAGTTTTCAGGGGTCAGGATTCAGCTGTCACGTTGTAGTGTTCAGTAATCAGGACTTCTGAAACCTGAATCCTGTCTCCTGACCCCTGAATACTATGCCCTGAATACTATGCCCTGAATACTTTTTCAGGGCGGGGCCGCAGGTGCAAAGGAATGGATGAGGAGCAGTGTCGCTTTTGCATCCCAGCTTGAGGTCTTAGTAATTCAGCATCGGTAGTTTTCGCAAAACTTCTCCGTAGTTTCACCAAAACTCTACAATGAAAGGCCTAAGAACCACCATTTATCACGTCCCGGACCTTTCTGCTGCTAAGGCATGGTACACCAAAGCTTTCGGTAAAGAGCCGTATTTCGATGAACCTTTCTACGTTGGGTTCAACATTGGGGGCTATGAACTGGGGCTGCATCCTGAAGAAGGTGGAACTTTGGTCAAATCAACCAGCGTAGTCGCCTATTGGGGCGTAGAGCAGGACGTCCAAGCAGTATTCGATCGGTTACTTGAACTGGGCGGTACGGCCCATGAGAAACCGACCAACGTTGGTGGCCCACTGGTGGTTGCTACCGTACTGGACCCCTGGGGAAATCCGATTGGATTGATTTATAACCCCGTCTTTAAGGCAGATTAATCGAAATCTCATCCCGATTCGTCGATAACGACCTTCCGCGGAGGTATTCCCCCGCAATTTCGCGGTGTTGCTTTTCGCTTGTTGGGCATTGCACTATGCAAGGACCAAACAAGTTCTTAATCAATCTCCTATGCAAAGAATAAGCAGACGAAACCTTCAGCTCCTCGCCCGTCACAGTGATTGGCAGCCAGAGGAAATTGAAGAGGCGCTTCAACATCGGGTGCACGCTTCGGTTACCGATTGGCATTGGCTGCTGCGAATGCTCTTTCTTGCTCTGGGCTTCGGTTTTCTGGCCAGCGGCATTCTGTTTTTCTTTGCCTACAACTGGGCCGACATCCCGAAGCTGGGTAAAATAAGCATTGCAGCCCTCGCCGTAAGCGTTCCCGTAATACTGTCGCTTTTGCCAAATTTATCAGAACTTCTGCGCAAAAGCTTGCTCACCACAGGCGCTTTTCTGGTAGGCCCGCTTTTTGGCGTGCTCGGTCAGATCTACCAAACAGGTGCCAATGCCTATGACTTGTTTTTCGCCTGGGCGATGTTCA
>JBGCFZ010000505.1:0-11187 GCA_045110355.1 Lewinella sp. | reverse complement strand
CGGTTGTTTCGGTTGCGACGTTTGTTGCTGCGGGTACCTGCTTTCTTTTCTCCGCCAGCTGCTGACTTGCCGTCGGCAGAACCATCACTGGCTCCAGCCTTACCGGTGCCGCCGGAGGAGGACTTTTTACGGGAATTGCCCGACCTGCCCTGGGACTTACCTCCACCTGATTTTTTACGCCGCTTATTGCGCCGCTTTTCAAGCGGTTTGAGGTCAATAGCACCGGTTACATCGTCGTAGCCAAAGACTTCCTCCTTAGTTTCAATGACGAGTTGGTTGCTCTTCAGGTCGATGGGTTCTTCTCCTGCCTTATTCATGGCAATGATCTCATGGACCTTGGCCACGGGAATCGGGTACAACAGCCCACGGTTCTCGCGGTAGGTGTAGTACATGATGCCCTTAAAAATATCGGTTTTGATCAGGATGGCAAGGCCGGCACCGGTTTTGAGTTTATCGGCCTTTTTTGGGAAGGCTTCGAGAGCCTCCATGTAGGTATCCAGCTCGTAGTTGAGGCAACACTTCAGGCGTCCGCATTGTCCGGAAAGTTTCGCCTGGTTGATGGCGATGTTCTGGTAGCGAGCGGCGGCAGTATTAACGGCGTTGAAATCACTCAGCCAGGTAGAGCAGCACAGCTCACGCCCACAGCTACCGATGCCACCCAGCCGACTGGTCTCCTGTCGGGGGCCGATCTGTCGCATCTCAATCTTGACGCGAAACTGGTGGGAAAATTGGCGAACCAGTTCCCGGAAATCAATCCGGTCATCTGCTGTGTAGTAGATGGTTGCCTTACGGCCGTCGCCTTGGTATTCGATGTCGGCTACCTTCATCTTCACGTGGTTCTGCCGGGAGATAGCCCGGGCCTTCACCAGGGTCTCCTTTTCGAGTTGTCTTACTTCGGCCAGCTTTTCCATATCTCGGGCGTTGGCCCGTCGCAGGATGGACTCCGTGACTTTGGCCTCAGACACCTTTTTCTTTTTCATCTGCAGCCGCACCAGTTCTCCACTGAGGGTGATCCGGCCTACGTTGAAACCGTTCTTGGTTTCTACCGCGACGTTGTCTCCGGTAAAGACCTCCAGGTTAGCCGGGGCATAGTAGAACCCCTGAGAGGCCCCATCTTTGAAACTGACTTCTACGATGTTGTTGGCGTAGGGATCATCGATACCGAGATCGGCCAGCCAGTCGTAGGCACTCCGCTTATTACAGGAGCTGGTATTGCAGGAACCTTTACTGCCACACCCTTTTGGTGTGCCGTCTTCATTCGTTCCGGATCCGCAGGATTTGCAGGCCATGGATTGTTATTTTTGGGGGAGTGGGTTGGCTTGGACTTTTCGCTTTGTCTTGGACGCTGCTTCTCGCTTCGCTCCGGACTGTGCTTTTGCTTCACTGGACTGTGATCGTTGCGCAGACCCAGACTAGGCGATCGCTCAGACCTGGGCCAGGACGTCGTACAGACCCAGACCAGGCTTTCGCTCAGACATGGGCCAGGACGTCGTACAGACCCAGACTAGGCGCTCGCTTAGACATGGGCTAGGACGTCGTACAGACCCAGACTAGGCGCTCGCTTAGACATGGGCCAGGACGTCGTACAGACCCAGACTAGGCGCTCGCTCAGACATGGGCTAGGACGTCGTACAGACCCAGACTAGGCGCTCGCTCAAACATGGGCCAGGACGTCGTACAGACCCAGACTAGGCGCTCGCTTAGACCTGAGCTAGGATCGTCGTACCCCCGGACTACGTTCGTCGCTACGCGACTTACTTCGTCCGGGGTTAAAGCGATTTGATCCCTCCGGGATCGGTTGGTCTTTGCCGGTTAGTTCATTACTCCCTGATTATTTAAGACGCCGGTTGAGCCTGGGGCTTCGGTCGGCGGAGAATTTGATGAATACGGATGCCCGCGTCGAGGAAGAGAATCTTAGGATTCGCATTACGCTCTACGTGCTCGGTGCATTCGCTGAGGATGGTGGTGATACCTGCCAGCTGGTCGTGGTCGACCAGTGGCAGCAGCTTGCGCGCGCTTTCCAGTTCTTTAGCGGGTAGGCGGACGTTGCCGTCTGCATTACCCGTTACGCTAAGCAGGAGGAACTCCCGCCAGAAATGGAGGGCGTAGCGCAGGAAATGTTTTTGATTTTCACGGCCGATTTTGGCGAACTCGTCGGTCCAGGCCGTAAGGCTGGCGGCGCTGCCCTGAAAGCAGGCGCGCATCCAGGTTAGGAAGCGAGGGCCGTGGTTGACGGCTTCGTTTTCGACCAGGGAACCGGCCAGGCTGTAGTTACCGTCGGCCAAGCGGGCGGCGGCAGCCGCGCGTTCGGCGTCGAGGCCTTTGGCCGAGAGTGCAGTGGCCATTTCGGCGGTAGTAGGTGGGTTCAGCTTCGTCAGCTGGCAGCGACTGAGGATGGTATTGAGAATGAGTTCGGCCCGCTCAGCAACCAGCAAAAAGACGGTTTTTTCGGGCGGCTCTTCGATCATTTTCAGCAAGCGGTTTCCTTCGTTACCGAGGTACTCGGGCAGCCAGATCAACATAATCTTGTAGTTGCCTTCGAATATCTTGAGGTTCAGTTTCCTGATGATGTTGGCGCAGGCATCTCTGGTGATGTTGCCCTGCTTGTTCTCGGCACCAATGCGCTGGAGCCAGTCGTTAGCTTCCAGGTAAGGGGCTTCCTGCAAGGCCTGGCGCCACTGCGGTAGAAAGGGATCACTGTTGGTTTTGGACCCAACGGTGGGGAAGGCGAAGTGCAGGTCTGGATGAACGTATTTCTCTGTTTTCCGACAGGCCCGGCAGGTCCCACAGGGCACATCTGCGGCATCTCCTTGTCGGTTTTCGCACAGCAATAAGGTGGCGATGGCCAGCGCGGCGGCCAGGCCGCCGCCCCCGGGAGGTGACAACAACAGGTTGGCGTGCGGCAAACGATCGGTGGCCGCCATTTGTCGCAGTTGCTGAAGCCCCTGGGGCTGATGAACAAGTTGATGAAATTGCATGGGTATCCTGATAGTCCTATTGAAAAACCAGGCCCGTTTACGACGGTCAAAACCGGTAGACACCCTACACCAGAAGCCCCGCAAGAGGATAACCAGAGAAGACAAAACATTGCTCCTTACACAAACCTTTGCTTGCACCAGCGGCCGCGCCAAAAAAGCTACGAGCTGATAAAACGTTGGTTTTAAGCTGGTTTTACCCCGCCAAAAGAACAACTATATTATAGTAACCTTCCGCAGAAGGATTAGTATTCGTGGATGGCCCGAAGGCCGCTACCGGAATCGATTACGCGATACGAACCTGATTCCCGGAGCATAACGAAGGGTTGCTAAATCTACGTATGCCCATGGAGCCAAAGGTACGTAAAAGTTGGAAGTTTTATGTTGCAGGATTCAGGTTGCAGCTTGCAAGAACAGGCCAATGTTCCAATACAAATACTTCAGCGTCTCGTTTATAAAATTTTTATATCGTAGCTCATCTCATAAATGTCACCTGCCGCAAGTTCAACGATGCCCTCTTTGTTGACGAACTGGCCGTCACTGTCTTCATAGTCGCTTAAGCCCATCCAGGGTTCGATGCAGACGAAATTACCGTTCGGCTTGGCCCAGATACCGAGATGCGTCCAGCCAGCATAATCTACCTTCAGGATGGGGCCGGTGATGCGACTTTCCAGCACCACACTGGGGGAGTTCAGGTTACGGAACACCAGGGCATCCTGCTCGAACAATTCGTGGGTCAGCGGTAGAATGTTGCCTTTCTCCCAGGGCACCGGCCGGGTGGTCCGGCTCAGGGTACCAGCTTTAGTGACGGTATTTGACGAAGCCGTTTCGTCGTGCTCGAAGCGCAGGAAATGGGCGTCGTAAGGCTGATGATCGTGCAGGGGAACACGGAAAGCGGGGTGGCCACCGAGGCAGAAGTACATCGGTTCTTCCCCGTGGTTCTGTACTTCGTGATACACGATCACGTGTTCGTTGCGCAGCCGGTAGGTAATCCTGAAATCGAATTTATAAGGGTAACTTTTCAGGCTTTCCTCACTCCAGCACATCCGGAAGGTGATCCGGTCTTCGGAATGGTTGAACAGCTCCAATTTATCGTTGTGGCGCACCATACCGTGCTTGGGGATGCGGTACGTTTTACCGTCAATTTGCGTCTCTCCTTCTTTGAGCATCCCAATAATGGGGAAAAGGACCGGTGCGTGGCTGCCCCATATGGCGGGGTCTGCCTGCCAGATGTACTCCTTACCAGAATCGAAATTAACCAGGCTGGCAAGTTCTGCTCCTACATCGTCGATGGAGATGCGGAGGCGATGGTTTTCAATACTGTGGCGCATTGGGCGGTTTTTGGTGGTTAACGGTTTAAAACTTGACACTTATTTGGGGATGAATGTCAGCGGACCGAAGTATCTTTCGGACATTGGCCAAAGATTTTGGCCAGTCGTTTTTAGTCATCCCATTGTGTTGAGCGTATATATACGGACAAATTTGCTGGTGTTGTGGTTGTTGCCGGGTGTTTTTTTCGGCGCGAACGCAGGTGCCATGGAGGGTTTGGAAAGCAATAGTCCCACAGCGCATCCCGCCGGTTTCTATGATCGCCCCGTAGAGGTCTTCCTCCCCCTTGGCGTACGATATACACTCGATGGGAGTACGCCTTCCTCCACTTCTCCAATCTATGAGACGGCCTTCACCGTCCATCGGACGACCTTGGTAAGGTACGCTGCTTTCGATGATGGAGGGGAACGAACCTCCGACGTATACGGAAGCACTTACTTCATCGATGAGCCAGCCAGCCGGCTGGCCACCCTAAGCGTTGGCATCGATCCCTGGCGGCTCTTCAACGGAGTCAACGGCTGGTTCCGCGCCGGCCCGGGTGCCGACCCCGGTCACTGGAAAAAACCAGGGGCCAATTGGTGGACAAAAAAGGAGCACCCCGCCCACTTCGACCTGATTGAGACCGACGGCGAAGCTGTTTTCAGCGGCACCGTCGGCTTTCGGATGTTCGGCGGTATGAGTCGGCTCCATCCTCAGAAATCGTTTTCGCTCTCCGCCCGCAAGCGGTACGGTAAAAAGCGCATCAAACACAAGATCTTCGGCGATGCTGCGGGCAAATCTTTTCAATTCCTGGTGGCCCGCAACGCGGGCTCCGACTGGAACCGCAGCTACCTCCGCGATGCCCTGCTGACCAGCCTGCTCCAGGACGAAAGCTGGGACCTGGAGCGCCAGGCAGCCCGCCCCGTCCAGGTCTACATCAACGGAAAATACTGGGGCATTTATCACCTGCGGGAGAAGATCAACCCGCAATTCATCAGAGATCGGCACCCGGAGGTGGACAAGAACAAGATCGATTTTCTGGAGCACCAGCAATCCGTCAAACACGGAAAAATGGGCACCTACGGCAAGCTGCTTCGCTTTGTAGAGAGCACCGATTTGAGCCAACCGGAGCCGTACCGCAAACTGGGAGAATTGATGGACATCGACAATTACCAGCGCCTACAAATTGCCCAGACTTACTTTGACAATCGCGACGCTGGCGGCAATATCCGGTTCTGGCGGCCACAAACACCCGACGGTCGTTGGCGATGGATATTATACGACGTCGACCAGGGCTTCGGTCTCCATTCCGATGATGGATATACCCGAAATACCCTGGCCTTTTATACTGACGATAACGGCCCCAGCTGGCCGAACCCACCGTGGTCGACACTTCTGCAACGCAAGCTATTGACCAACCCCGATTATCGTCGCCTGTTTGCCAACCGGACGCTGGATTACCTGCACACCGACTTCTCGCCCGTCACCGTGGCCGCCGCCATTGAGCGGCGCGTGGCAGGACTGGAATTCGACATGCCGCGGCAGCTCGACCGCTGGGAGGGAAAAGACAAGCACTGGCGGTTTCACCTTGATCGGATCCGGGCCTTTGGCCAGCAACGGCCAGCGCACCTTCGCGAACACCTGCGGGCGTTTTTTAATGGTGGTGAAGATCGCCAGCTCTCCCTCATTGCTACACCAGGTGGCTACGTGGAACTGAACAAGAATATTCGCATCGACGAAGCCAGCTACAGCGGGACCTACTTCCAAAACCTTCCCCTGCACCTGCGCGCCGTCGCCCATAATGGCTTCCGTTTCGTTGGCTGGGAAGGCACCGACAACCAACAGCCCGAACTGGAATTGCCCCTGAACGACCGGCGCAACTATGCCCTAAAGGCCCTCTTCGAACCCCTCGACCACCCACAGGCGGATCGTATCATTTTCAACGAAGTACATCCCGCTGGCAAAGCTGGTGGCGATTGGATAGAGCTTTATAATCGCAGTGACATCACCGTCGACCTGACCGGCTGGTTGCTGACCGACGCTACGCATAACTTTCGGCTACCGACGGTGCAAATCTTCCCTGGCAACTACCTGGTAATCTGTACCGATGCCGAGCGCTTTCACCGCTCCCACCCCCAGGCGTACAACGTCATCGGTGGGCTCTCCTTTGGCCTCGACAAAGACAACGAGGCGCTGGGGCTCTATGGCCCCGACGGTGGGTACGTCAATACCCTAACCTACAAAATCCCTGATCCCGACACGGCTTTTACCTACGCACTGGTGCTGCCCGGGCTCGACCATGCCGACCCGCGCCACTGGGCGATTGAACCCGGCAGCGGCAGCCCGGCAGCCGCTAACCCTGATTACCTCGAAGCAGCCGTATTGACCCGGCAGGACTATTGGCTGCGGATTGGCGTAGGGTTGGGGGTACTGGTTTTGATTGGGGTGTTTCGGGGGCTGCGGCAGGGCCGTGCTTTGGAAGAGGAGGATTGAACGGTGGGTTAGTTGTCCGCCAGACCCTGTCTTGATACAATCCCAAGTCGTCAAACGACAAAAAAGCCACCCTTCCAAATCGCATATCCAACACCTGTCCATAACTTTCCCCTTCCAGGCCTGTTCCCTACTTCCGGAGGTAAACCTATACTTCGAGAACCTGCCCCTGCAACTCGCAACCTGCAACCTGAACCCTGCACCATGAACGAAAAGCGCCTGCTCTTCATCCTCGCCGCCGTCCAGTTTTCGCACATCATCGATTTCATGATCATCATGCCGTTGGGCAAGACCATCATGGAGGTGTTCGATATTTCGCCGGGGCAATTTGCCTGGGTCGTATCGGCTTATGCTGGGGCCGCGCTTACGGGCAACCTCATCAGCACGGCATTTATTGATCGGTTTGACCGACGTACCGCCCTCCTGTTTCTGTTTTGTGGTTTCACCCTTGGCACCCTGGCTTGTGCCTTCGCACCGAGTTACAGTATGCTGCTGGTTTTCCGGTCCTGCACCGGCGTCTTCGGAGGAACTTTGGGAGCACTGGTTCTGGCCATCGTCGGGGACGTAATTCCGTTGGAGCGCCGGGCGTCAGCCATGGGTTGGGTGATGACGGCCTTCAGCGCAGCCAGTGTCGTTGGGGTACCGGCCGGTATATGGATTGCGGCGGAGTATGGATGGAACGCTCCGTTTATCGTCACGGCGGGTATTGCCGCCATGTTTGTGGTCCTGGCTTGGTTTTTCGTACCACCGCTTCGGGGACATATTGAAGCGGAAGCGGCTTTTCAGGCGGGGCCGCAGGTGCAAAGGAAGGGAGGAAAGGAGCAAGGGGAAAAAGCGCTAACCGAGGTAATCGACGATATCGCTATGCCACCACTGGCCTCCGCGCTGGTTCCGAAACAAGGATTTGCCAAAGTCGTTGACCCTTTCGTCCGCATTTTCTCCGACGCGAACCAGCGGGCAGCTTTACTTTTTACAATGACGCTGATGCTCGGGCATTTCACCATCATCCCCTTCATCGCGCCTTACATGCAGATCAACATCGGCTTTGGAGACAAGCAGGTTGGCCTCATCTACTTTATCGGCGGACTGCTTACCGTGGTGCTCCTTCCGCTCTTTGGTAAGTTGGCGGATAAATACGGCCGGATGCGCATCTTCACCATCGCCTCTTTTTTTGCCCTGGGCAGCATCTATGCCCTGACGAATCTGGATACGGAGTCCATCGCCATTACCCTGGTAGTGACCTCTTCTTTCTTTGTTGTAGCCAGCGGCCGCAACGTTCCGGCTACGACCATGATCACCTCTGTCGTACGACCTGAAAATCGGGGCGGCTTCATGAGTATCCGGCAGTCGATCAATGAGATGGCGCTCTTTGCCAGCACAGTCATAGCCGGCTTCATCATCACCGAAGGCTCCGATGGTAAGCTGGAGCATTATGAATGGCTGGGGTACTTTACCATCGTGATGAGTGTGTTGGCGGTGTGGGCAGCCTCCCGGGTACGGGCGGTGAGTTAGCGTGAGTCGGTGAGTTAGAGCGTCACTGAGTTGGCTGCCGCCGCAACCATTCGCGGCGCTTCGCTTGCTCACCATGAATAATTACGGGTGAGGAGTTCCTGCTCCGAAGAAACTCCGCGTTGCTCACCTAGGGCGAACGAACGCAGCGAGGTGAGTTGCAACAGCGGTAGCTACTCAGCGACTCCCCAACTCTGTGACGCACTCCGTTACCCCAAAAAAAACCGCAACGTATCCACCAAGTGCCTCTCCCAATAGCTCCATTCATGCCCCCCATCAAATTCCTCATACACATGCGGGATGCCCGCTTCAGTCAGTTGCTGGTGTAATGTCCGGTTAGCCGCAATCAGGTCATCCTCCCGGCCGCAATCAAAGCGAATCGGCGGGAGTTTATCTCTGTTTTTCAGAAGAAGGTCAATCACATTCTCCCGGCGACGCTCAACTTGTTGGTAAACCGCCTTCTCTTCTTCCACAAATGGGGAAAGTGTATCAAGATTAGTGATTGAGCTATGGCCGGAGACTGCCCGAAAGGATTCCGGATAGGCAGCTGCCAACCGCAAAGCGCCGTAGCCTCCCATAGACAATCCGCAGATGTACGTTGCAGCAAACGCTTTGGCCTGAGGGATGTTTCCACGAACCGCATCGATTACATCTTCGACGATCCACTTTTCAAAGTCGTAACCATTGTGCGGGAGGTACCCCGAGCCATCTCCCCACAAACCGTCGGAGGGCATCACCAAAATTGCTGGAGGAATTTCTCCAGCGGCCATCATCCGGGCAGCGGTGCGGTGCGCGCCGGCCTTCATCGCCCAGCACCAGCAGGAACCGTAAACGCCGTGTAGTAATATCACCATCGGCAGATCCTCTGCAGTTACCCCTTCTGGGACGAAAACGCAGATGTCTCCCCTACCCTTCAGGTTAGGCGTTTTCACCGTCAGGAAGCGGAGGCTATCTGTTTCGAAACGCGGATCGGAAAGTTCGGTGGTTCTGAATCTTGGCATGGTTTAGTTTTAATTTGGTTCTTCTCTTAGCTGGATGGAAGGCGCTTAAGGCCAGAGCCGGCTGACGAACTTTTTGGCCGACTTCGTCAGGCACAAAAAGAATTCGGCAGACGGCCAGCCCACTTTAAACGCGCGCCTCAAAAAACAATCACCCCCTTAGCATTCCGCCCCGCCAGCATATCATCAAAACCCTGCTGAAGTTCGGCCAAGGAATAGGTTCGGGTAATCATCTCATCCAAGAGTAAAGAACCATCGGCGTACCAATCCATCAGTTTCGGAAAATCCCGCCGGGGAGCGCATTTACCGTAGAGCGGGTTCAAGTATATCTTGTCCCATTCAAACAGGTTCATATCAACGGTGATTTCCTGTTCAATACCGCTAACCTGGACGGCCGTGCCAGCATTGCGGATCATGGCCAAGGGGGCAACGCCCAGCGCTGGAATGGCGGTACACTCGAAGGCAAAATCTGCCCCTCGGCCATTGGTCATCGTTTTAACGGTTCCTGCGGCTTGCAGCAAGCCTTCGTCCTCGCTGTCGGCCAGCAAGGTGTCCGTAGCTCCAAATTTACGGGCCATTTCCAGCCGTTCCGGATTAATGTCAACGGCGATGATTTTTCCTGCCCCGGCGATCTTCAGGCCCTGGATCACATTCAGGCCCACGCCTCCGGTGCCGAGAACGACGGCGGAGTCCGTCGCTTTCGCGTCAATGACATTGATAACCGATCCAACGCCCGTCATCACGCCGCAGCTGACGATACTCGCGGAAGCGAATGGGACATCTGTCGTCATCCCCACCAGTGCGGAAGTCTTCACAATGGCATATTCCGCAAGGGTTCCCAGATTAAAGGACCGTTCGATGGGTTGGCCCTTCCAGGTCGTACCTTTCAGGTGGGCGTGGCCGGGGGTGAATCCGTTGCCACCGGCAACGACCGGTGAGTTTTGTTCACAGATGTGTTCATTACCGAGCTTACACTGGAAGCAATCGTAGCAAGGCGTCGCCCAGTTGAGGATCACTTTGTCTCCAACTTGAAAGTCCGTCACCCCGGGCCCAACGGCAAAAACTTCGCCAGCCCCTTCGTGGCCCATCACGATGGGTTTACCCCAGCTTAGCGAATCATGGTCGGTATGGCAAAGGCCTGCGGCTCTCATGCGGACGACTACTTCGTCCGCCTTTGGCGGCGCCACCACCACCTCTTCTATGGAGAAACTTCCATTGCCCGTTGCAACGGCGGCATGGCAGGTCAGTGGGGTTGTCATTTATTGATTTTTAATGCATTTTGGAGTATTGCCACCGCCAAAGGTAGCCGATTCCTTTAGGTCCAAATTATCCTCTTTTTGCAGGTTTACACTCTATTTTGTCGCCGATACCCTTCGCTACTCTGTTTTTTAACAACGAATAGACTACTTTTCACCCCAAATGAAAGCTTCCCTCGAAAAAATAACCGTTGCGCCTGAGCAGTCCTTTCTGGCCTTCGAGTATGAGGCGGAAGCCTTTGATGCTCCCTGGCATTTCCATCCAGAATATGAGTTGACTTACATCAAAAGCAGCAATGGTATTCGCTACGTGGGCAACCATCTTGCGGATTTTGAACCGGGAGACCTCGTATTACTTGGGGCGAACCTACCTCATTGCTGGCGCAATGTGTCCACCGAAGGCGAACCGGCCAACTCTTTGGTCATTCAGTGGAGTGCATCGCTATTTGGGGAGCAGCCGGAGTTTGCCAAGATCAGGCAACTGTTGATCACTGCTGAACGGGGTGTACGGTTTTCGGAACGCACTGCACAACAAGTCAGTGCTCAGATGGCGGCCATCATTGCTGCCGATCCTCTGGAAGCTTATTTGCTGTTGGTCCGGTTGCTGGACCAATTAACGCGTGCTGAAGACACGCAATTACTGGCCGACCG
>JBGCFZ010000504.1:0-6120 GCA_045110355.1 Lewinella sp. | reverse complement strand
CGTTTTATCCACGGGCTCCCCAATATCCGCGAAGTTCTTATCCCGGCTCCATTTGCCAACGGCGGCCATGTTATCGAAGTAAGACTTGTCCGCACTTACTTCCATTTTGCCATAATCCTCCCATTCATTTGGGTAACCGATTTTGACGGTGAACTTGTCCAGCTTTTCAATAGCCTTGGTTTTAGTCTCGGGGCTCATCCAGTCAAGTTTCTCAATACGCTGCTGGTAGGCTTTGATCACGTTGGCAATCATTTCTTCCGCCTTAGCTTTAGCTTCCGGAGGGAACTTTTCGTCGACGTAAAGCTGGCCAAGAGCTTCTCCCACCGTTCCGTTAACGGTATTGAGCGCGCGTTCATCGGCCGGACGTTTTTCCTTGGCACCGTTGAGGTACTTGGCGTAAAATTCCCAGTTGGCATCTTCAATCTCTGTCGTCAGCCTACCGGAAGCATCCGCCATGGTATGCCAACGCAGCATCGTCTTAACATCCTCAATGGGAGTGGTTGTCAGGAACTCCTGCATGGCAGCCATATACTTGGGCTGGGTAACGATGATGGTGTCGAGGTCTTCCCGCACTCCGAGGTCGGAAAGAAACTTCTTCACGTTCATAGACGGAATCATTTCCTGTACCTCTGCGATGGTCCGTGGGTTGTTGAAGTTGCGCGCATCCCGGCTCTGAACCTTGTCTAAGCGTGGCTCAGCCAGTGTGGTCTCATAGTCGAGAATCTTCTTTGCCGACGCCATCGCCACTGGTTCCTCATCTCCGAGGAATTGTAGCATCCGGGAAACGTGGTTGACGTACTCTTCCCGGATCTCTTTGGACTTGGTGTCCTGCTCCAGGTAGAAGTCACGGTCAGGAAGGCCAAGGCCGTTGGGTCCAACGTAGGCAGCATTTACCGCGCTGTTATTGAGGTCGGGAAAAGCGGATAGACTAATGAAAGGAGAACCGACGACGGGATTGGTCGCTAACACTTGCTGAAGGTCAGCAACGGTTTCGATGGCGTCAATGTCAGCTAGGGCAGCCTGTAAGGGAGAAACGCCCAGCTGATTACGGTCATCAGTATTCATCTTGGTAGCGAAGATGGCGAGGGCCTTTGCCTGGTCGGTTTCAGCAGCATATTTACCACTTTCCTTTGCCTTGTTCAGGATAGCCAGTACGTCGTCAGACGTAGCTTTTGAGAGGACGCCGAAACCGCCCCAGATGGTTCGGTCATCGGGGATTTTTGTTTCCTTTGCCCAGGTGCCATTGACGAAACTGTAGAAGTCGTCCTTAGGGCTCTTGGTAGTGTCCATGTTGGCCAGGATGAGGCCGTGTGGGGTATCGTCGGCAACGACGTTAGTGGTGGGCTCACTGCCACAGGCAGTGATGGCCAAAGCCAGAATGGCGATGGCAATAAAGTTGAAAAATTTCATTTTGGTCCCTTGAATTTGGTTAGACTTAATCTGATACAGGAGATAAAAGTAAGTTGCTACCAACCAATGGGATGTCGGGCAGCTTACCTCCGGGAGTCAATTAGACCAAAGGGCAGATTTGATCGACGAAGGTTAACTCTGTTTACGTTCTGTTTACCTGGAAGCCTGATGATCTGTAACTATTGCCAGTAGTTTTCACGCCAGTTGATCCATTTAAAGTTATGTAGTTCCCGCTCTAAAAATTGCCGGGGAGACTCTCCTGTAAAGTGTAGGTAGTCTTTATAAAGGTGAGAAGGATCGGTATAGGAGAAGGCCTCGGTTGCGTCCATCAACGTAGCACCTGTATGGTTTTTCATCCAGTCAAAAGCTTTTTGGAACCGCATCACACGTCGGCTGTTTACGGGGCTGATGCCAAAGGTTTCCTTGAATCGCCGCCGGAATTGACGTTCGGATAAGTGTAAAGACCTGGCGAGGTCACGGACGGAAGCGGGCTGATTGGAAGACAGGTTGTCTAGTGCTAATTGCATACGGTCCAACGGTGTGTCGTGGCGAGGTAGCCGACTGAGTAGGAAATCGTCGGAAAGGCGGACCCGCTCAGCTAATGAGTTGGTGTCTTCGATCCGGCGGGCAAAGTCGATGAAGGCCTGGTCTCCGGTATCGTTGATGTCAATATAATAGTTGGCCACTTCCAGCCAGGGGAAACGGAAAAGGTGACGCATCTTTCCGGGCCAGAAGGTGATGGTGAAAAATTCCTGCCTTCCGCTGTGAGTGCAAGTGTTGGGGTAATAGCACTGCGGAACGATAAAGGCCCGGGGCGCTTGCTGGTCTAAGCCTTGTGAGTTGATGACGTGGGTAGGGTCCTCATAAAACCAGAACATAATTGCTTTGGTGGGGAGCGGAGGGGTGGTTTCCACCATTGGCACGGGCAATAGTTCGGGGAGTTTCAGACTGACGTAACACTGTACATAAGGTTGCAACGCAGCCTGCGGAAGGTAGCATTTCATTTCAAACACGGGGTTGGTGTTTTAGACCAATTCTCTTGGTGAGTTAAAGGAACCAGGGGTAGTTGAAACCGGTTGCAGGAGCTTGCCTCCCGCAACCGGTTCAATATTTAAGTTAAGGCTTTAAGTACTTAAAAGCAATTTCCGCTGGTATTGTCAAGTGCACTTCCGCCGATTATTATATTGTCGGCTCCACAATCTAGGTAGGCATCATTACTGAAAATCAGGGCGGTGTTTTCAAAACTGGTGGGCGTTATACCAAGCCCGAAACGCTCCGTATCTCCGGCGAATTCGTAAGCTCCCGATAGGTTGTCCCTGGCCGTATTAGCGAGCAGGAAATTATTGTTTGCACCGTCAATCACCTGGTAACCGTAGTCGAGGTTGTCGTGAGATTCATTGAGGAATACCGCCCAGTTAGTACAGGATAGGTCCGCTGCCAGTAGATAGCCATCAGGTAACCTGTAATTGTATTCGGCGGGTACGCGACACAAAATGATTCCTTGAAGATTGCCGAAAAATTCGTTGCGTGCTATGTATCCGTTCTTGTCACAGGCCCAAATTCCCGTAACACCTCCACTCAGGCGGTTGGCATACACCCTGGCGTCCCGCCCGTTGATGGCTACGATACCAAAAGATTGAACGATGGGAGCCCCAACTTGCCAAAGATCGCTGACGGCAATATCATTATGGGTAATGAAGACCCGATCACTTCGTTCAATGAGAACACCGAACTGGAAATCTTCCATACTCGAACGGGTGACCATCGTACGGTGGCTGTTTTGTAGCAGGATGGCCGTGCCGCCGACGGCACCAGCGACCCGGAAATCAATATTCCTTACCACGGATCTATTTGCATCCAGAAAGTGTAGCCCCACCTCAATGTTCCCAGCCACCTCCAGTGGGGCACTATCAAAAATGAGGGTGGCGTTGTCTTCGCCTATGAGGCGAATACGATGATCAATGTTTACGGTGCCGGTTTCAACGTGCGGGCCGCTTTCCAGCAACACGGTGCCGCCGGGGCCTGCCTCTTCAATAGCTGCTGCCAGGCCATCGATGGAACCAGCCGGAAGTACTATTTGAGAACGAAGGCCAATTGCGCCCTCTGTTTCCATCTCGGCTAGCTCGCGCTCAAGCTCCGCCTCAAATTGTTGGACTTTCTTTTGCAGTTGCTGTTCGGGATTTAGCGTTGTGGGTGATGGCTGAATTTTATCTCCTTCACAGGAAAATAATAGCAGGCCCATAGTAAGGACCAGGAAATGGAAAGATTTTAACATTGGTAGATGAGTTATGGGTTGAACATAGTAGTGCGGTGATGGTCAAAACCATCCCGCTCGGAAATTTAGATGCGCATCATGTAATTAATTCCTCGCCCAAAACTAGTCTGGACCAATAAAGCAGAAAAGGTAAAAAACGGACATTCTGACCCAGGCCTGCCTACTTGCTTATATGCCCCTTGACCAAATAGCCCTAGCCCATAACTGTGCTAACGGAGCATCATTAGAACAAAAACTATACTGGACTCAGTCACCAGAGGTGAAATTTTGCTGAGGCTATTTTTGTGACTCACGAGGCAAAAAACGTAGGCAACACCATAGTGTTGGCGAGGCTTTTTAACGAAGTGAGCCGCAAAAAGCGACCAGCAAAAATCACCTGGGGTGGCCGAGCCCAGTATAAAGCGCCCTGACTGCGCTTGACGACCAGTTCACGCTCTTAAGTCGGTCGGTCAGAAAGACCTACCCATTAACCTGCACCCTACTTCACACAATCCAATGTATACACCAGTGGAATCAGCCCCGGCATCTGCCGCAGATGCCAGTGCCCCGGCTCTCCCGCGGGTACCATATCGTCGAAGCAATCGTACGGCGAGTAATCAAACTCGTGGAAACTGCGGAGTGTGAGTCCAACACCGATCAGGGCATTGACTACTGAGCTAATGGTGTGGTCCCAGTTCACTTCCGTTCCTGAAACCTCCGCACTGTTATCGGTATAACTGCTGGTGATGGGTTCTACGATGGGCTCGGGGTTAAAATAGGGATATTTAATAGCCGTACGGTCGTCGTTCCAGAGGTAGGCCATGTTGTGGAATTCGGCGAAGACGAATTGGCCGCCAGGCTTGAGGTAACGGGCAACGATGGTAGCCCATTTGTCGAGATCAGGCAGCCAGGTGATGGTGCCGTAAGAGGTGAAGACGATATCGAAAGAGGCATCTTCGGTCAGGTACTCGGGCAGACTGTAGAGGTCGCAGTTAATGAAACGGGCTTCGAGGCCGGCTTTGTCGGCTAATTCATTGGCCGCTTTGATGGCTTCGGTACTCAGGTCAACGCCGGTGACGATGGCACCCCGGCGGGCAAAACTCAGGGTGTCCTGTCCGAAATGACACTGCAAGTGCAAAATTTTTAATCCGGTGAGATCCGCTGGTAAGAGGGCCAGTTCAGGTGCCTTCAGGCTTTCTGCTCCCGCCAGCCAACCGGGGACGTCGTAGAATTCACTAGTGAGGTGGGCCAGGGTGCGTTGGTTCCACTGGTCGTGGTTCAGGGAAAGGTAATCTATCATAATGGGTAGCGAGTAGTTTTGTAAATATGTCAGGATGGTAGGATAAAGTTGCGATGTTGTTATACTGGCGTAATCCGTTTCTTCCAGACCACTGGATCGGGCTTTCGCCGTTAACTTTTTTATCAGGGCACCTTCAGGTAGTTTGACCTGATAGTTGTTCTGGTCAAAAAAGGGAGTGTCCCGAATGGTCATCCATACATAAGAAGCTTCCTGCTCTACGGTGGGGATATTAACTCAAATGTCTGTCGGGTTAGCTGGCGGCAAGGACCAGGAAAAGAAAGAAGCGCAAAGCAAGAGGAAAGCATTCATGAAGAAGTTTTTAGGATGTTGAGAACGGAAAAGTCAGTTATGGTCCCTTAAGCGGAATTACGAGTCTTCTCCGGGATACCTAACCCCAATCATCTTCCGCACTTCCGTCAGCGTCCGGTGCAGTGCCAGGCTGTCATCAAGCGACCAAAGGGCGTTTTCTGTCCGCCCGGCGCGTACGTCTGCCATCACGGCCTCGGCTTCGTAGCGGTAGCCGTTTGCTCCACCATAGTCGAAGTAGAAATTTTCCGGCGGGATATCTTTGCCCTTCAGCAAGCTAAAACTGGTAGGCTCATGCCAGCGGGTGTGCCAGTGGATACTAGCCTTGCTGCCAATGATGAGGGCTTCGGTTTTGGTAACGCCAAGAACGGTACTGTAATTATGGCTCAGCTGACCACCGGCGTGGCGGCAAGTCACCGAAGTGTCGATGTCCACGCCTTGGGGAGAGAGGCGGGCAGTCGCTGTAATTTCCTCAGGGGATCCCAGTAGGAATTGGGAAAGGAACTGTGGGTAGATGCCGATGTCCAGTAATGCGCCACCCCCGAGTTCAGGGTTCAGGATGCGGTTTCTCCCCAGCACTGGTGTAGGGCTACTGCTCTTTTCATCAGGCGCGGCCGCAGGTGCAGGGGAAGGTGTAAGCGCAAGCTCAAGGTCCTTGGCCCGAAAGCCAAAATCAGCGCGAATACTTTCAATTGAACCGATTACCCCCGCATCGATCATTTCCTTCAACTTCAGGGTACTCGGTAAAAATCGTGTCCATAAGGCCTCCATCAAATATACCTTCTGTTCCCGGGCTACGCGCACTACTTGCTCCACCTCCGCCAGGTTCAAACCCATCGGTTTTTCGCAG
>JBGCFZ010000503.1:0-20860 GCA_045110355.1 Lewinella sp. | reverse complement strand
AGTTCCTAAATTGTAAGGTGATGAAACTGGCAGCCATGCCCGCTTGTCTCGCGGGTGAGGAATCTGGGATAAATCATAATTCACGGCTCTAGCAGGGCCCGGCTCTTCCGGAGCGATGAATTAACGACTAACTACCTCTTGCAGGTTCGACTCCTGCCCTTACAGCCAAGCTAGGAGCTAGGAGCTAGAAGCTAGAAGCTAGGAACTAGAAGCTAGCTCCTAGTTACTAAAATTGTAGAGTGATGAAACTGGCAGCCATGCCCGCTTGTCTCGCGGGTGGGGAACCACGGATAAACCACGAATTGATGCTCCGCAAGGGGCTTGCCTCTCCGGAGCAACAGTTCAAGGCTAACAACCCCTTGCAGGTTCGACTCCTGCCTCTACAGCAAAAACAGGTTACAGGTTATAGGTTACAAATTGCAGGTTTCATGACTCAGCGCCTCCAATCTGTAAACTATAACCTGTTTTTATGCTTATCTTAGTCGCTCTCGCCGTGATTTTCCAATCACCTTTTCCAACTAAGCAACTGCCACTATGCCCAAAATATGGGCTGCTTTTACCGACCGTATAGCAGGAAGTGACGAACGTCTGTTCCGCAAGCACTATCAAGCACTTTACCGCTATGCTTTTCGCATAACTGGTGGTGATGATGACATGAGCCGGGATCTAATCCAGACAGTATTCATCCACCTTTTCGAGAAACGTGACAGTCTCCCTAAGAAGCTTGACGCGCCCGAAGGCTACCTCCTACGAATGCTCGGCAATGAGCTGACTGATCAGCGCCGAAAAGCAGTCCGGACGCGCACCATCTCTCTATCGGAGGAATCCGAGGACGGTTCTCCCCTACTCTTGCCAAACTTGCTCGTTACCGCTGCCCCAAACATCGAGGAAATGCTGATATTAAGGGAGACTACGGATGAGCGTCAGCGTCAGCTCGTAGCGGCTCTTACCACGCTCTCTCCTGCTCAACGGGAGATCATACTCCTTCGGTTTTACCAGCAGCTTTCTTACCCCGACATTGAAGCACTGACCGGCCTCCGGTACCAGTCCATCCGGAACTATTTGAGCCAGGGTTTACGCCGGTTACGAAAAGAAATTAAAAAAACTTAAAAAATAGTGAGTACAAAAGTCTAATTACCACGTCTCCCTATTGAATGAGGTAATTTGGGCTTGCTTGAAGGTTCTTCAAACAAAAGCTAATGAACACCCCCACTAACTCAAAATAACCAGTGGCCTGTTTGTAGCGGTGCTTTCAATCCGAACAATTACATTTTAAAAAAATCAATTACATGCAGCGGTACCTGCCCGAGATTGCGTCTTTAGCGGCGGATTCTGACTTTGTTGCCTGGGTACATGGAAAGCGAGAATCTGAGGATAATCGCTGGGCCCAACTCGCCAATGGTGATGAGGAACAACGGATCAGGCTTCAACAGGCCATCGATTTCGTCAAAGATCTCGACTTGATCCCTGCTCCGATTCCACGAGCACAAATCGACACTGACTGGCAACGCCTGGTTCAGCAACGACCGGCGGCAGCCCCCGTCCGTTCTTTGCACCTGCGGCCCCGCCCCCGAAAATGGATGGCTATAGCAGCGACTTTGCTACTCTTACTCACTTCCGGGCTTGCCTGGACTTACGTGGGTAGCAGGGCCGACTACCATACTGATTTTGCGGAGCGTTCTTCCGTCAAACTAGACGATGGGACAATCATTGACCTGCAAGCCAACTCCTACCTTTATGTAGAAGAGTGGAGCCCTCAAAAACGGGCTATCCGCCTGGAAGGGGAAGCTTTTTTCGCCGTAGCACACGCTCCTGACCGCCCTTTCGTAGTTCGTGCAGGCAAGGCTAAAGTAGCGGTTTTAGGAACACGTTTTAATGTACTCAACCGCAATGACACCCCGGTCGTCGCGCTTGAATCAGGTAGTGTCAGCCTGCAAAGTGCTTCGGCTAAAACTACCATGACTCCCGGGGAGGTTGCGACCGTAAGTGAGGCAGGAAAAATCCAGCAGCAGGCAAACAAAGACCTTCGTTATTACACCTCCTGGCGGGAAGGCCACTGGGTTTTGGACGAGACTCCATTGAGTGATATCGCCGCACGGATTACCGCTAACTTCGGCGTCGAAGTTGTCTTTAAGGATATTCACTTTGCTGACAAGAAGCTCTCCGGCAGCCTGCCTGCTGACGAGCTGAACGAACTAATAAATGCCCTCTCTCGTTTGCTTGACCAGCCGGTTACGTCATCGGAAGAGCTTGTGGTTTTCGAGTAAATAAAAAATGCGTTGCTAAAAGACAATCTACCTCTGGGTGGAGTAGGCGAGCTATGCCTGCAATCAAAATTTTATGCACTAAAAATTCAACCTTCGCGTGTCCACCAAGTATCTTTTCTTCGTCGCTTTTCTCCTGACTGCCTTTGCTGCAGCCGACAGGTTGGTAGCACAAGACAGTCTTTCGGTACCGCTCACCTCCATCCTAAAAACCTGGGAGCACGATGATGACCTGCACTTTTTGTACGAGTCCCAAACGCTGAAAGGGATCTATTTATCTGCCGCCGAAGCCGCCAAGCTACAACCAGACACTACCCTGTTCCAAAGTTGGCAAAAGCGGTGGGGGCTAGTGGTTCGCCCACAAAAAAATGGATTCTTCCTGCTCAAACCGGTAAGTGCCAAGACATTCGTAGAAGGTTGGATAAAAGATGAACGGGGCACACCACTGGCTGGCGCTTACGTTTTCGTAGAAGGCAGCCAGCGAGGAACTGTCACCGATTTACGTGGCCGTTTTAAACTAGCGCTCCCCGGCGGGCAAACCCGGATTGTGGTCAGTTATACTGGCTATGGTTCAATCCATGAGTCCCTCTTCCTGGCCTATGGCCAGCAACACCGGCGGAACTATAATCTGTCTGAAGATGCGGATTTAGCAGAAGTCATTGTCGTAGGTACTCGCTTCCCTCCAAAACCGCTCTTGCACGGTTCCAGCGCAGCTGATTTAGTGACGTCTGCGGCGCTGACGCAGGTGCCAGGTGGAGAACTTGGGCAAAGCCTGCAATACCTTGCCCCTTCCTTTTTCTCTACTTACCAAACCATCAGTGATGGTAGCGACCATGTAGATCCCGCTACTTTAAGAGGGCTTTCCCCCGACCAGGTACTCGTGCTCATCAACGGTAAACGCCGTCACCAAAGCGCCCAGGTACATATTAACAACACCATCGGCCGAGGTAGTGTGGGCGTAGACCTCAACGCCATTCCCCAGGCGGCAGTAAAACGTGTGGAAATTCTCCTCGACGGAGCGGCAGCGCAGTACGGCACCGATGCCATTGCGGGCGTAATCAATTTCGTCCTTAAGGATGGTGACAGCCCCTCAACGCTAAGCCTTTCTGGCGGAGCAACTACGGCCGGTGACGGCGGGCAGATAAACCTCGATGGGTACCACGCCTGGAAACTGGCCCACGACGGTTTCGTAGGCCTAAGTCTTCGTTGGAATCACCGGGATGCCATCAACCGTTCCGGTGCCTACACCGGGCCAATATATGGCGACGCCCGGGATGAAGACCCGAGCAGACGCGCTTCATTCTTTAGCCAGACGGGCTATGGTGGCGAGCGGGTAATGGAGATTGGTAGTGCAGCAGTTGACAACTTGGGGGTATTCCTCAACTGGGCTTCCCCAAAAGGTAAAGGCTTTCACGCATACGGGCAGGTAAGTGGGAACTACCGCCTCGGTCGATCGGTAGGCTTCTACCGTTTCCCGTATCAGGAACGACGCCAGTCTGGTCTTTACCCCGACGGTTTTTCTCCGGAGATACAAACAGACATCTACGATTTCTCTATCGTCAATGGCCTGCGGGGAAAACATAAGGAATGGATGATTGACCTGAGCCATAATTTCGGCGGCAATGCGATGAGTTACACCGTCAATAACTCCAACAATGCTTCCTTGGGCACGGCGTCCCCCACCAATGCCCGGGCCGGTGGCATTCAATACCAACAGCATGTTCTAAACGCCGACATCAGCCGGGAATACGAAGGAAAACGTCCACTCCATTTAGCGTTGGGCCTACAGACCCGCCTTGAAACCTATACCCAGCGTGCCGGCGATGAGTGGTCTTGGCAACAATACGGAGATACCACCGCAACGGGGGAGCCTAAGGAGGGAGGCATTCAGGTTTTTCCTGGATATCGCCCAACCAATGCCGGGCAATACCACCGTCTTAACGCTGCCCTCTATGCCCAGGCAGAATGGGAAGTAAACACCAAATGGTCGCTGGAAGCCGGAGCCCGTTGGGAGTACTACCCGGACTATGGTTTGCCCGCCAGTGGCAAACTGGCCAGCAAGTATCATTTGCGTAAAAACCTATCGTTCCATACCTCTATTGGTCTTGGTTATCGGGCTCCTTCCCTACCACAATTATTCTTTAATAATGTATCCGTACAATTTGTCCCACAAGGCGCCGAGCTCGTTGCCCGGCGAGTAGCTCACCTGGGCACTGCCCAAATCTTACCACAAAGGCTACGAGGCGCGCCCCTACGAAGTGAAAGAGCAAGGCACCTGAGTACAGGATTGGCTTGGGCTCCGGGTAAACACTGGCAACTCAGCCTCGATGCTTACCAGATCAACCTTCGTGACCGGCTTATTCTTTCTAGTCGATTTGCTACAGCTGAGCTCCCTCCGGCCTACGCCAACTTCATTGAAACAGACCTTGCTCAGCTTTTCCTCAATGCTCTCAATACCCGTACCCAAGGGGTGGAAGTCAAAACTCGCTATCGCATTACCCTGCCTAATAGCCGCTTGCAGCTACGTACCGCAATCAGCCTAAATCGAACCCGCCTACTCGACCTTTCCTTACCCACCGACCTCTCCTCGCAGGCCATGGACATTTTCACCCGCGAAGATCGTAACCGCCTGGAACGCGGACAACCCAACAGCAAACTTGTACTTGGGATGAATTGGGAAAATGATCGTTGGCAGCTGGCCTCCCACTGTGTACGTTTTGGGGCTGTCCGATACCACCACCCTGCCGACGGAACCCCCAGCAACTGGGCATTAAATACGTTCACTGGCGAACGGGAAAGCCGGGATCAACTTTTCGCAGCAAAATGGGTAACAGGGTTTGACCTTGGTTTTCGCTTCAGCCCAAGAATAAAGGCCTTTCTCAGCGGCAACAATGTATTCAACGTATACCCGGACGAACACACCCATAGTGCCAACGTCAATAACGGTCTTTTCAGATATAGTCGTCACGTCCAGCAATTTGGCGTCGGTGGCTCAATTTGGAGTTTTCGACTCCTTTTTTCTTTGCCTTCTTAATCAAACTCATTATTTATGAAAAAGCTACTACTACTTTGTCTTTGTGTATTCATCACAACGGCAACCCTCCTTGCCCAACGTACCATTACGGGGACAGTGGCAGACCAACAGGGCGAACCGCTCATCGGCGCATACGTCACCATTAAGGGCCAAAGTCTTGGTACCGTAACCGACTATGATGGCAAGTACGACATCAAAGTACCCGACGGATCCAATACCCTTGTCTTCTCCTTTCTCGGCTTTGGCACTCAGGAGTTGACCATCGGCACCTCCGACGAGCTCAACGTTGTCCTTGCCGAAGGCAATGACCTGGATGAGATTGTCCTGATCGGCAGCCGGTCCGCTGGCCGGACCAAACTGACCACTCCTGTTCCGGTCGACATTGTCGATGTGAAGGAACTCGTCTCTTCCTCTGCCCAAACCAACGTCAACCAGTTACTCAATTTTGTAGCTCCCAGCTTCAGTTCCAATACCCAGACGATCTCTGATGGTACGGACCACATCGACCCTGCCTCATTACGTGGACTAGGCCCCGATCAGGTGCTTGTCCTTATCAACGGTAAACGTCGGCACAATACCTCTCTGGTCAATGTCAACGGCACCTTTGGCCGTGGCAACGTAGGTACAGATCTTAACTCCATTCCCGTAGCCGCCATTGAGCGCATTGAGATTTTACGCGACGGAGCTTCCGCCCAATATGGTTCCGATGCTATTGCTGGCGTGATCAACATCATCTTGAAAGATGATAAAGGACTATCCTTTACCGCCGAAACCGGTGCTTACTTAAGTGGAGAAATCCCGGAACAGGACGGCACCGCCGACGGAGAGTTCAACCAACTCAGTGCCAACTATGGCTTACCCATTGGCGACCAGGGCGGGTTCATCAACCTTACCGGCACCTTCGACAACAGGGAATACACTAACCGGATGAAAGAGTGGCGAGGTACTATTTTCAGCGGCTACAACAACCCCGCTTCCGGAGCAGCAGCTGACGAAGACATTACCGACGCAGAGCTCGTACGCCGAGGCCTCGTCCGTAGCGATTTCAACATGCGCGTGGGGCAGTCTGCCATCCGTAATGGTGGGGTAATGCTCAACTTTAGCCTTCCGGTTGCGGAGCAGGCCGAGGTTTATGCCTTCGGTGGCCTTAACTACCGCCGGGGTAACGCCGCAGGTTTTTACCGCCTGCCAAACCAGAGCAGGACGGTTACCGACATCTACCCTAATGGTTTCCTTCCAGAGATCAACTCTAACATCAACGATGCCAGCATGGGTATGGGCATCAAAGGGCAATACGAAGGTTGGGACGTCGATTTCAGCAACGTTTATGGCACTAATGGCTTTGACTACCTAATCACCAATACCCTCAACGCCAGTTTGGAGTCGGGCTCTCCCACCTCTTTCAACGCCGGTGGCTTCAGCTTCGCACAGAATACGTCTAACCTTGACGTACGCCGCTACTTTAGTGATATTTTCGCTGGACTAAACGTCGCTTTTGGCGGCGAATACCGGCTGGAGAACTACCGCATCAACGCCGGTGAAGAAGCCAGCTATACCAACTACGGCCTGGCTACTCAATTCGAGACCAACGGTGGTGACACCATCCTCATCCAGGACGGCCAGGGGCCAATCAGCACTATTTTTGATCCGCTCGGACGTTCGCGGCCCGGTGGTTCCCAGGTCTTCCCTGGTTTCAGCCCCGATAATGAAGTGAATGCTTTCCGCAACAGTGTCGGTTTCTACGGTGACCTGGAAGCAGACCTCACCGATAAATTCCTACTTGGAATAGCTGCTCGCTTTGAGAACTACAGTGACTTTGGCTCTACCATTAACGGTAAACTGACGACGCGCTACAAAATTTCTGATGACTGGACTTTCCGCGCAGCGGCTAGCACCGGCTTCCGGGCGCCGTCTTTGCATCAGCTCAACTTCAACTCCACCTCCACCGTTTTTGTGGATGGTGAAGCTTTTGAAGTCGGCGTGTTTAACAATGACAGCCGGCCAGCCCAACTGCTTGGTATTCCCCAGCTCAAACAAGAAGAAAGCACCAACTTCAGTGGTGGTTTCACTGGTCGGATTCCCAACGCCAATCTGTCCATCACCATTGATGGGTATATCATTGACATCAAGGACCGGGTTGTACTCACTGGCCAGTTCCAGGGCGGAGATGACACCCCGCAGGAGCAAGAGATCAGCCGTTTGTTACAGCAGGCTAACGCCAACCGGGCGGCCTTCTTCGCCAATGCTATCGACTCTCGTACCAGCGGTCTCGACGTTGTAGTGACACACAACGGTAAGCTCGGCAACGGCCGCCTCAATACAAGCCTTGCTGCCACCTTTGCCCAAACCACCCTACAGGAGGTAAACACCAGCTCTGTACTTGAAGGTCTGGAAAACACTTACTTCGATCGGACCAGCCAGGTTTTCCTGGAGAGCGCCGTGCCGCGGACTAAAGTTAACCTTACCCTCAACTATAAGCTAGACAAGTTGACGGTTTTCTTCCGCAACGTGTACTTCGGTTCAGTAAACGAAGCCACCAACAATGTAGACAACGACCAGGAGTTTGCCGGTAAGACCATAACGGACCTCAGCCTTGGCTACCAGTTTAGTGATCGTCTTGGTTTTACGATTGGTGCCAACAATCTCCTCGATGTCTACCCGGACCTCAACATTGAGGGCAACCAGTCAGGTGGTCGCTTTCTCTACAGCCGCCGGTCGCAGCAGTTCGGTGCCAACGGGCGCTATGCATTTGCTCGCTTGCGGTTCACGCTTTAATGATTTGACCTAAGTTAAGGGAGCCTCCCTAATTCAGGTCTTTGGACCACCTTGTTTATACGGTGTTCCTAACCTATTCACGGGCCGTCTTCGTTTTCGGAGACGGCCCTTTTTTTGGGCGCGAACGCAGGATGCAAAGAAGGTTTGATGGCAAGGTGGAGGGGCAAAGGGTAATCGTAAGCTTCCTGTTGCTCCAAAGAATAAATTTGTCGACCTTTGCCCAAACAACCAAAAGTCTTGTGGTCAAACGTTCAACCTCAGCGGCGAAGCTGTGTTTTACCCCCGATCATTAGCTTAAAAATCTTGCCCAATGAGTATTGTCGAAATGAAAGTCCCGGTAATCGGGGAGTCCGTCACCGAAGTAACCCTTTCTGAATGGTTAAAGGCCGATGGCGACTATGTTGAGCTCGACGAGCCTATTTGTGAGTTTGAATCTGATAAAGCAACGCTGGAGTTTCCGGCGGAAGCCGCTGGCCGTATCGTCCACGTCGCTGCTGAAGGCGACGACCTGGAGATTGGTGCCCTTGTGGCAAAGATCGACACCAGTGCTGCGGCCCCTGCCGGCGGAGATGCCCCAAAGGAAGAAGCTGCTGCACCAGCCCCTAAAGCTCCCGCAGCTCCGGCAGCTCCGGCCTCTAACTACGCTACCGGCACCCCCAGCCCCGCAGCTGGGAAGATCCTCCGCGAAGCCAACGTTGATGCCAGCGCCGTTTCCGGTACTGGCCGTGATGGCAGAATAACCAAGGAAGATGCACAGAAAGCTGCTGCCGCTCCGGCCCCTGCTCCTCAAAAAGCAGCCCCTGCACCTGCGGCCGCGCCTGAAAAAGCTGCTGCCGCTTCTACTGCCTTCAGCCGTGGAGAACGCACGGAGAAGATGAGCCGCATGCGCCGGACCATCGCCAGTCGTTTGGTAGCTGCCAAAAACGAAACGGCCATGCTCACTACCTTCAACGAGGTGGACCTGAGTGAGGTGATGGCACTGCGCAAAAGAGTTCAAGAACAGTTTGTCGCCAAGTATGGTGTTAAACTCGGTTTCATGTCCATTTTTGCTAAGGCTTGTGCCCAGGTACTGATGGAAATGCCCGACGTGAACGCCCACATGGGTGCAGACGGTAAGAGCCTGATCTACCACGATTACGTTGACATCAGTTTCGCGGTTTCTACGCCTACTGGCCTTGTTGTTCCACCGATCAACAATATTGAAAGTCTCCATTTCGCCGATATTGAGAAAAACCTGAAGGATCTTGCTGGCCGCGCGCGCAACAATAAGCTCAGCATCGAAGAAATGCAGGGTGGCACCTTCACCATCACCAATGGTGGTGTATTTGGCTCCATGCTTTCTACGCCCATCATCAACCAGCCACAGAGCGCCATTTTGGGCATGCACAACATCATCCAGCGGCCAGTAGCCGTCAACGGTGAAGTGGTGATCCGCCCTATGATGTACCTCGCCCTTAGCTATGACCATCGCGTGATCGATGGCTCCAGCTCCGTTACCTTCCTGGTGAAGGTGATTAAGTTGCTGGAAGATCCTACGCTACTACTGCTTGGACTTTAAGTAGTTCATAGTTGGTAGCACTTAGTTCATAGTCTACCCTTGGAGTCATCGAAAACGAACACACGGCCTGCCCAAACATCATGTTCTGGGCGGGCCGTTTTTTTTTTAGCATTTGCCTGCCGATAGATTGGCCAATCCCCGCAAACCACCGTTAATTTAATTAATATCCTCTTATCTTCAGCGTGAACTAACACCTTTACACCTTGAAACATCTGCTTGCTATTTCCGTCTTTTTGTTTACCACCTACAACTTCACACTTTCCGCCCAGTGGGGCATCGGCTTCCAGGATGACTTCACTGAAAGCACCTGCTCCTATGATACGGCTATAACCGGTATTTTCCCCACTACTTATGAAGTTTTTCAGACCTTGGACAACACCTACGATGGGCCGATTGATAGTAACTGGTGCCCGCTTTTCGTTCGGAACGGCACACGTAGAGTTGAATTAGACTTGGATACTTACGATTTTTCGCGGCCGCTGTTTGTTCGCTTACGCTTACCAGAAGATTTTGCTTCCCCTCTGCAACAATACGCTCCGCCTCCTCCACCCCGTCTCCTTCCCCGAAGGCGGGATGCATATTTATCTGGAAGAAGGGAGTACGCTTCGCTTTGGCGAAATGGCTAATGTAGCGCGTAAATTTCCTGAATCAAACATCTGGGTCTACGTTCATGGCAAGGAGGAGAACGTTGATTTCGGGCCACTAACGCCGGCAGAACGTGCACTATTTATCTTTGTTGATGCGCCGGATTATTTGCATCCAACTTCACTTGAAAAAATACATGCTTATCCGAATCCTGCACTGGCCGGTACTACACTCAACCTTCTTTTTCCTCGCTTGGAATCCGAAGGGACCAAAGCTTACATGCTCTACTCTTCACAGGGTAAAGTGATGGCCGAAGGAACATTTTCAATTACCAATAATGGTAAGGTCGAAATGGGTCTACCTGCCCACTTGGCAGAGGGGGTTTACTTTTTACGGGTAACCGGGGAGCAGAGGAACTACAACGTTAATGTGGTCGTCCGGTCAATTCGCTAGACTAGTCTTTTACCAAGTCCATAGTCATTATAATGTTGTTTTGCTGTAAACTTTTATCCAAAACCACTTGTTAACCACCAAAACAACATTATAATGACTACAAAAGAGATGGGGACGCTCATCGCCCAGCGAAGAAAACTCTTCACACTCACACAGGATGATTTGGCAGAAATGGCTGGCATAAGTGCTAATTCCGTCCGTAAAATAGAACGTGGACAAACCAATCCTACTGTTGAGATTCTATTAAAATTGGGACAGGTGCTCGGCTTTCGTATAGAACTGACGATTCTCCATACCATTTAACCCGCCAAGCATGAGAAGTAGCGACATTTACTATCAGGATGAGCTGGCAGGGCGGCTTTGGGATACAGACAAGGGTCTTTATCACTTTCAGTACGATCCTGGGTTTGTGGCAGGGCATTCTCCCCCCATTACTCCCAACTTACCAAAACAGGTGGAGCTGTTCACTTCTCCATGGTTGTTCCCTATCTTTTATGCTATGCTATCAGAGGGAAGTCTTCGGGAGTTCCAGGAACAAGCATGGAAGATAGCACCTGGAGATGACTTCGGCTTGCTCAGGGCAACTGCCCGCCATGACACTATTGGAGCACTCACCCTACGAAATACCGAGATTACTGATGCCGCATAACGTTTGTCCTTCAACGCTTACGCCCGGAGACGGTACTTTTAGCCGCTCCGCTGAAAGGAACTTGTTTATGGGAAAGAAGGTCAGCCCTCTCCTCTCGTTCGATTCCCCTTTCCGCCAAAATGGAAACGTTTCCTGGGAAGAATTTATCGGCGGTCGCCTGAGCATCTCCATAGCGGGAGTGCAGCCTAAGATCTCCCTACTATTGGACGGCCTGAAACTGCGTCCAACACTTGACGGGGAGCGCGGAACCTTCATTTTGAAACCAATTCCAAGCTTTCGCAATGGCCATCTAGCTCCCGCAAATGAGCACCTTACCATGCAAATTGCGTCGCAGGTGTATGGGATACCGGTTGCGAAAAACTCCGTAATTTTCTTTAAGAATGGTGAGATTGCTTACCTCACCAAACGGTTTGATGTCGGACCTAACGGACAAAAAATCCACATGGAGGACTTCGCCTCCCTGTCCAACAAAACCGAAAAGGCAGATGGCTCAGATTACAAATACAAAGGTAGCTACGAGGTGATGGGAGAGGTCATCAAGCAGGTTGCTCCAGCAGCGTTTCCGATCCTTGAATCATTCTTTCGTTTGGTTCTATTCAACTACGTATTCAGCAATGGCGACGCTCATCTTAAAAACTTCTCTCTCCTCCGGTCACCTCATGGCGATTTAATTTTCAGTCCGGCATACGACCTGCTGAACACCAGTTTTCATATCAACGACGAGTATTTCGCGATGTCAGACGGTCTTTTGAAGCCAGGCGATTACCACAACTCAGGCAGGCCTGGCCGTAAAGATTTCCTCCTGCTGGCTTCCCGTCTGGGTTTGGTCACAGCCCGTATCAAAAGAGTACTCGACGCCTTCGCTACGAATCAGCCTGATGTAGAAAAACTAATAAGTCGTTCTTTTCTACCTAAAAATGCTAAACGAACCTACTTGGCGAAATACCAACTACGTCGAAAAAGCCTGGAGGTTAAGTAAGGCACTTTATCAATTCTTCTTAATCGCCTCCCGCGTCTCTTTAGCTGACTTCTCCAGTTCCTCCAGGCTCTTCTCCACAGCTTTGTTAAGCTCCTCTCCTTCCGGAATTTGGTCCATCGCCTCTTCGATACTTTTCTGCAACTCACTACCACCGGGTATTTCCTTTGACAGTTTGCTCATCGCCTCGTCGAATTCAGCGCGGGTCGGCATTTCTGACACCGCTCCGTCGACCAAAGAGTCAAGTTGTTCGTTCGTTGGCCAGTTGGCGAGCGTTTCGGCCAATGCTTCACGCGCTTCGGCCTGTTCGTCAGCGGGTAGGCGGGCAATTTGCTTTTCCGCCATCTGCCTGAATTCTTCTTTGGTCGGCATGATTTCTTCCTGAAACTGGTCAACGTAGCCTTTGATCAGGTCGGCATCAAGATTGCCATCAGCACCGCAGGCGGTAAAGAATAAAGAGCAGAAGGTAAAGAGGATAAGGGGTACGAAATTTCGCATGGGTTGTTTGCTTGTTTACTCCTTAATGTAGCAAAAACCTTCGGATGTTACACTAACTTTCAAGTTTATAGCTTGGCTTGTAACCTTTCGGAGCTAAAGCTACTCCAATGGCAAAACAACCCCAGCCATGCGGACGATTTTCTCAAAGAACACCAACTTTTGCGCCTGTTTATCAGCGAGCCTGCTGCTATTGTCTTTCTTTTCCTTCGAAAAGAATAACCTTTATGACCAGCAACCAGATTTACCAATAGCTCAGCTAGACAGCCTGATTGCCATGGCGATTAAGCCTGTGGGCGACCAGGGACCAGGCGTTGCCGTTTACTTACACCGCCGGGGAAGCGCTCCTTATCAAAAGGTCAGTGGTATGGCTAATCTGGAATACGGCATTCCACTCACGGAGCATTCTGTTTTTGACCTTGCTTCGGTCGCCAAACAATTTACCGGAATGGCAATTGCAAAGTTGGTGCAGGCTGAAAAGATCAGCCTGGAGGAAGATGTCCGCACCTACCTTCCGGAAGTACCGGATTTTGGGACCACCATAACCCTCACCCACCTACTGCAGCACACCAGTGGTTTGCGCGATGTCGGGGAGCTTTATGGCGTCGGCAATTTCGGCAGAGAATTCACGGCAGAAGTAGCTTTACGCATCGTCTCCCGCCAACAGGCCCTGAATTTTACGCCGGGCACCGAGCACGATTACTCCAACACTGGCTACGTCTTATTGGCCATTATTGTGGAAAGGGTTACCGGTAAAAGCTTTGTCGACTGGTGTCAGGAGAACATTTTCGCTCCATTAAACATGACCAACAGCTTCGCCAACGATGCCCCCCGCAGGTTGATCCCCAACCGAGCGACAGCTTATTATGGGAGCAATGGTGACTTCTCCTTCAACCAGAACAATGGCATGTCCCTTATTGGCTCCAGCGCAGTTTTCGCCTCCTTGAACGATATGGCAAAATGGATGTCCACGTTCTCAGCCAAAGAGAATCAGCTCTTTGATTTGATGACCAGTCCCGGTCAGCTCCAGGATGGTTCCCCCGTTAATTACAACTTCGGCCTTAACGTCTCAGATTGGGAGGGCCATACATTGATCGAGCACTCCGGTTCCACCCCAGCCGGGTTCCGCACATTTGTGGCTCATCTGCCGGAAGAAGGTTTGTCATTGGTCATCCTGAGCAATTGGGGGGATTTAGAACCCATACGCGACTTGGGCAGACCCATTCTTTCGTTGATCTTCGGTTCCCCCTCCGTGCCTGAGGCCACTGATACGCCGGAAAAAACGGTTGATGTTCCCCTAAGCGTACTGGAGCAGTACGTGGGAGATTACCTGTTTAATCAGGAACGGGAAGTAAAGATCAGCCTCCAGGAAAAACAACTCCTGGTTGAGATTGCAGGAATGGGTGCATCAACGTTAGTTCCCCGCTCCGCCACCACCTTCTTCTTAGCACCAATGAACTCTACCCTTGTTTTTGAAATGGACGGACCGAAAGTTTCCCGGGTAGCCATTCAGGAAGGCAGTGATGAAGTTGGTGAACTAAGACTTGAGGGGGAGTCACAGGTATTCGTCGTACCAGAAGGAAGTACGGGCGATTATTACAGTGAAGAACTGGGGGTGCCCGGCAAAGCATCCATTTCAGAAATCCTCTAAAGCGCCTCATCATGTCAGACCAACAGGACCCATTAAAGGAATACCTCCATACCGGCATCGATCTTTATCCGGACGTTGACCTCGAAACGACCATCATGAAGATGGTGAAAAAGGAAGCGGTGGCACGGCAGAAAGCTCAACGGTTGCGCCGTACGGGCTTGCTTTGCCTAACCGGATTTATCTTGCTGTTGGCCCTGGCCCTGTGGTTGACCAAAACTGGGTATTCTCATTCGGAATACCAGAACGAACTGACGAATTATGGCTTTGCCCTGCTTTTTTCGCTGGTGCTTTTTGTGCAGCTTGAAGTATGGTGGAAAAAGGAGGAAGGGGGGAAAGGAAGAAAAGGGATAAAAGGGTAATCAAGCGGGTGCTCTCCTTTTTCCCTTTCTGCCTTTCCTCCTTTTTTCAGGGCGCGGCCGCAGGTGCAGAGCAGGTTGCACAAACCTTCCTTGGACCAGCTCGCAAGGTGTGTGGAATAGGTTACGGGTTCGAAACGACACCAGAGGCAGGTTAATGAAGTAAAATCCCAACAACCCCGTAATTTTGCCCCATCGACAAATCTCCCCAAAATACAACGCCCCTATTCCGATTTCAGGATCTGGCCCTGGCCCGGGGCAACGCCCCGGTACTCCACGGCATCAATTGGACCGTTCGCCCCGGCGAACATTGGCTGATGACCGGAGACAACGGCAAAGGGAAGAGCACCCTAGCGGAGGCGGTAGTTGGTCGACACCGAGTTATCAGCGGACAACGCAGTTGGTCGGGTTTAAAAGGAGCGCGTTCGCGCACCATTCGCCTAATTTCCTTTACCGATCGTGGCCGCTTGTTTCACAACGTCAACGCCGTTCATTACTACCAGCAACGCTTCAATGCTTTCGACGCAGATGGACACTTAACTGTTCGGGATTACTTGCTAGCCAACGGGCATGACGAAGACTCGGCTATTGCAGCATTATCTCGCCTTCATGCAGCAGATTTATTTGACCTGGAGCGCATCAAACTCTCCAGCGGCCAAACCCGAAAACTGTTACTGGCCAAAGCCCTTGCCGGTCAGCCGGAGATACTGATCATCGACAACCCGTACCTGGGTCTCGATGCTGACAGCAGGGTTCGGTTGAATACCATGCTGGATGACTTGGTAGCGGGCAGCAAGATCAGCCTCATTCTGGTGGGGATGACCACGGCTCCGCCCTCCTGCATTACCCATCGCTTACACCTGAAAGCCGGGACAATTGCCTTTCGGGGTAATCTCTCCCAATACCCAATGGACAACAATGCCGAGCAAATAACTGACGAGCCAATAGCCGACATCGTCCGACATTTCCAGGAGACTGCAGCAACGCCAGATTACGATCAGATCCTGAAGCTAGCGGACGTATCCGTTGCCTACGGTGAGAAAGTCGTATTTGACCAGCTCAACTGGCTGGTACAACCAGGAGAAAAATGGGTCGTCTCCGGAAACAACGGCAGCGGAAAGTCAACGCTGCTTAGCCTGATCTATGCCGATCACCCGCAGGCTTATGCCAATCAAATTCACCTCTTCGGCCACCGGAGGGGCCAGGGCGAAAGTATCTGGGACGTCAAACGGCGCATAGGCTTCACCTCGCCGGAACTCCACGCCTTCTTCGACGGCAACCTGACCGCCCGGGAAGTCCTGCTCAGTGGGCTCAACGACACTTTCCGGCCACCGAAGACGATTACTCCTACCCAGGAAGGACTACTGCAGGCACTCCTCCGATTTTCCCGACTGGCCGCTAGCTCAACCAAACCTTTCCGTCACTTTTCTACCGGAGAGCAGCGACTACTGCTCCTGTTGCGTGCCCTGATCAAAGCACCTCCGGTATTGCTGCTCGACGAACCTTTTCAGGGGCTCGACGCTCCTACCATTGAGCGCTGCCGCCGGCTGCTGGACGCCGTACTTACCCCGGAGCGGACGCTGATCTTTATTTCACACTTCCGGGAGGAGGTGCCTGAGGGGATTGGGTTGGAATTGAGGTTATAGGTGGTGGGCGCAGCTACTCGCCACTTGCGACAATCCGGCTGCTGCATCGTACTTGGGGTACAGCCGCTGCGCGGGCCAGCATCCAAGGTTATTCAGGATCGCCACCTATGTGGCCATAGTATGGAGGCCACCATAAAACTAGCTGTAACCTCGTTCTAACTTTAAATCCTAGACATAGCTTCTAATGCCCCCCTTTAACTATCTCCTCCTTCCATTCCTTCTTTTCTCATCAGGAGCCATGTTCGGGCAGCCCGATGCAGAAGTGTTGGTCGCTGACTTCAATGAAGATGGAAGGGTGGATAGCCTGCGTACCTTCAGCGAATCTGGTTCGGCGTTTGGACATAAGGAAGGGGGAACGTTTAAGCGGTTTTCGTTGGCTACGCTGGCTAAGGCATTGCGAGATTTCTGATAAGCCGGACATGGACATCTCGTTCGAGACCTTCGCCCGGGCAGTTTGTGAGATGCCGGTGATCCGACAGGATCCGCACTGGCGCATTCAGTACTATCAGACGTTTCAGGCTAAAATCAACTACGATTTTATTGGCCGTTTCGAACAATTACCATCCGATCTTCGCACCGTAACAGCACAGATCGGCATTGATAATTTTATTACCCCCTCCACCTTCGGTACAGCCGGGAAGACCAGCCGTCAGCATGCCACCAATGCCGCAAGCCTGCTGCGTCAGTACTACACCCCGGAATTACGCCGCATCGTCCAAAAAGGGTTTGCGGAAGACTTTGCTCATTTTGGGTACAGTACTGAATTACCAGAATAATTTTACCCAGCCAAAGTACCGGGAACAAGGTTACCTTTGCCGCTTACTTAGTCACGCAGTCAAATAGTCCGGTAGTCAAACAGTCGCCGACAACGGACCGAAGCCTGCCTGACTATTTGACTCGTTGACCAATTGACTAGACCATGGCCCGTAACCGCCGCAACCGCTTCCCCGAACGCATTGACAATGTGACCATCACCGGTCTTGCCGATAAAGGCTTTTGCGTGGGTAAAACCGAAGAAGGCATGGTCGTCTTCGTAGAAAAGGTTGTTCCCGGAGATGTGGTGGATGTACGCCCTTTCCGCAAGAAAAAGAAGGTCCTTTTTGCTGCTCCGCTGGAGTTCCACAAAAAGAGTGAAGACCGCGTCGAACCCTTCTGCGAGCACTTCGGTGTTTGTGGCGGCTGCAAGTGGCAGAACTTCAGCTACGAAGGCCAGTTGCGGGAAAAAGACCGCATCGTGCGGGACGCGCTGACGCGTATCGGCAAAGTGGAAGTAGGCGAATGGGAGCCAATCTTGGGCAGCGAGGAAACCAGCTTCTACCGCAACAAACTCGAGTACGGCGTTGCGAACCGCCGCTGGCTGACGGCCGACGAAGTCGGCGATGACACGGTGACCAACGAGATGGACGTCATCGGTTTCCACAAAGCTGGTGCCTATGACAAACTGATCGACATTAAGAAGTGCCACCTGCAGCATGGCCCGAGCAATGAGCTGCGCAACGGTATCCGCGAACTGGCCATCAAAATGGAGATTCCCTTCTTCGATATGCGGGAACGGGTCGGTCTGTTCCGTCAGTTCATGATCCGGACCACCACTACCGGAGAGTGTATGCTGGTACTGGCCTTTTTCGAAAATGACCAGGATCAGATCAAGCCTTTCCTCGACGCGATCATGGCAGACTTTGGCGAGCACCTCACCAGCCTCTACTACTGCATCAACGGCAAGATTAACGAATACATGATGGACCTGGATATGCACCTGTTTGCGGGCACCTCCACCATCAAAGAAACGTTGGGGCACGTGAGTTTCCACATCGGTCCGAAGTCGTTTTTTCAGACGAACACCCGCCAGGGCAAACGCCTCTACGACATCACGGCGGAGTACGCCGGGCTGACGGGAAATGAGAACGTTTACGACCTCTACACGGGCATCGGCTCCATCGGGCAGTATGTGGCGAAGGACGCAGGTGCAGTGGTGGGGATTGAGGAGATTGCCGCCGCCATCGACGACGCCAAGATCAACGCAGAGATGAACGGCCTCGACAATTGCACGTGGTACGCTGGCCGGACGGAGAACATCCTCACCCCGGAGTTTGCCGAAAAACACGGTCGCCCCGATGTGCTCATCACCGACCCGCCGCGGGCGGGTATGCACCCTAAGGTGATCCCGATGCTGCTGGAGCTGGAAGCTCCGGTGATCGTATACGTTTCCTGCAACCCCGGCACCCAGGCGCGGGACCTCGCTTTACTGGCCGAAAAGTATAAGGTGGTGAAGGCACGGGCGGTTGATATGTTTCCGCAGACTAGTCATTGTGAGTCTGTTGTTCGGTTGGAGTTGCGGTAGGATCAACATGGAAACCTACAAGCTCAAAAAGAAGGTATTAGCCTACATCATCCGCAAAACTGATACCGGCCCGGAACTATTGATTTTTGCCCACCGCGATCACCCCGAAGCCGGCCTTCAGGTTCCGGGGGGCACCTTGGACGATGGCGAAAATCCCTTTAAAGGCATCCTCAGAGAGGTGAAAGAAGAAGCGGGCTTGGATACTTTTGCCGAAGTAGCCTTACTTGGCGAAACGACTTACGTTGCAAGGGAGAAGGAAGAAATTCACCTGCGCAGCTTTTTTCAATTGACCTTTTCAGAGGCTTGTGATGCGACCTTTGTCCATACCGTTTCGGCAGGAGATGCGGATAAGGGCTTAGTATTTCTTTATCGGTGGGTCGAGCTTGGGGAGTTGCCTGAATTGGCTGGTGAGCAGGGGGCTCTGTTGGCGGCTGTTGTTAAAGATTCAACTCCACCAAAGGAAACGCAAACCCAGGTAAAACCTCCTCCCCACTAAGCACAGAGCTATCAAAATCACGGACTTCTTCAACTTCAGCTTGCCCCTTACGGTAAATGTAAACGACCTCTTTTTTAGGGTCGATCAACCAGCCGAGCAGCACACCATTGGCCATCCAGGTTTTGACCATTTTACGCTTTAGTTTTTTGAGGCTGTCGGATTTAGACCTAAGCTCTACAACGAATTCGGGAACTACGTTGACCCATTTATTTTTATAATCTGGGTCGGCTACGAAAGGTTCCAGTCGTTCATTAGAAACCCAAACCGCATCGCCACACCTGACTTCTTCTCCGGCTAACAGGAAGCCGGTTGAAGGGCTATAGACTTTACCAGGCTTCTTGTTAGCAAGATTCCAGGCGAACACATACCCATTAAGGTAGCTTTCATTCTCTCCGGAGCCAGATTTTACGGGCGATATAATTATTACTTTACCCGAGGCTTCCCGTTCGGCAATTAGGTCGGGGAATTTCTCACAAAACAGGGTGAAGGCTTCCAGGCTAACGGGCTCCTCGGAAGTTAAGGTTCCTAACGAAGTGAGCATTTCGTAAGCCGTATATGGAGGAAGGTTGTTTCCCATAGCTTAAAGATAACGTTTTTACTCGGGAGAATAGTTCTAAGGACGCGCCTCCGGAGAAACGTACTCTTTACTCAACACAAACGCATCAAACTCAAACCCATCCTCCCGCAGCGAGAAGGAAACGGTGTGCAAACCGGCGGTGGGAATATCCAGGTAAATCAGCTCAGCGACGCCGCAGTGGACTTCCTTGGTACGCTGTTTGCTCTCCCAGGTCCATTTCTTTTTGCCTTCACACCACTGCATCCGTTTACCAGATTCGGGCCAAGCGCCGTCGAGGCCGACGTGGATGCCGTTGTCTTCCGTACCGGTGCTGTGCGCGCGTACCCAGACGTAGTAGCGGCCGGGGTTGTTGAAGCGGACGGGGTATTCGAGCACGGCGATCTCACCGGGCTTGTCGGTGAAGTTGGTGCCCTTGATGAGCTTATCGTCGTGGGTGACGCGGGTGTCGGGCAGGGCTTCTAGGCAGGCCTCGCCGGAGGCGGTAGCGTGGTGGCTTTCGTCGGGGTCAATAAGTTTTTTCGCAGGCTCTTTTTTGGCGGAAACCTTGTGCCATTTGCGCACATTATCGGTGTGCTGTTTCACGAAGTCTTCGGCTTCGACCATGAGGTAGCCGTCGCGTTCGGTTCCGACAAGGATTGGGGAGCAGGAGGAGCAGAAAAGGGCGAATGTCAGGAGGGGCAGGTAGCGCATAAGCTCAAGGTAATTATTTTCGGCTTTTTGGGCGCGGCCGCAGGTGCAATGGGAGGTTAAGCGGCAATGTATTAGCTCGCAGAGCTTTGTAACACAGCACCGGCTTCAGCCGGGCAACCTTTTGCCGATAACGGTTGCCAGGATATTGGCTGGGTTTATATTTGCCCAATGCTCCAGCTAAACCCCGACCTCCATCTCCGCCCCATCCAACCCGAAGACCACCCCCGCCACCTCGCCCTGATGCAACGCATCTACCCCCAGGCCTTCGCCTACCTCTGGCCCGACGACGGGGCCTGGTACGTCGACCGTGTTCA
>JBGCFZ010000502.1:0-11463 GCA_045110355.1 Lewinella sp. | reverse complement strand
GGAGAGTTGTCCGTTATACGAACCCGGAAGGTGTCTGCAGCAAGTCCAGTAGGGTTTGGTCCGGAAAGTCCGGCACGTTCCCAGGCATAAGTATAGGCTGAAGGATCACCATTAACCGTTAAGTCTAAAGTGCCGTTGTTTCCGCCACGGCAGGTTACGTTGGTACCTGCATTCGTTACGTTAAAATCGGCATCAATGACCCTGGCGATTCCACTGGCAACTCCGGCACATCCGTCAGCACCCAGTACTTCAATTAGTTCAATAGTGGTAGCTGCCGTATAGCGCAAGGTTGTATCTCCGGTCACCGTCAGGGTCCGGTCACTGCCGTTTTCCCGAATGGTAAAGGTGTAGCCTGTACTACCGGTTAAGGTGACCGGTACGTCAGTGAAGAATGGGGCATTACACACGCCAAAGGTGCCGGAGACGGTCGCCCGTACATCTTCAAACACATAACTGACGGTAGCAAAAGCCATGGACCCACAGGCATCAGTTACTTCAACCTGGTAAGAATTTGTTCCGGGTAGGGTAGTAATTGCCAGGGCGCTGTCGGTACTCATACTGTCCGGCCATGAATAGGTGTAAGGAGGTGTGCCTCCCATGACCTGTGGGCCGATAGTATCAGGTTCGAACGGACAAGTTGCCGTACCAAGGACCATGGCCACAGCAAGTGCGATGGGCTCTTCCACAAGTATGGTGGTATCCCGAAAACAAGTCGGATCGGCAGCATCAGTGATGGTAACGGTATAGCTTCCAGCGGTGAGCCCCGTTCTGACGGCGGTTGTTGGCCCGCTATCGCTCCAGGTATAGGTTACCGGAACGTTTGCCGCATCCGTTAGGCTGATTTGGCCATCGTTTCCATTATTACAGGTGACGGAATCCACCAGTGCGGTAAATCTGATGTCAGGATCGACCACACTTGCGGTTCCCATTATGGTGTCACCCGTACATCCACTGCTATTGGTGATACCAGTGATCGTAATGTCAGCCGCGTAATCAAGAACCAATGTTGATGCCCCCGCTGGGCGGACCAGGACACGCGAAGTACTCATCCCGGCGGAGTCTATCCTGACTTCAACGGAGTAAGTATCTGCCGGCCCCGTAATGGTATACGGCACAGCAACTGAACCCGAATTACAAAGGGAATAACGACCGCTCATGTCAACGTTGAAGGTTGGCAGGTTGAGCACGACGGAACCCGAAGCTTGTCTGCCACAGGAATCTGTTACGATTACCGGATATATGCTTAACCCTGGCTGGGTAACAATCGTCAGTAGACTATCAGTGGTCATACTATCTGGCCATGCGAAGGAGTAATCTCCCGTTCCACCAACCACAATTGGTGCCAGGGTGATGGTTTCCCCCGCACAGGAGGGGACAGTATAATTGAAGGTGTCGACTTCTAAGGCTGCAGGAGATCTGAGGTCATAGCTAACCAGGCGGGCACAGCTCGGATCGCTGATCGGGGCAATACTCACTTCGTATATTCCGGGAACAAGCATGCTTCTCGAACCAGTTGTTTCACCGGCGTCGTCCGTCCAGGCAAAGGTGAAGTTATTGTTTCCGTCGGTGGTGTTGATGGTAATTGCACCTACGGGATCATCACACAACGCAAGTTCAACCACATCCGTAAACTGAACATCGGCTGATCGGATTCTGGAGGTGTCCTGAGAGACAGCCCCCCCACACCCACTGAGATCGGTGATGGCGCTAACGGTGACGTCTGCATTTACTTCAAAAATGAAGGTGGTATCACCAGTGACCTGGTAGTCTGTCGTAGAGACCACATTATTCGAGTCTACCCAGAGAGAGATGATAAAGGGACCGGTGCCATTCACGTCGATAAATACGTCTGCCGTTGGGTCCGAGCACAGGGAATAATCGTCTACGGTGGTGGCGGAGAAGGCAGGTGCCATGATGTTGACGGAGCCGGAGCCCATTAGTCCACATTCATCGGTAGCAGTAACGTTAATGGTAGTATCGCGCCCGGTAAAGGAATAGGTTACCCGGTTGGTATCTGCAAGGTTAGGCCATTCAAACGAATAATTTCCGTTGCCACCAGTGGGAGTGGCGGTCAACTCTATATCTTCTCCGGCACATAGGGTTAGGTCAGGACCAATATCTACTACATAATTGACGGCGTCCTGTATCCAGAAAGTATCCGCATTCTCCGAACAATCACAGGTACCGTCATATCGGATGATGAAGGCTTCCAGTCCCTCTCCGAAATCAGCATCAGCCAGGATGGGAATATTAAGAACAGCAGAGGTGTCTCCACCAGGGATGATGAAAGGAGAGGCAGGGAGTACGTAATCAGCACCGGCGGTGTTATTGGGGTCTTCCGTACGAGTGGCTTCGGTGGCACCGGCACCGAAGAATGGAATGATGTTGTACTTAACGATGAGTGGCCGGTTAATGAAGGGCTCGTCAACTGTGCGACGGGTGAATCGGATGGTGGCGGTATCACAACCTTCCACGGGTTGGAGGACGTCTACCTGGGCGGTGGTGTTGGGTTCTGGTTTATTGACGAGGCCGGCAAGAAAAGAGCCTGCTTCGAGTAAGACACCACTATCACTGAGGGCGTCGTTGGCATCCAGTACCACAATTTTCAGCGTATGTCTTGCACAGGGTGTTACTGCACCACGAGCGGTCAGGATAGTACTGAAACCATCGTAGCCTATGCCCGCAAGCCTGGCAGGAGGAGGAGGTGTATCGACACAAGGGTCCCCGTGTGCCGGTGTAGTATTGTTGAGAAAGGAAGCGGCATCCACTGATCCTGGGTTGAGGGTGGCAGGTGATACGATGTCGTCACTAACTGGTAAACGAGCGATGTTGACGGGGATGCCATCCGGTCCGGTTAGGATAAATCCGAAGGCATCGTTGGCCACATTGCCACCAAGGGTGGCACAGTATTGTTCAGAAAAGAAAACGTAGTTAAAGCTGATCGTGTCTGTGGTTGGAATAAAGTCGAATTCCAGGACGGCCAGATCGTAAATATCTACGTTGGGAGGGACAAGATCGTCCGCGTCTGGGTCTAGACCGTTCATGGTCGTGAAAAAGTCGACCGGGCCATTTTGTGAAGCTGCGGGGGTGTTTGGGCCCACAGCATCTTGCACCCAGCCCGTAGATACAATGATGCCAGAATCAATCCCAACGGTCGGGACGCCATTTCTGAAAACTCCGGTCTGTCCAAGAAAAGATCCATCAGGCCTGATGCGCCTTCCACCCTGAATACCACCGGGGAAAAGCGCAAAGCAAGTATCCTTCCGGAATACAGTGTTTAGCAGGAAGTCAATATCATTATTTTCTTCCACCTCAATGGTGTCTCCCACCACCTTTTCCCGATTATTGATCATGGAGGAAGGGAGGTTTTTTCCCACCACAATGGAAACTCCGTTCAGTTTAGGGGCCAGGGCATCCAAACAAAAAGAGATGACGCCTGCTCCTACCGTACCACGGAGATAGGTGTTACTCTGTTCAGCAAGACCAATTGGGAGGCTGCTCAGCGCTACGGGTGGGTTGTACTTGTCCTGCACCACGTATACATGATAGGTATCTCCAACGACTAATCCTTTCAGGTTGACGGTAACTTCATCGCTACCCTGAAAAAGAACATCGTGCGGCACCAACTTGTTAGTGACCGGCAAATCAATGCTTTGTGCGGAAAGACTCACACCAAAACTCATTAATATTAAGAGAAATGGAGTGAAAAATAAATATTTCATGTTCATGGCTTATGCCGGCAGGCCGTAATAAGACGGAGTCAAGAAGTGAAAGTCAGCCTTTCACAAAAAAATAAAATAAACCTGCTCGGAAAGTGTGTCGTCCTTAATATAGTGGCTTGCAAATATAAGCCGAAAGTAGAAGTCTGAGTAGGACTTCATATGTTAATATTTTGCATTCAGTAGGTGGTCAAAATTCCTTTAACTGGTTGGAGCACAGGGCGAGGCCGCAGGTGCAAAGGAAGTTGAAAGAAGCAATGAGGGTGCTTAGAACGTCGGACAGATAACCTTGTCGCGGTATTTCGCTGGCTGGACATAAATCATACTTAGTTCCCATCCGCCACGGCTGTTAGTGATCGTGCCAATCTCCCCGGCGGAAATATCGTAGTTAAGACCGAATTGGATGCGTTCGGTCTCCAGTCCAACGGAAACGATCATGGCATTGAGCCCGGGGCTGTCACCTAACTGATTACTGAATTGTGCCCATAGGCCAGCCCGGAGGGCTACCTCTTTCCACTGCCGTTCGGTATAACGCAAATTGGTGCCAAACAAAGCCTCATAGCCGGGGCCCTGGTCCATAAACCGGAAGGCTGGCAATAAACTCATGTCTCCACTTCCCAGAGGCACTTCACCACCGCCGTGGATGACGATGCGCTGGTCGAGCTGATCAACGTTACCTGAAATGGGGGATACATCTGGTTTTGTGAGGTGGTAAGCAGCTACGCCAAGGTAGGCCCCCATTCGGTCACCAAGGTTGGCAAACCACCCCAATCCGACGTTGGTATCTAGGTAAAGACTGCTGCCGGACCCGGAAATACCCTCACCCGTAGGGAGGTTGGTATCAATGTAGGATTCCCGGGTCGCCCCGTTAATGAAATACTGGTTGGAAAACCATAATTTGTTTAAGTCTAGCCCCCTGCTGGCCACTCCGAACTGTCCGCCGCCCGCCAGGTAATGGCCGGTACCTCGTCTCCGGCTCCCACCCAGAAACTGTTGGTAGCTGAAACTCAGTAAAGCCTGATTGCGCTTAAAATCACTTGTCCCGGCTTCATCTTGCTGCAATTGTACACCAAGACCAAAAAAGTTACCGTTGCCCGCCGGCCGGCGTAGTTCCAGCCCGGCGCCAACACTTTTAAATCCTTCCGAACTCAATTGGCTGGAATAAAGATCACGAAAGTTGGCCGTGAACCGCAATTGACCGTTCATCAGCCCCGTCATCGCCGGGTTGATCAGTTGAGGCGAGGCTGCCATCGAACTATACCTTGCATCCTGCGTCCGCGCCAGAAAAGGCAGCAAAAGCATGCAAGTAATGATTAGGTATTTAGAATTATTTTTCAACGGAAGGTAAATTTTCAAAGGGATAAATTCGGTGTCTGCCGGCTGAGATTATCGGATCAGGGTGGTCTCGCCAGACAGCGTTTCCCGGGAAGCGTCTTCGTATTCAATGACCAGCTTATACAGATAGACACCTGCGTTCACTGGTGCATCTTTGCTGGTCCCATCCCATCCCATGCCGACGTCGTTTACGTCAAAATCATTGGCTTCATACAAGAGGTTTGCCCAACGATCATAAACAGCAAAGCTGATAACCTTCGTTCCGGGCCGACCGTGAACGATCAAACGATCATTCTGTAAATCCCCATTAGGCGTAAATCCGGTAGGCACCGCTACTTCCCGAATCTTCCGCACACTTACCCGGAAACGCCCATCGGCAGCGCAACCGTTGCCATCCGTTATTACCAGGCTGTAGTCTATCTCATACTCGGGCATGGCCACTGGCTCCGGGCAATCAAGGCAACTCAAGGTGCCTTCGTAGGATCCTTGCCAGTCATAAATGATGGTGTCAATTCCGCCGTTTATGATCGGGATCAGGTCAATGCTGTCTCCAAAAATAATGGTGGAATCTGCGGGTAAAACGAGACTGAAGTCGGGGCCATCGGCTACAGAAATAGTCGTTGACGCCTGGCAACCAGAACTGTCCCGGATAAATGCCATATATGTACCAACCGGTAGGCCAATGAAAGTTGAATTACGGGAAAATCCCTGATTTTCAAGGCCGAAAAGGTAAGGCTGCCGCCCTCCGGTTCCACTGGTAAATATGGTGCCTGTAGCCTCGCCCTGGCAGATGACGGCTTCGCTGGTAGCGGTTACGAAGATTTCATCCGGTTGCAGCACTTCAATGGTGGTAATGTCTTCACATTGGTTGGCATCAGTTACCGTAAGGGTATAGGTGCCTGCCGGTAGGCCGGCAAGTTGATTTTGATTGCTACCGGTACTCCAGGCATACTGGTAGCCTCCTACACCACCGGAGCCAAGTGCTGACAATCTTCCGTCCGATTCCCCGAAACAACTTACATCAGCTTTTGTGAGGCTTGCCCCCAAAACGGGAGGTTCGGTGATCCTCAGTATTGTATCTACGGAGCATCCTTCAACATCCGTGATCATCAGGCCGTAGTTGGTCCCTGCTGGTAATCCACTAATGGTGGGGGAGGTCCCGCCACCTGCTGCAGCATTCCATTGCAGGTCAAAGTTGCCGACGTTGGGGCCACTTATATTAGTAATGGCCAGTCCGCCGTTTGATTCACCAAAGCAGGTGACCGGAGTTTCATCGACGGTGAAAGTAATGGGCGGAGGAGCGGGAAGGAAACGCTCCGCTTCCCCCGTACATCCTCGCGGACCGGTAACCGTTACCCGATATAACACATCTCCCGGTAGATTGATGATGGCCACGTCGGTACCACTATTTGACCATTGGTACATGTAATCAGCTTCTTGTGTACCAGCACCACCGGATGGGATAACTCCCAGCCGACCATCGGTCCGATCATTACAACTTGGCACCGTTGCAATAATATTGATGGTTATTTCCGGTAAATCTTGCAACACGACATTAAGTATTGCCGAACATCCGCCGGCATCAGTCACCGTAACGCTGTTTTGGCCCGACGGAAGGGCAAGTGCTTCAGCAGTGATTTCACCATTGCTCCATAAAAAACTATACCCTGGGGATCCACCAGTTGGTGAGACTTCTGCATGGTTGGCAGAAGCGTCAAAACACCCCTGTTCAGTTTGGGCAATCGTAGCAGTAAGTGGAGTGGCAGGCTCCTGAAGGCTCGTCTGGTTAACGGCCATACAACCCAATCGGTCGGTTACCGTAACCTCATAGGCTCCTGCCGACAAGTTGAAAATACTGTCCTGACTACCGGAGTTTGACCAGGCGTAGGTGTATCCACCATTTCCACCGGCGGGGACAGCGACAACGAAGCCGTCGTTTCCGTTTAGGCAGGCAACGTCCTGCGAGCGGAACGTAATGGTCAGGTCATCCGGTTCATCTACCGTGGCGTTGAAGGTGGCGGTACAGTTTACGGCGTCAGTTACCACCAGATTATAAGATCCGGAGGTAAGGGCGCCTGCGTCCTCATCATCCTGGGCGTTGGGGTCGTCCCACAAAAAAGTGTAAGGAGGTGTTCCTCCGGCGGTGGAGACCCTTATTTCACCAGTTGAGCCACCGAAACAGCTTACGTCGATGACTTCATCGAGCGTAATGGTTAGCGTTGGCCTTTCGGTTAGTTCGTAGGTGAAGACTTCCTCACATCCAGCTGCGTTGGAAACTGAAACTGTATACATGCCTGCGGCCAGATTTGTCCGGTCTTCGGTGGTAGCTGGGCCGTCACTCCAGGCATAAAAATAGGCCGCTTCGTTACCGGTTACGGTAAGGTCAATCACTCCGGTATTGGTACCCGGACACGTCGGGTTCGTCAATGATTCGGAAACCATAACGTCGAGGGTGTTGATAGAGATGTTTACGGTTGCCTGATCAGTACATCCGTCCGCGGTCATTACGTTTAGGGTGTAGGACGTTGGCCCGGTTGGGGTGATGGTGGGATTGGGGCAATCGGTACACGAAAGGTTGCCATCATTGGGCGTCCAGGCGTAGGTGAACCCCCGGTCATAGTTAAAGGAAATTGACCATCGGAGCAATTCTCCAATATCATTACCTCGATCGTCCCAGGCGATCAACTCCCAATCTCCGTTAATTTGGCTGGTGTTGAAGGCCGTCCAGCCACCACCTGAAGGTTGAAAAGAACCCGTGTAGGGGGCAGAACCACTACTTAGTGGTACGGCGGCTGTGGGACTGAAGCATGTCTGATTAAGGTCTTCACCATTCCCTCCGAAGTTTTCGATCAGTGTAAGTAATCGTCCATTAGGGGCTCTTAACTGAATGGTTACGTCACTTAGGTCGCCTGCATTTTCGAGGTCAAGACAGACGCTCAGCAAATCATCATTTACGTTCGTTATTCGATCAGGCGTAAAGCCACTAACTGTAATAATATTACTCAAAGCTTCGGAGGCACGTGGAAATAAAGATTCTCCGAATATGGTATTTACATAAGACTCAAAGGTCAATTGGTTGGTCGTAGATCCGGCACCAGCTACTTCAGGCGTAAAGCTTTCTCCCAAACAAATTGCTGTATCCAGCAAACTTCGGTCAACCAACGGGCCACAAGTATTACAAGCCGGATCATAGGGAGGAAGAACATTAATGACGATGGCGGTATCGTAGACGCAACCATAGTCATCCGTTGAAACGATACGGATATTATTCGGCCCGGGGTTCTGGCCGGCGAAAATCACGGAATCGGTGCCATAAAAATTGTAGTTGTCGAAATCCTCAAAACGGAAATTGTTGACGGGAACAAAAAATGATTCCTGTTCGGGGTAGAGCGAATTGGCAAACTCTATGGACCATTCGTAGATGTAACCATTATCGTTGGTCAAATTATCCCGAATGTTCAGGCTCCACTCTCCGTTAAGCGGGCAACCTACCATTGTGTTGAAAGACTCTTCGGCAGCATAGTCAATTTCCGGCATGGTTTCGTTACTGCCTACGTTGTTTCTGGTTACCACTTCGGTCATAGTACGGGGTGCGCTGGCCGTCCAGCAATAAAGGCCGGGAGGGTCTGCCGTGACGGTATTCTGATCACCCTGGCCAAGTAGTTGGCGTTCTACGGAGTTTCCCCGTTCAAAATTATGCAGGTCGAGCCGGCTACCATCAGGGCAGGTAATCCAGATGTCGAGGTCACCGAGGTAACTGTGCTCCATGGTGGCACAAATGCGCACAATGTCACTAGCCTGGCCAAGCGTCTGGCCGGGGTTGAAATTGGAGAATACCAATGGGCTGCTGTATTCTGTACCATTTCCATCGGGTAGTTCCGTTAGTTCGCTACGGGTCTGGCTGGTAGTAAAGGTGAATTCTACGGGAGTGGGGTTAAAGTTGACGTCATTGCCACCACCAGTGCGGCCCACGGTTAGGGTGATTTCCTCACCGACGCATAGATCACCTGGCAAATTACTTGGTGGTGTAAATAGTGGTGGAGGAGCTACCCGTACCTTCTGTCGGATCCTGTTGGTATTGGTACACCCGTCAGCATCCTCGATGATCAACTGTATGGAGTAGCCCCCGGGGTCTTCGTATGTATGGGAAACGTTGGTGAGGTTCCGTCCGGATAGAACGGTGCCGTCCTGAAAATTCCAGGTGAAGATCGACGTGGCGTCACTCTGGCTGTAGCGGCTATTGTTTTCCGGATAAACACCCTCGGCGGTCAGGGTGATCTCTTCTCCAGGACAGATGTCTATATAGCCGTCAGCATCTGGCATTGAAGCTGGGACGGAAGTAATCAAGCCCTCAATAGTCTGGCAACTTCGGGTACAGCTGATCGATGCAGCCCATCCTGCTTCACTGCCCGTACTAACGAAAAGAAAAGTAAGACAACCGGTATTGTTGCTCTCCGTGGCTGCCACGCTGAAGCCTGGCTGATCAGCATCAGTAATGGCGGGAAATTCCGGCGCCGTAATATCATCTCCGTTAAATACTCTTAGGGTACCATCAATTGCCAAATCCTGAAAAGTCACTCGCATATGCGTCAGTGCCCCACCGTCATTTGAACAAAGCGTGATCGTTTGCGTCGAACCGTTGGCTGAATGATCACCGTTTGCGCCACCAGCGTCGTAAAAAATTCCAGTACAGGTGTTGATCCGTCCTCCCTGGGAAATCCGGATGTTTTGGCCCTGCATAGCTCCGCCAAGCGTGAAGAGGAAGAACGAAAGAAGAAAATAACGAAAGTAGATTTGAGGCATCAGTGGGATGTTGATAGGAGTAAATCTTGGCACCTGCGTTCGCGCCCAACTAAAAGTCATGACATGAAACGCCTAAGATAAGCAAATACCTTTTCTTCCACCGGTAGATGAGAATGAAAAGGCAGGATACAAAGGTAGCCGCCTGCGGGAAAAGTCACGGACAGTTGAGCGACAAAACCCAGCGGCGACTAACCGCTAGCCGAGAACAAGCATTCACGGTAACTAAGAATATCCTCGTTGGCCAAGTGAAACGTCGGTGCATCTTTATCTATAGGTTGACCGTACCAAACCTGAAAATGCTGCATTGAGTGTAACATAATCCGAATAAGGAACCGTCAGCCTTTCTAAAAACATACCATCTTGTACTTTTCAGTTTTAGTCAACGCGCGTATTATATCTTTGGCGCAAAACGTATTTAGTCATGAAAGTATTGGATGGGAAGGCCCTTGCAGGGACAATTAAAGAAGAATTAAAGCTAGAAGTGGATGCCATCCGACTGGCCGGAGGGAAAATACCACATTTGGCAGCTGTTCTGGTGGGCGATGATCCCGCTTCACAAGTTTATGTCCGGAACAAGGTACGTAGCTGTGAAAAGGTTGGTTTTCAGTCCACTTTGATCCGACGGGGAACAGACGTTACCCAGGCAGAGCTGCTCGAAATTGTAGATCAGTTAAACAAGGATGATGATGTGGACGGTTTCATCGTTCAGTTGCCGCTGCCCAAACATTTGGATGAGGATGCAATCAACCTTGCCATTGACCCGAAGAAAGACGTCGATGGCTTTACCCCCGTCAATATCGGTATGATGACCCTTGGCTTACCGTCATATTTACCCGCTACGCCTAACGGCATCATGACCATGCTGGATCGCTACGGCATCGAAACAAGTGGGAAAGAGGTCGTTGTTTTAGGTCGGTCCAACATCGTTGGAACACCAATGAGTATCCTCCTCAGCCGGAAAGGTAACCCTGGAAATGCCACCGTAACGATGTGCCACAGCCGGACAAAGGACATGGAATTCCATACCCGCCGTGCGGATATTCTGGTGGCGGCCATAGGCATCCCGGAAATGGTGACCGCCGAAATGGTCAAGGAAGGTGCCGTCATCATCGATGTAGGCATCAACCGCGTAGACGATGCTACCCGTGAAAGAGGGTACCGACTTTGTGGCGACGTCGATTATAAAGGACTTGAGCACAAGGTGTCCGCCATGACGCCAGTTCCGGGTGGGGTAGGCCCAATGACGGTGGTGTCTTTATTGATGAATACGTTGAAGGCGAGTAAGCGATTCTAGATTGATAGGGCTTCCGCATGGCTTTACTCGTGGACTATGCGATATTTGATATGGAATTAGTGATATGCGATTGGCTACCGCACGAGGCAGCTCGCTTCGCTCGTTGGGCAAATTCTCGCAAAAAAAGTGCTGCGAAAATTTGCTTTAATTGCCAGTGGCAATTTTCTTTCCTGATTCCTGATTCCTGATTCCTGATTCCTGATTCCTGATTCCTGATTCCTGATTCCTGATTCCTGATTCCTGATTCCTGATTCCTGATTCCTGATTCCTGATTCCTGATTCCTGATTCCTGATTCCTGATTCCTTCTTCCT
>JBGCFZ010000501.1:0-12925 GCA_045110355.1 Lewinella sp. | reverse complement strand
AGCCTCGAAAAGACTGTATTTGCCGCCGCGTAGTGGGCCGGCAGGCGTGTGGTCACCGACCTTCTCTACGGCATCATCGTAGTAGCCGTCATTGAGAACGGGGCCGTTGTCGGATGTCAGAACGATCAGGGTGTTTTCCAGTAGTCCTTCTGCTCTCAGGGTGTTCATGAACTCGCCAATGCACCAGTCAGCTTCCACAATGACGTCTCCACGTGGTCCGAGGCCGGAGGCCCCAACGAAACGAGGGTGCGGCGTCCGCGGCACGTGGGGTTGCTGCAGAGCGTAGTACAGAAAGAAGGGTTCGTCCTTGTGTTCTTTTACGTAACGTTGAGCGTAATCAAGGAAGTGGTCCGCCATATCGACATCGCTCCACTTGGCCTTTTCCCCGCCTTTCATGAAGCCAATGCGTGGCACACCATTCACGATGGTGCTGTTGTGGCCATGGTGCCATTTCATCGTCAGTAGCTCGGGGTTGTCTTTTCCCGTGGGCTGGCCGGGGAAGTTGTTCTTGTAGTCAATTTCAATGGGGTCATCTTCTTCCAGACCTTCAACGAGGCCGTCCTCCAGGTAAACAGTAGGTACCCGATCCTGGGTAGCGGCCATGATGTAGCTGTAATCAAATCCAACTTCGTTAGGCCCGGGGCTTACCTTTTCGTTCCAGTTCACGTTGCCGGAGCCAAGCCCCAGGTGCCACTTCCCGACCACACCGGTGTGGTAGCCCTTGCTTTGCAGCATTTTGGGTACGGTTATTTGGTTCGTGTCAATGATCAACGGAGCCGTTCCCGGAAGGATTTTGGCATCCTGATTTCGCCAGGGATAAACGCCCGTCAGCAGGGCATACCGGCTTGGCGTACAGGTGGCAGACGAAGCATAGCCATTAGTAAACCTTACCCCTCCATTTGCGAGTGCATCAATATTTGGTGTTTTCAATTCCGTAGCACCATAGGCACCTACATCACCATAACCCAGATCATCAAGGTAAATAAAGATGACATTTGGCGGGGTGGTGCTTGCTGACTGATCATTAGAGACCTGAGGCTCATTTTGCTGGGCGGGGCCGCAGGTGCAAAGGAGTAGGAATAATGGAGCAAGGAGCAAATGGGTATACTTCATTTTATGCTGGTAAGTTGAGTGACTGAGGTGTTGTTAGAATTTTCTAATTGTAGTGCCTTTTACCTCACCTTGCACCTGCGGCCCCGCCCCCGCATCTTTGAATTCACGGATACGAAGTGCCGGGTCAGGTAAGATGAACTGGAAACAAATAAATGAAATCTCCAGCAACGGATAAGAATGAAGCATGATAAACATGACGCGTCAGACCTGGCAGGACCGACGTGGCCAAGTAAAAAACTAAGCAAATTAAGTAGTGTAAAGGTGCGGCTGCAGGACTATTATCAAGGGGGGATGAGCGTTCATCTGACGGGTCCACATCGGCCAATTACTTGGTCAAACAGCGTAAAAACCATGGTATTTGGTACTGTTATTGCAAAATTGGCCAGGGATCGCTTAAAATATACATAAGCTACTTTTTCATCTGCTGCTCCTTACTCGGTCAGCTGCTAGCCGCATCTCCATTTTGCCTTGTTGAGCGAAAAGTGGAAGGAAGATCGCCAAACTCCTGCTGAAAGCTCTTCCTAAAGTACTTAGCGTCTTTGAAGCCCACTTCATAAGCAATTTGCCCGATCGGGGTTTGCGGTTCAGCAAGCAAGCGCTCAGCCACCCGCCGCAAGCGTACCCCCCGGATAAACGCCGAAATCGATAAACCAGTCAGTGATTTCGTTTTCCTAAAAAGAGTTGAACGGCTCATGAACAACTCCCGCGCCAAAATATCTCCACTCAAATTTTCTTCCTCCAGTCGATCCAAAATCAGCGTAGTCAACTTACGTAAGAACTCTTCTTCAGGATCAGCTTTAACGGGCAGTTCTCCTGGCTCGAAACGAAGTTGGTTTCGGTAGTATTTGCGTAATTTATTCCGGTTGCTCAATAGGCTGCCCAGGCGAGCGCGCAATACATCCGAGCTGAACGGCTTGGTAATGTAGTCGTCGGCTCCTTCCTTTAGCCCGCTCACCTGAAAGACGGTACTCGTACGGGCAGTGAGTAACAGGACTGGGATGTGAGAAGTCGCTACCTCCGTTTTCAGGTGTTTGCAAAGTTCTATCCCGTCCATCTTCGGCATCATCACGTCGCTCACGACAATGTCCGGAATTTGCTTTAGCGCCAATTCCAGTGCAGCTTCGCCGTCTCTGGCGGTAATCACCCGATACAACTCGTTGAGTTGTCCTTCCAGGTAGGCCAGGATCTCGGCGTTGTCGTCCACCAATAAAAGGGTGGGCCGGATCTCGGCGGCAACCATTACCGTTGCAGGTGGGACTTCCTCGGTGTAGTGTCTTTGATCATCATGCCCCCTGAAATCGGATAAAATCTCCTCCTCGCCCAAATGCACCTGGCCGGAGGGCAGGTTTACCTGAAAAACAGCTCCTCCGGCCGGTCGGTCCGTCAGACTGATACATCCGTGGTGCAGTTCAATAATTCGTTTTGAGAAGGCCAGACCAATGCCACTGCTGATCGGAAGATTAACGTCGTCATGATGCAGTTGAACAAACCGGTCAAAAACTTTTGCCCTGTCCTTTTCCGGGATTCCAGGGCCGTCATCTGCTACCGAGAAACATAATCCTTCATCAGCAGGTGAAAGTGTGAAGACAACTTCCTTTTCGCAAAATTTAAAGGCATTACTCAGCAGGTTACAGATCACCACTTCCATCTTGTCCCGATCGTAATAGAAATCATTGAATGTTCCCTTACTTGTAAAGTGATAATTTAATTTTCGGCTATCGGCTAAGGGTTGAAAAGAACGGAATATTTCTCTTGCGAAGGCTTCGAAATCTCCCGGTGCAGTCTTGAGTTGTAACTGTCCACTTTCGGATTTACGAAAATCAAGCAGTTGATTAACCAGATCAAGCAAGCGGGAAGCATTTTTGTGAACCCCGGTGATGATGTCATGTGTATGCGCAACCAGCCTGCGATCTCCCAGCAAATCGGTTAGCGGGCTCAGAATCAGGGTCAGTGGCGTCCTTAATTCGTGACTTATGTTGGTGAAAAACTTGAGCTTTACCTCGGTCAATTCGCGTTCTTTCAGCTCCGCCAGTTCGGCAAGTTCCGTTCGGGAAGTCAGTTCCTGCCGGCGCATTTCATTACGGCGCACGAGGTATAGAAAGAGACCAGCCAACAGGACATAAAGTAGATAGGCCAGGGTGGATCGCCAGGGTGGGGGAGGGATGCGTAGGCCCAGTACCACCGGGTGGCTCCAATTTGTGCGGTCGCGGCTGCCTCTTAGTTCCAGATCATAAGTGCCGGAACGAAGCCCCGTGAAGGTAAGGCTGCCGAATTCTGGCACGTCGATCCACTCTTCGCTCAATCCCCGCAGGCGGTACTGGCTGGTCACGGTCTCTGTTCCGAGGTAATCGGTGGTGGCATAAGCCAGAGAGAAACTGGAATATTGGTAAGAGAGATTGAGTTCTTTCACATCACTGATTACCCGAGACAAAGGCGTTTTACCACTGATCTCTTCTTTTACTTTTACTTGTTTGCCATCGATGTCAAGATTTGTCAGTACTAAAACTGGCGGTGGCCGGTCCGTACTGATGCCGTTGGGATCAAAGTAAACCAGTCCGTTAGTCCCACCAAAATACAGGTTCCCCTTATTATCGAGTGCGGTAGCACCGATGTTAAATGCTCCTGCGGTTATTCCATCGGATACGCCAAACGACAGAATGTGACCTGTCTTTGGGTCAAGGCGAAAGAGCCCCCGGGAAGTGCTTCCCCAGAAAAAACCATTATTGTCTATGTTGATGGCGGTCACAAAGTCATCCGGCAAACCTTCTTTTGCGGTATAGGTTTCCAAAGAAATTAACTGCCCTTCATCAGTAATTTTCATTTGAGCAAGGCCAGCAGGAGTGGCCACCCATAGCTCTCCATCCTTAACCAACAGATCATGGCAGATGGTGCTTGGGAGGCTATCACCGCCAATTACGTTGGGCGGAAATAAACTTCTTCCATTGAGGTCATACCGGTGTACCCCGCCGTAGCTCCCCACCCAGAGGTTATTATCGTCCTCTGCAAATGCGTTCACCCGCAAATTGGCCATTTTTTCCTTTAAGTCAGAGAAGTCAATTGCTGGAAGCAAACTCGAAGGCCCAGGTAGATAGGCTAAGCCCTGATACTGCGAGCCCGTCCACAAGCCATCATCTCTGTCTTTGTGCAAAACGGCTACCTCTTGTGCTCCTACTTCTATTCTGGTGATCTTGCCGTTCTCTTCCGCTTTAAGGATGCCGCTCTTACCTCCAACGATTGGTAAGTTGTCATTAGTGATAACTATGGTTTTTACCTTTCGCATATTAATATCCTCCCGTGCCTTTGGCGGGTTTCCTTTCCTCCACTCGTGAAGTCCTCCGCCATTGGTCCCAAACCAAATGGTGCCATCCTTGGCTGCGGTGATACAACGCACATGATTGTCCAATAGGCCAGTTTCTTGGTTTGGTTGATTCCCAAGGTAGGAGAACCCTCCACGTGGAGACATTTTCACTACCCCACCAAAGGCTGTGCCTAGCCAAACCAACCCCTGACCATCAATATGGATATTGATGACTGATTTAAGGTTTACACTACGGGCTCCATCATAAGACCGGTTGATCGAAATCTCCTCTATCTCACCGTTTATCTTTCTTACGAACAAACCGCCTCCCCAGGTGCCGAACCAGAGACGGCCATAGAGGTCAATATTTAAGGACTCGATCTGAAACCCTCGTGGAATCTCTTTGATGTCTTTAAATTCATGTAACTCATGAGAACTGAGGTCCAGGTAAGCCACTTCACGTCCAGAAGCGAGCCATATCCGCTTATTCAACGTGTCTTCGGCCAGTCTGATGACCTTTCGCTTAGTAAGGAATTTTACGAAGTTGTCTTCAGCAGCATTATAGTGAACCATTTGCTCCACATCACCATACCAGATATTACCATACTGATCGGAAATCACTCCCATTATATGCGTACCGTTGTGACGATGCATCACCACCTCCGCTTTTTCCGGATCAAGGACGATTATTCCGTGTCTTAATGTTCCAATCCACAGCCGGCCATACTTATCTTCTGCCAGTGCACGCGCCCAAAAATTGGCGTCCATCAGGTCGCCAAGAGCAGCATTGAAATTAGTGAATTCGTCCAGCCTGGGATCGTACTTCGAAATCCCTCCGTTTTTAGTTGCCAGCCAAAACTGACCATCACGAGTTGGGCATAACAGTTCTACATTCTCACTAAGCAAGCCGTCCCCAACCGTACGAGGCGTGTACGTCTTAAAGTTTTTTCCATCATAGGTGTTTAGGCCTCCCTCCGAAGCCAACCACTTAATGCCACGATAGTCGCTGATGATCGAAGAGACGTAATTGCTTGCAAGTCCGTCTCCTACATCCAGGTAAGTAATTGCATAGGACTCCTGAATACTTCCCTGGCCGGATAGATGGCCAACAGGACCAGTCCCAAAGTAAAGACCAAATATTAGTAAAATGGTAATTCGCATAGCTTAACCTCCAGAGTGTCCAAACAGTAGTCACGTTTACCCGTCACTAAAACGGAATCCTCTTTTACCTCAATGTACTCAGGATTCCTCATTCACGAAACCATCACTGGCCAAATGGCGCTTCTTCCCCCCTTTACTTGAAGGATTTGACCGATTTGTCCTCGCTGTCAGGTTTTAACCGAGACGCTTAAAATACCGTATAGTCGCAAAGAATTGCTCGCTCAACACCCGTAGGATGAACGGTTATCCCCCCAAGTTTGAGGTGCTTTAAAAGCCATCTTTACAATACCCAAAGTAACTATTTGGGTCGACGTTTAAACACCATTCATCTTTTCTTAAAGTCGAACACTTGTATATGAAAAATCACATACCATTAAAAGTTGTCCTGATGCTTTCCGGATGGCTCTTTTGCGGGGTCGTACTCGCACAACAAAGCGTTTCCGGTACGGTAGTTGATACCGATGGCACTCCGCTTATTGGGGTTAACATCGTGCAACAGAATACTTCCAGCGGAACGGTTACTGATCTCGACGGCACCTACCAGTTAACGGTGCCAGGAGATGCAGTCCTGGTTATTAGTTACACTGGCTACACCACCATCACGGAAGCAGTAGCTAATCGCAGTACCATTAACGTCACAATGCAGGAAGGTGCCACACTGGATGAGGTAGTAGTTGTCGGCTATGGCCGGGAGAAAAAGTCTACCCTTACCGGCTCTGTTTCTGCGATCAATAGCGATCAATTGACGGCGGTCCCCGTTGCCAATGCAGCTAACCTTCTTAGTGGCCGCGTTCCGGGCGTAATGACCCGTCAAAACTCCGGCCTACCTGGAGGGGAAGATACCCAAATCCGTATCCGTGGCTTTGCCAGGGCTCCCCTGGTGCTGGTAGATGGCGTACAAATGGACTTCAGCCGTATTGATCCCAACGATATTGAAACCATCACCATCCTGAAAGATGCCGCCGCTGCCGTTTACGGTGCCCGGGCGGGCAACGGGGTTGTCTTGGTCACCACCAAGCGGGGGACCACCGGCAAGCCTAAGATTTCATACAACGGAAGTTACACCTCGCAGTCTGCCGTCTCTTTTCAGGAGCACGTTAGCGCCGGCCAGTACGTACAGTTAGTTCGTGAGGGCGACCTGAACGACGGCAACGGCTATGACTTCACCTTCGACGACCAGCTCCAGGAAAATTATGAAACCGGTGCTCCAGGCTTTGAAGGAGGAGACTGGATTGGTGCGCTGATCGACAATAATGCGCCAATGCAGCAGCATAACCTGAGTGTTTCTGGAGGTACTTCTGATATTAAGTACTACACCTCTTTCGGTTATACCGATCAGGAGAGCTACTTCCGTACACGGGATTTTGATTACAACCGGATCAACGCCCGTTCAAATATTGATGCGCAGATCAACGAAAACCTAAGCTTTAACCTGGATCTTTCTTACCGCGAAGAAACCACCAACCGCGCCAGTAACAACCTCGCTGCTATCTGGACGGATCTGGCTACGGCCCAGCCCATACTACCAACCACGTTACCTGATCCTTCCATCGGAAACGCTTACTCTGGTTTTTCTCAGCGTAATCCGGTATTGCTTACAGATCGGAGTAAAGTTGGCTTCTGGGATCGTGTAGATAATGTTTTCCGTGGCAAACTCGGTGGTAATTATAAGATACCCTTCCTTAAGGGGCTGACCATCCGGGCGGAAGTCAACGTCGAACAACTGAGCCGAGCTACCAAAAGCTTCCGTAAATCAGCTGAGCTTTATCAGTACCTGCCCGAAACGGATAGTTACTCGTTGGAAGGCGTATTTAGCCCGGTAAGCAGTATTTCAGACGCTCAGTTTCGTCGGACCCAGCTTTACCCTCTCGTTTCGCTGGAATACGAAAAGAAAGTTGGCAACCACAGTTTAAAACTGCTCGGTATCGCCGAGCAACAGACGCGTAAATTCAGCAGCCTGAGTGCAAGCCGTTTGAACTTGCTGGCCAGCTCTATCCCTGAACTCTTCATCGGGTCTACTGACCAGCAGCTAAACAATGGTAATTCAGGTGCCGACATTGGCCGTAAGAGTGTTGTTGGTCGCCTCAACTACGGCTATAAAGACCGCTACCTTTTCGAAGCTACCATGCGTGCTGATGGTAATGTCCTCTTTGCCCCCGAAACGCGTTGGGGTTATTTCCCCAGTGTATCTGCGGGGTGGGTTATTTCCGAAGAATCGTTCTTCAATAGTTCAAAGGTTGTAGACTTTCTGAAGTTACGTCTATCCTACTCCCGCCTGGGAGACGACCAGGCCAACGGCCTTAATGGCTATGATTACCTGACGGGTTATGACCTGCAAGGTCGCCCCTATCTGCTTGGTGATAGTGAAGGCCAGCCCCGGATACGTACCCGTGGCCTGGTCAATCCGGCCCTGACCTGGGAAATTCTGACCATGGCCAATATTGGCCTGGAAGCGACCTTGTTTGACGGTAAGTTAGGGGTCGAAGTTGATGTGTTTAACCGTAGAAGAGAGGGCATCATTAACATCAACGTAGAAGACGTACCCTCCACTTTCGGTGCCCAACTTCCCGTGGTCAACATTAACTCTCAGGAAAGTAGAGGTTTTGAAGTCTTGTTGAGTTATGAGCAAAGAATCGGTGCCTTTAAGATTGACATTTCTCCAAACATTTCCCTTGCACGTTCTACTTGGTTAGAAGTTAAAAGTCAGGAAGATTTCACGGACCCTGATCAGCAACGCCTTTTTGAGCTCGACGGCAAACGTGTCAACCGTTTCGTCGGCTACCGCAGCGACGGAATTTTCATGAACCAGGCCGAAATCGATGAGTATGGCGTAATTCAGGATGGTAACAACAACATTACCCTACGGCCGGGAGACATTCGTTACCTCGACCTCGATGGAGACGGAGAACTTACCTTCCGTGATCAGGAAGAAATCGCTTTTAATACAGGCTTGCCCGAACTGGCTGGGGGTCTTAATCTTGGTGTCACGTACAAGAATTTCCGCTTGAGTGGTCTGCTTCAGGGTGCGTCTAATTTCAGTATCAATATTTCGGGCAATGCCCGTAGTGCCTTTAGCAACAGTTCCATTCCACTTACTTACCACTTCGAGCACCGCTGGCAGCCAGATCCCAATAACCCCGGAGTCAACATTAACCCCAATGCCAGCCTCCCTGCCATCACCCAGGCACCGGGAGCCAACAACAACCGTGTCTCCGATTTCTGGGTTAAGAATGTGAATTATCTAAGGCTTAAAAATCTTAACCTTACTTACGCACTTCCCGCCTCGATACTGTCGAAAATCGGGATCGGATCAATGGACATATACGTTGCCGGTGAAAATATTCTTACCACCAATAACCTTGGCATCTTCCAGAATGCATTCGACCCCGAAGCACAATCCGGTAACCCCGCCCGAACCTTCCCAATCACCAGGACTATCGCCTTTGGCCTACGGGCTTCATTGTAAACTATCATATAAAGATTGATTATGAAAAATTCAATTTATTATTTCTCCCTTGCACTCTTCCTGACCTTTTCTGCTTGTCAGGATCCTTTCGAACTAACGCCAACTGACATCATCTCAGGAGCCGTTGTCTTTGAAGACGAAGGGCTCGCAAATGCTTTTGTTGCTGATATCTACGACCGTGCTCTACTGCACTACAACAGCGGTGGTACAAATATTGAAATGAATCTCGTCAATTCCTTTGGCGGAGAATCGCGCAATTTCGCCCCCTGGCAATCTCCGTTCGGGCGGGTTATGGACACCGACTTTGATGAGAACGGTGCCGGTGTACTCGCCTGGTGGCCTTACGGTACCATTCGGGAATGCAACGTGTTCATTGAAAACCTCCCGCTATCCACCGCATTGGATCAGGATTTCATCAGCACCCGGGTGGCGGAAGTTCGCTTCCTTCGTGCCTGGGAATACTTCGAGATGGCCAAACGCTACGGCGGAGTACCCATTGTTACCCAGGCCTTGCCACTTGGAGCTACCGACGAAGAACTTTTCGTTACGCGGAATTCCGAAAAGGAAGTCTACGACTTTATCAGCTCGGAGATGGATGAAATTGCCAGTGTATTACCCGAAGTGGCTAACATTGACGGTCGGGTAACCCGCTGGGTAGCCCTTGCCCTGAAAAGCCGGGCAATGCTTTACGCCGCAAGCGTGGCAAATTTTGGTACACAACAATTAGACGGTGTACTTGGATTTCCAGCCGGAGAAGCCGACAGCTATTACCGCCAGTCTATGGCAGCCTCTATGGAAATCATGCAGAGTGGTACTTTCTCTCTTTATCGGGAAGAAGCTGACCCAGTGCAAAACTTCATTAACCTCTTCCTCGACGAAAGCGGTAATTCCGAAAAAATATTTGTTGAGAAATACGATTTAGAGGCGGGTAAATCTCACGCATGGGACATCACCGGAACGCCGGCAGGGTTCGGGTTCGCCTGGAACTCCAACTACCCGGTCTACCTCGAAACTATGGAGCTGTTTGACTTCATCGACGGATCATCTGGCAAAGTCGATCGAGCGATTTATGATGATGCGACCCCCATCGATCCGGCACGGTTCTTCGGAGAACGGGATCCTCGTTTCCGGGCCTCCGTGTTTTACCCGGGTACCGAATTTAAGGGAGGCACCTTCTATTCACACCGCAGCACAGACTACACAGACCCTGGCACCGGTATGGTCACGCGTTCAACTGCCCCTGGTTTTGTGGTGCCTGGATCTGACGGTTGGCCAGGTGCTGGCCATCCCCGTCACCGTGGCGGTAACCCAACCGGTCTGTTAACGCGTAAAATGATTAACCCCGCTACGCCTGACGGTACTGCTTCAAGCACCGACGTCATCATCATGCGCTACGGTGAAACACTACTCAACTACGTTGAAGCTGCTTTTTACCTGGGTGATCCGAATGGGGACTTGACCGCTGTCTTTAACGACATTCGCGACAGAGCTGGCATGCCGGAACTCAGTACCGCCGAAATCACGGAGGATCGCATCCGGCAGGAAAGAAGGGTAGAGCTGGCCTTCGAATCTCAGATCTTCTGGGACCTGAGAAGGTGGCGTATTGCCGTTCAGGAGCTGCACAACGTACAGCGGCACCGCACGCACTACCGCTACAATTTCGATACGGGCATGTACACCATCGCCATTGCCGACGGTGATCTGGGACGGGTACGCCTGCATCCTGAAAAAAACTACTATTATGCCCTTGGCTTGAACCAGATTGCGGATAACCCCAACCTGGTAGAAAACCCAGGTTATTAACACGAACCGGTTTAAACTCTGCTTTCAGCCACACGACGTCGAATACAAAATTAGCATAATAGAATGTTGCTAAATATTCCGGTGGTACACTTGTTGTACCACCGGTTTTGATTCGGGCGGGGTCGCAGGTGCAAAGGCCCCTAACTGCGCCATAGGCGCAGTCCCCAAAGGGGAAGGGTTTAGCGGAACGGTCGTCTACACAGAGGGCGTACCTGATCTGGAATAACCTGCTACGATATTCCGATTAAGGACCAATTAAAATACTCATTATGCGCTTTGCCTTGCTTCTATTATTCCTGGTCCTTTTCCTTCCCGCCTGCAAAAGCCCACAAAGTGGCGAAGGAGACCAACCGCCCAACCTCGTTCTTATACTTGTTGATGACCTGGGATACGGCGATGTGGGCTTTAACGGCTGCCAGGATATTCCCACGCCAAATATTGACAGACTAGCGGCAGAAGGCGTCACTCTCACCAATGGCTACGTTAGCTACGCGGCATGCGGCCCGAGTCGGGCCGGGCTAATCACTGGTCGCTACCAAGACCGTTTCGGTTTTTGCCGTAACCCTCTCTTTGCCCCCAACGATCCCAGCATGGGGTTGCCAGTAGAAGAAGAGACCATTGCAGAAGTACTGCACAAGGTGGGCTATAAATCAGCCGCCCTGGGGAAGTGGCACCTCGGTGCCCACCAAAGTCAGCGTCCCTTGGTCCAGGGCTTCGATGATTTCTTTGGCTTTCTAACCGGAGGGCATCGCTATTTTCCCAAAGATTATACTCTGGCTGACGAATACGAAGTAACTAGTCAATACTCCGCTTATCGTACAAAGCTGTTACGGAACGAAACCCGTATCGAAGAAACGGAATACCTCACCGATGCACTCTCCCGGGAGGCGGTGAACTACATAGAAAAGTACCAAAACGATCCCTTCTTTATTTACCTGGCTTATAATGCACCACATGCACCGATGGAAGCCACCGATAAATACCTTGATCGCTTTACCCAAATTGAAAACAAACGCCGTCGTACCTATGCCGCTATGGTGAGTGCTGTTGATGATGGGGTAGGGCGGATACTTGATCAACTGGATACCTTAAAACTGGAGGATAATACTTTAGTCGTGTTCCTCTCCGACAACGGTGGACCGGAACACGTCAATGCTTCGGACAATGGCCCGTTACGCGGTAAGAAAGGTGATCTCTTGGAGGGAGGCGTTCGGGTACCTTTTGCAATGAAATGGCCGGGAGAAATCCCAGCTGGCCTTCGGTACGATGAAATGGTTAGCTCCCTGGATATTTTGGGCACCATGGTAGGCCAACAAGTTGGTGGAAACCCTGCAAAGCATCCTTTGGATGGTGTTGACCTTTTGCCCTTCTTGAAGGGAACGCAAACTGGTGCTCCACACGATCAACTATTCTGGAAGAAGGTCGATCAGCAGCGACACGCTGTCCGGGAGGGGGAGCATAAATTAATCGATTACTCGGATGGGCTACAGTTGTATGACCTGGACAAAGACATTGGAGAAGCGAATAACCTGGTGAAGCAACAGACCGCCAAAGCTAAAGTACTGGAAGCTGTCTGGCTTAAGTGGGATGCTAAGAACCAAGATCCCGTATTCTTTGGTCTCCGACAAGATTCTCTTTACAACACCCTTCATCCGGAACGTTTCACTCGACCAAATGACTAGCTTATGCGCTTTTTTCTCCTGTGTTGCTTGTGGTCTTTCCCATGTTTTATCGGTGCGCAAGCGCTGGAGGAGCATCCCGGTTGGTCGGCGGATTGGATATGGCTGCCGGAAGAAAATACTGGTAGTGTCATGCTCGCACGACGTAGTTTTGAGTTTAGGGTCATACGGTTATACCCTAAAATAACTCCACACTTTTAACATTTTCATCCTGTTGGGATTTCTGCCGCTTTTTTGAAGATTTTTCTCTCCGGCTATTTTTCCGCCACCGTTTCGGCATCGGCCCCATCATTTTATGGGCTTCGACCGGCGTCATCATGTCGACGGAGCGGTGAGGTCGCTCGTTGCTGTATATGCAGATTGCCTCCTCTACGGCCTCTAAAGCTTCTTCGTGAGTAGGGTAGC
>JBGCFZ010000500.1:0-2810 GCA_045110355.1 Lewinella sp. | reverse complement strand
TTAACTGCGGCGTCTTTTACCCGCTGGCTGCGTTGCTTGAATCCTCATTTAGCTACGGCTAAACTCCGGTTCAAGCGCCTTGCCCACAGGCAAAATTCACCAGCATTTAATGCGACAGAATCGACCTGACAAAGCACTAGCGAATCAACAACTAATGAAGCAATGCCTGATCCTACCCTTCCCTACCTCGACACCATCGGTATTCAGCTTTGGACTGTTCGCGATCAAATGGCGGAAGACCCAGAAGGAACGCTGAAAACCCTGAAAGAACTCGGCTACTACCAGGTTGAATTCGGAGACACCCGACTACTTGGTGAACTAAAGCCCGTCTGTGACGAATTGGGGCTCAAGGTTCATAGTTCCTTCATTAACTGGAATACCGTAACCGGTGGGTGGCAATACACACCAGATGACAAGCCGTTTGAATACAGCGAAGTATTGGACCAGGCTGGCGAGGCTGGGCTGAGCCATCTTGTTTTCGGCTACCTCCGCCCCGAGGAACGGACCAGTGCTGACGACTGGAAGAAATTAGCCGACAACCTCAATGAAGCTGGCTTGCGGGCGAAGCAAAATGGCTTGAAATTGACCTACCACAACCACAATTTTGAGTGGGATCCCATCGAAGGCACCACTGGTTTCGACATACTGTTAGATCGTATGGACGGTGACCTCGTCCCCTTTGAGCTGGATCTTTTCTGGGCACAAATCGCCGGGCAGGACGCCAGCAAAACCATGGAGCATATCTCCGATCGTCTTGAACTGCTGCACCTGAAACAACTTCACCCGGGCACCCCCGTGGTTACCCGAATTGATGACGTTCCTGCTAACGCGTATGAGGAACTGCCAGACGGTGAAATGCCCATCAAAGAACTGATGCACTTTGGCCATGAGCTGGGGGTGGCTTACTGTATGGTAGAACAAGACGGCAACTACGATACCGGTAGCCTGGCCAGCGCAGAGAAGAGCCTGGAATATTTACGAGGTTAGTTCTCAAGCGCCTTATAACTCCCACCTTACCAACAAAGGATGCAAGCCAAGGGCAGCTACCTAATAGGTTAGTGTGTGCTTCTCTCTACCAAAACACCAATAATGCTTACCTTTTCAGTACATAAAACATACTACGAGAGATGAGAACCTTCCTCTACCTACTTTGCATTTTAACCTTCCTTTGCACCAGCGTCCGCGCCCAAAAAATGCCGGTGGATAAACAAAGAATTGTACAGTCCGTTGAGCGCCGGGATGCGGAACTAATCGAGATGTCCGATAAAATATGGGCCCTGGCAGAGGTTGCTTTTGAAGAGGGAGAGAGTTCCAAAATTCTAGCAGACTACGCAGAAAAAGAAGGCTTTCGCGTACAGCGCGGCGTTAGTGAAATGCCAACGGCCTTCATCGCAGAATATGGTAGTGGAAAACCGATCATCGGTATCCTGGGCGAATTTGACGCACTTCCGGGCATTAGTCAAAAGGCGGTACCCACCAGAGCTCCACTTACTCCGGGAGCTGCGGGGCACGGTTGCGGCCACAACCTGTTTGGTGTGGGCAGCATGGCCGCCGCAGTCGCCGTAAAAGACGCCATGGATCGTGGAGAAGTAAAAGGCACCATCCGCTTTTATGGCACACCTGCGGAAGAAAAATATTTCGGTAAGCTGTACCTGGCGCGTGACGGGCAATTCAATGACCTGGACGCCTGCCTTGATTGGCACCCTTCGGCCGAAACCAGTGCGGATGTTCAGTCTTCTTTGGCTCTTGTCGACTTCATCGTAGAATTCCGTGGCCAGGCCGCTCACGCTAGTGCCGACCCCTGGAACGGACGCTCGGCCTCCGACGCAATGGAGCTGATGAGCGCCGGTATTAACGCCTACCGGGAGCACGTCCAACCCACCGTTCGGATCCATACTCATATGCAACAAGCTGGCGACGTAGTGAACGTTGTACCGGACTATGCAAAATACTGGGTCCGCGTTCGTGATTCTAAACGAGACGGAATGGTGCCCGTGTGGGACCGCGTAAAGGAAATTGCCCGCGGTGCCGCCATTATGGCCGATGTCGATTATGAGATTACCCTGGTTTCCGGCCTGCACGAAGTCTTGGTTAATCGTGCTGGAGGTGAAGTGCTACAGAAGAACCTTGAGTTGCTAGGTGACCTTACCTATACTTCCGAAGAAATGGCTTTTGCTCACGCTATTCAAGAGGCTACCGGCAAGAAAAAAGCGGGTATTGATGGCACCATCAAACCACTTTTAGCTACCAGGGAGCATCCTGGTGGAGCGAGTAGTGACGTTGGAGATGTGAGTTGGTTGGTGCCGGAAATCCGGCTCGGAGTAACTACCGCGCCGGTGGGTACCCCCTGGCACAGTTGGGCCGTAGTTGCCTGTGGCGGGATGAGCATCGGCCACAAAGGAATGAGCTATGCTGGCAAGGCCCTGGCCCTTACTGCCTGTGATCTTTTTCATAGTCCGGAAACGCTGAAGGCTATGCGTGAAGAGTTCAATGAGCGTCGTGGAGACGCTAAATATGAGGCGATGCTTCCTGCGGCCGGACCACCGATTCCAGGCAAGTAAACCCTTGACCCAAACACGTTTTGTACTATACGTATTTGTAGGGACCACAAGGAGAAAGGCGTCAAAAAACGATGTTTCCATCGTTCTTTCTAATACCCCGGTAACCTTTTCTTAACCCTCCCGGCAAAGTTTCTTAACGAATGAGGTATTATCTTCGCGGGCAATCTCACCAGCCTTTTGAAAATATAGCCTTATGAAACAAGATATCATCACCCCTGAAGTTAAGGACATTATTGTAGCTGTTGTGCC
>JBGCFZ010000499.1:0-5887 GCA_045110355.1 Lewinella sp. | reverse complement strand
GATTTATCTGATCAGAAAAGCGCACCTTGGTAAGATTCCTAAAGCTGGACGTTACAGCGCTCCGGATTTGATGGAACAACTCTATTCTACCGGGCACCGGGTTACTCATTTTCCCATTTTCGACTATTGGTTGGACGTAGGGAAGCACGAAGACTATGAAAAGGCCCAGCAGGAGATTAAGCACTTGAAACTGTGAGTAAGAGAAAATTGCTAGCCGTTATTCCTGCTCGCGGAGGATCCAAAGGAATTCCGGGTAAAAACATTAAGAAAATAGACGGTCGCCCGCTACTGGCCTACTCGATTGATTGCGCGCGGGCAGTAGCACAGGATGCAGACATTTGCGTCTCTACGGACGATGCTTCGATACGGGCAGTGGCTGAAAAGGAAGGACTGGTGGTGCCGTTTTTGAGGCCGAAGGAACTTGCTACAGACCAATCCGGTACTTACGAAGTATTATTGCACGCACTTGATTTTTATGGGGCTGCGGGTCAGCATTATGATGACTTATTGTTGCTGCAACCAACGTCACCTTTGAGGAAACCGGATCAGGTTCGGGAAGCGCTGAGCATTTATTACGAGCAACTTCCAGAGATGTTGGTGTCGGTTAAAACATCCTCGGCGAACCCGTATTACAATCTATTTGAAGAAGCAACTTCTGGTTATTTGCAGAAATCAAAGGACAGTGATTTTATTCGGAGACAAGATTGCCCGTCCGTTTACGAGTATAATGGAGCCATATATGTTGTCAACATCGCTGCATTACGTGAACGCCCAATGCATAAGTTGGAAAGGGTGATCAAATACGTTATGGATGGGCGTAGTTCTTTTGATTTGGATACCTCTGAGGACTGGGCTTACCTGCAGTATTTGCTTCAGCAGGGAAAAGAATTATAGTTTGTCGATTCTGTCGCAGTTGATGTGACAAGGTTGGCTTGACAGCGCACGAGTTTTAAGTGATTAAATCCAAGAACATCAACTTGCCCTTTCAGCCTTTCATGCTGCCGAAATCCCTCCATTATCTTCTACTCGCATACATAACACTATTGCCACTCCGGCGATTATGGTCCCTACCCATAGTCAATACCAAAGTCCAGCCAACTGAGCTGGTTTTTTTGTTCTTGGGACCTTTGGCCATCTATTTGGCCGGTCGAAAATTGATGCCCAGGTTTGATTGGTTTTTTGGAGGCCTCCTGGTGTACTTGCTGGCCTTGACCGGAAGCAGCTTCGAAAGTGGCGAGATAGGGAGTTATCTGGAAGTACTGGGAAGGTGGTACCTTTTATTGCTGCTACTCATTGTGATCTGGTACACCCGCGAATGCGGAGTAGCCGGGCAGGTCGCAATTATTCGAGCCTGGACCTGGGGAGTAATCGTAATGGGTGCCTTGGCTTACCTTGGTTACGGCCTCGCACTGTCTGGAACCATTACCCGACTGGTGATCGTCTATGAAAATTATCCCTACTTCGGTACTGTTTATCGATCTAGTGGGGTTTGCGGCGGGCCAACGGCCTTAGTCATATTAAGCATCTTACCACTCAGCTACGCTTGGCGGCGCTGGCGTAATGGTGAGGGGACTCCTTGGCTGTTGGTTTTCCTTTTACCCATTTTACTCCTTTCTTTTTCTAAGGAGATTATTTTACTGGGGCTGGCAATTTTTCTGGTCGACGACTTTGTTCTTCACCGTCGATGGTTGCGTTATGTCGGGGTTGCTGCCATTGCATCGGTTTACTGGTTTGGTACGCACTACATAGTGCAACCATTACAAGAGCACACTGGAAGCTATTTGGATGGGGAGGAATTTACTTCTGGTGTAGTTGTTTGGCAAGGGGAATATCTTCAACTATTGGAGACTTCCTACACTGCGTTAAAAAAGGCTGCGATATCGGTTGGTAAAGATCATCCGTTCTGGGGAGTGGGAGCAGATCAATTCTCAACGTATTTGCCCGCAAAAAAAGCAGCCGGTATTTATCCCGAACACCTCCCAAATTATATTCCTCATTCTACCTGGTTCGGGGCAATAGCTGAAGCAGGCTTTATTGGCCTGTTTGGGGTATTGGTAATGGTATGCTCAGTAAGTCGTCGTATTTACCAATCTCCGAAGTTAGACGTGGACCTTTGTCTAAAATCCTATTTTATCATTTTCGCCATCGGGGCTATGAGCATGGACTTACTGGAACTGCGATTTATCTGGATACCTATCGGTATGGTCCTTGGCAGGCAATTGGCTAACCATCAGTCAGCTGTTGATGTGTCCTTAAATCGCCTCGACTAAGAAAACTATTAAGTACCTCCTTCCTTTATTTGCCGTAGCCACGCTATTTCCTCAGTTGCTCCCGGGACGGGTACAGCTCACAGAATTGATTTTTCTAGTGGCGGTTTGGTGTTTCCGACATGACCTTTGGTCTCAGATTCGTAAGCGACCGCTGGTTGCTGGTGCGTTGGTAATTTATTGTGGGGTAAACTTATTGTCGGCGATTTGTACGGAAGGCGTCTTTTGGGGCGCGGACGCAGGTGCCATGGAAGAGGCCGTGGCCCGCTGCTACCTTGGCCTGTTTACTTTTGTTGCCGCTGCTCACGTTGCTCGTTTTGGAACAACTTTGCTGGAGCAGTGCTGGAAATGGGCCACTGGCATGATCTGCATCACGGGGATTTTAGTCTTTTTGGTTGTCTTGGCCGGTGGGCCAAGAATTTTACCCTGGCTAGACTTAATACCGGGCTATCCATACTTAGGTGATGTCTATCGATTGCGCGGCCCAGCACCAACTTTTGGTATGTTTTTTATGCTGCTGCTTCCTGGGTTCTTTCTTGCCTGGCGATATGCTTCTCATAGAAGATCCTCTTGGTGGTGGCTAGTGGTTATAGGAATGGGCGGAGCACTGACCCTTGGGAAAGAACTATTGCTTTTGCCCATTGGCGTCCTCTTGTTCTTAGTGCTTTCAAAGCCCCTGAAAGATTCTGATAAGGGCTTTTCTGCCACACGATCTTATTATTTGTTAGGAGCAGGAATGCTGAGTCTTCTCTTAATGGGAGGCACACACATACTCCCAGTTCAGCCTGGAGATCCAATTGTCGCAACAGCTTATACTTCCGGTAAGTCCGTCGCCAGTCTTGGAAACTGGGAACTACTGGAAACAAATTATACCAGTAATAAGCGAGCAGCTTGGCTTATCGGTAATCGAAACCCCTGGCTGGGGGTTGGTCCCGGAAACTTTGCTACAAGTACACTTGACTTAGTTGCTACCGGAGATTACCCTAAACACTTCGGTCGCTTTGATTCGCATTCGGCTTATTGGGGGGCGCTGGCAGAAACCGGTTGGCTTGGCTTAGCTGCCTTATTATTCCTTATTTTCAGCCTTCTTAGATTATGTTCTGCAGCCTCCAATCCACTGTGGCTGATTTTACTACTACTGTTCTTTCTGGCTGCCATATTCAAAGATGTGATGAACTTTCGGGGGCTATGGCTACTGATCGGTATTTATTTGGCCAAGTCAACCAACCAACTGAGACAGCCATGATGCCCCTCTTGTAGTAATAAGAGTACCTACCAAGTTACCCTACTTCCTTCCTATATCATCGCCTCAGGTCCTTCCCTTGCTCCCTCAACTTCCCAAGGCACCTGCGCCCCCGCCCCAAAAACATAGTCGCCCACCCAACATTGCATCGGTTCTAGCACTCGAATTTACCGGCCAGTCCCCCATCTTTCGTCATAAGTCCATACATTGCCCTGGCAAAACCTTTCGTGAATTTTTCACGTAGGTCAGGCATTAGTGTATCTATTGATTGACAAATTTTTCGATTTTGGGTGCCACTTCGGCACAGATGGTCTTACGTCTTGTACCGACGTGAGGACGCCGGAGGCATATTAGAGAAACCCGGTCTTTAAGTTAAGGAACGTATCCCGCCGTCCACCAGGTTCAAGTTTTTACAAACAAGCACTACCTTGTGGACTTTTAGAACAGCATAAATGCACCCCAGCCAAGTAAAAGAAGTTCCTATTCGGAAGGTGATCGTCACCGTACAGGAATACTTATGGGCCGGCCTTCGAGGCTGGCCATGGCTACTGTTGGGCGCTTTGCTCGTCGGGGGCTACCAGGCCTGGGAAGCTTATCAACGCCCCATATTTTATTCGGCAAATACCACCTTTGTCGTTAACGAAGACCAGGGAAGTGGCGGCGGCGGACTGGGGTCCGTTTTGGGGCAAATCGGTCTGGGTGGTGGCGGTGGCGGCGGTGGTCATAACCTGAAGCGTATCATGGCATTTGCTACGTCCAAATATCTGTTGAACGATCTGCTGCTCGACACGGTAACACTGAAGGGTACACCGGATTTGTTGATCAACCACGTTATCACTTATGGGGAACTAGCAGAAAAACTAGAACTAAAGCTGGCTTTTGGCATAGACCAGCTATCCGTCAATCAGGTAGATAGTCTGTCTCGCCAGGAAGGAGCATTGTTGAAGGCCGTTTATACTTACCTGACGGAAGATGACGAATTCCCCATCGTTACGGATATTGCCGATGATACGGGCATGCTCACCATTACGGCCAAAACCCGCGATGAAGACTTGACGCTTGAACTGTCGACTGGCCTGTATCAATACATAAGTGAATTCTATCGTAAAGAAACCACGGGACAATCTCAAGCTACCGTTACCCGGTTACAATCTAAAGCGGACTCTATCCTGAAAGAATTGAATGCTGCCGAATATCAGTTGGCGAGCTTCACCGATACCCGGCTTAGTCTTAACAACCGACGTGATCAACTAAAAACAGTACAACTCAGTCGCAAAATTCAGATACTGGGCCTCGCCTACGGTGAGATCGTCCGAAATCTGGAGACGGCAAAGTTTACCCTGTCTGCCAAAACGCCCTTCTTTCAACTGGTGGACGAGCCCTTCAAGCCCCTCTTCAAGATGAAGGCCAACCCGTTAAAGAACGGTATAAAAGGCGGCCTCCTGGGTGGCGTCCTTGGTTTCGTTTTTGTGGGGATGATGCGGTTTTATCAGGAGGCTATGTCAGAAGAATAGTGCTTAATGGTTATCCCCTCATCTCCCGCTCCATGCAATTAATCGCCGAAATAGCCCAAGCTCACGATGGCAGCCTGGGTATCCTGCATTCTTACATCGATGCACTGGCGGAAGCCGGCGTAGACGTGGTGAAGTTTCAGACCCACGTAGCCGCAGCTGAATCAAGTGCCCACGAGCCGTTTCGGGTCAACTTCAGTTTTGAAGACGCTACCCGCTACGACTACTGGGAGCGAATGGGATTTACGGAAGATCAGTGGCGGGGCATCAAAGCGCACTGTGACGAAGTTGGCGTGGAGTTTATGTCGAGTTGCTTTAGCCAGGCTGCGGTTGACATGATGGAACGCCTGGGTATGGCCAGATATAAGGTCGGGAGCGGAGAAGTAACTAACTTCCTGCTGCTGGAAAAGATTGCCCGAACGGGAAAGCCGATCATCCTGAGTTCAGGGATGAGCAGCCTGGAAGAATTAGATGCTGCGGTGGCATTCGTCCAGGGCTTTGGTAATGACCTGACGGTACTACAATGTACCACCGCCTACCCGACGCCGCCAGAGCGGGTGGGATTGAACGTCATGGCAGTATTGCGTAAACGGTATCCTGGAGTAAAAGTGGGCCTGAGCGAGCATACGGCTAAGGTGGCAACGGGCCTTGCCGCCGCTGCACTTGGCGCGGAGGTACTGGAGTTTCATGCCGTCTTTGACCGGCGAATGTTCGGGCCCGACGCAGCTAGTTCGCTGACCATCGATGAAGTCCGGGAACTGGCCATAGGCGTTAAAGACATCACCACGATGCTGGCCCACCCCGTCGACAAAACCGATAATGCGGCCTATGCCGGCCTAAAAGCCATTTTTGAAAAATCGCTGGCC
>JBGCFZ010000498.1:0-3849 GCA_045110355.1 Lewinella sp. | reverse complement strand
AGAAACGATAGCCTGTACTTTGAGCAAGCGCTGTTGGGAAGCCGGCAATTGGATGTAACCGCCCTTCCCGCTGGCGTGTACCAGGCCAACCTCTACGATCGTGATGGTCGGAACCGCTGGGAACGACTGGTCTTTCTGGAGCCCAAGGCCCTTCCGCCGTTAAAAAACCTCGTAGCTCCAAAATTGGACGACCTTAATCCCGAACTATCCTTCAACCTGGTGGACAGCAGCGGAAATGCGCTGCAGGGAGATTTTTCCGTAGCCGTAGTTGACGACGCGAAGTTCACGCGCCAGAACGATAAGCAAGCCCATATTGTAACGGAACTATTGCTCCAGTCCCAGTTGCGTGGAGAGATTTTTGAACCCAACGATTATTTTGACGAAGAGCAACCTGAAGCCCGGGCCACGCTGGACGACCTGGTGCTGTGCCATGGCTGGCGTTCGCTGGATTGGGTACTGGCCGAAGCGCCGATCTATGGATACGAACAGACGGGTATTTACGGCAAGGTGGTCGGCTATGGCAGAATCTGGACACCTGGCCTGCGCTATGAGGGGGAACGTATGAAAAAGGGGGAAGATGGAATTTACCAACGTCGGTTACCGGTAATACCAGAAGGACGTACCCTGCCTACCTCTCCGCAATTCAATCATTATTTCCAAATGTTGTCGCTGCCCCTCAACCGAAGGTTTTACCCGAAGAACACCGCTTTACAGCGTACCTCCACCGCACCGGAGACCGGATTGTCGGAAGACCTGACGACAGAAGCACTTGCGGAGGTCAGTAGCGAATCACCTGCGTCTGAAATGGAAGCCGACGATATATTGGCCATTGAAGATATGCTGGCTGGTCAGTCTGCCGGAGTGTCTCTGGAGGAAGTGGTCGTAATCGGATACGGCAGCGTTATGAAAAGTAATATAGCAGCTGCGGTAAGTGTCATTGATGATTCCTGGCTGGAGGATTATTCGATCATTGAGCGGGTCCAAGCGCCGAACGATGGTCACCAGTATTTTAAGCCGATGGTGCCGGCTTACCGGCTGCAGTTTAAGCGAAAGTATCCTTACCAGAAACGATCGGCTCATCATCGGCCGACTTACAGTAGTAAGCCGGTGGAGACGCTCACCTGGAACCCCTCCGTGGAAGTGGGGGGAAAAGGGCGGGTCAGCCTGCCCTGCCATCCGCCCCGGATCACGGCCAATTACCGGATTGTGCTGGAGGGGATACTGACCGATGGAACCCCCGTCCATAAAGAAGCTACTGTAGCTACCAGGGCACCGACGGAGTTTACGGTCAAATTCCCCACCGCCGCAACGGTTGGTGATACGCTGTTACTGGTGGCAACAATCAGGAATAACGGTGAAAAACCGGCGCGGTACCAGGAGTGGATGGACGTGGATTCCTCCTTGCAACGGTTAAGTGAGCGCTCCCGGAAAATTGTGGTGGCCAGCGGTACTTCAGAAACTGTTTTTCGATGGGTAGTGGTTGAGGCAGAAAGAAAACTGGCGTCCCTACGGTGGGAATTAACCGATTCGCTCGGGGCTTCTTTGTCGTTGCGTTTTGGCCAGCTTACCGTAAAAGCCAGGGCTTTTACCCAGGAGGTGACGGCCGGAGCAACGAATACCCGGGAGACCAGGACCCGCTTTCGGGTAGATAAAAAGACTGGCCCGATGACTTCACAATTGGTGATTTACGGTGGGGTAGTGGAGGAGGTGAAAGCCACCAATGCCAAAATGCTCAAAGAGCCTCATGGCTGTTTCGAGCAAGTGTCCAGCACCAGTTATCCCAATGCGATCATCGTAGGTTTGCTGGGGAATGATTATGATCAGCGTTACCATGATGTAGTGCAGGAAGCAAAGCTGAAGCTTGACCTTGGCTATAAGAAATTGGCGAAATATGAAGTTGGTGGAGGCGGCTTTTCGCTTTGGGGGAAAGCGCCGGCCCGACCGGATTTGACGGCGTACGGGCTACAGCAGTTTGCCGACTTGAGATCGGTATATGACGGTATTCAGCCTAAGATGATCGGGCGGGCGCTGGCTTTTTTACGCAAGGATTTTGATGAGAAGCAGCTGGCGTTTACCCCAGACCGGGCGTACGCACTGTTGGCTTTGCTACGCCACGGAGAGCCCGGTCTGGAGGAAGAACTGGCCAAACATCAGGCAGCGGCATTGAAGGCAAAGAACCGACCGCTTTACCAGTCGTTGGTCGCCCATTGTTTGATGGCAGCAGGAGACTTGGAGGCGGCGCGGACGCAGGTGCAAGGTATGGCAGACCTGATGCTGGCGGATGAATGGACGGCTAAACTTGAACCTCTGAAGATTGGGTACAGTGGCGGCAAAGCCGAGCGAATTACGGTTACGGGTTGGTACCTGCAGGCAGTAGTAGCTGCTGGTGAAAACGAGCCCCTGGCGGAGCAGTTGCTGGAGCGCTTGACGGTATTGAAAAGAGAAATCCGGTACCTCTCCACCCAAAATAATATCCAATACCTCAAAGCAGTGGCGGCGGTGGCCAAAAGCCGTAAACGACCGTCTTCAGGAACCTTCTACGTTCGGCTGAACGGAAAGGTAGTGGACTCCCTGCCATATCGGGCCGGGTATTCAGCCCGACTTGATCTGGCGATGGATGCAGCAGTACGGCCGGGAGAGAATACGGTGACTTTCAGTTTCAACAATGAAGGCCCCTGGCCGACCTTTGACTGGTCGGCCGAATGGCCCAGGGCAATTCCGGACAACCCGGCTGGGCTACCCCTTACCCTTGGGGGGACACCAAACGATACCAGCCTATCCGTTGGGGAAGTACTTCGCTGGCCCCTGGTAGTGGAGAACAAGCAGGCGACCGAAGTCTACGCTCCGATGGTCCAACTGGGTTTGCCAGCCAATATCTCTCTGCTCGCCCGGGACCTCGATCCGCTGGTAGAACGAGGCTTACTGAGCAAATACGAGTTGGAAGGGCAGTACCTCTATTTGTACTTCGACGGACTTGTAGCGGGTGAAAAGCGGTTGATTCCCCTTGATTTTATCGTCGAATTGGCGGGGAGCTATTCCGCTCCGCCTTCGGTCGTTTATCCGTATTACCAACCCGAACGGCGCTTTTGGGCCAAAGGGCTTTCACTCACTATTCAACCCTGATCTCATGCAAAGACTTTTTACTCTGCTCTTTTTAACCCTTTTTTGCACCTGCGGCCGCGCCCAAATTACCGGTACGCCAACGCCCTTATTATTTCTAGCTGATCAACTTTCAGAAATGGGCCTGGCTTATGGTTACGTCGACGGAGACCTGGGGCCAACCCGCCTGGCCTTCACCCGAAGCCAGCTGGAGTGGCAACCCAGTGCTTTGGGAAGCTCATGGACGGGACATAAGAGTAATCTGCCCTGGCTGGGTGCTTTTACGCCACATGAACGAAACCATCCTGAAAAGTATATGATGTACGATCGACGCCACCTTCTGCTGGCGGGCGGAGGCCCTAACCATCTGGCAGGAAGGGTGTGTCTGCGGCCCGCAACGCGGCATTGGTCCGGGTTGGAACTTCGTTATACGGATCGAAAAAACGACGTTGATGCTGATAATGACGGACGAACGGATGCGCCCAACAGGAACAGCCTGTTTGCTGCTACTGGTGCGGATTTTAACCTTAACGACATCGATTGGCTTCGTACTGGTATCCACGGTCAGTTCCTACGGGAGAAGACACAACGAGGACATGTTCCCTCCGGGGAGGATGCCGGACTGGAGAACGATCTATCTCGAGGGGAGGTGCATCAATACCTGTGGTTTGATCCTGAAGATAAAGTCCGTTTCGGCACCCTGGTAAAATACCGTAATGAAGCGGTTGACCGCCGATTTGCTGACCGGCC
>JBGCFZ010000497.1:0-11346 GCA_045110355.1 Lewinella sp. | reverse complement strand
AAGTAGTTTCATTCCGAATAGGTCATGAACGGGTTCGGTATGGCAAAAATCAAAGGGCAACAGGCATTTTGATATTCGGTTCCCCCTGGTGGTCATCTTCCGTGTAACTAAAGCGGGCGTACTGGTTTTACCAGTACGCCCGCTCAAGTTTATAGATAAAGGACGACTTACTTTTCGTCGAGAATCTTAGCCGTTTCGCTATAATCCTGTCCGTCTTTTTTAGCCATTTCAATGGCCTTCATTGCCGTTTTCTTGGCCATTTCTTTGTCGCCCGTTTTGTTGTAGAGCCATGCGAGGGTATCCATATTGGCGTAGCCGGGCTCCATTTCAACAGATTTTTTCGCCCAGCCCAGGGCTGTTTTTAGTTGCTCCTGGTCATCGCTGGATTCAAAGATCGTCCAGGCAACGCTGTTGAGTTCCATGGCGCTGTCCGAACCGTAGGCACCGTAGTACTTGACTGCGGCAGGAACATAGGCATCATTATCACGGGTTTGCTCGGCGTGGAGCATATCGTAGTGATCCATGAGGCGCTGAGCAATGGCCCCTCCGTGTTCCTTGTAGACGGGGGCCAGGTCAGCAGCTGCCGGAAGCTGGCGTGCACCTTTCCCCTTCATGTAGTCGGTGATGATGCTACGCTGGATGGTCATGATGAAGGTACTGGCACCAGCTGCTTCCATCGCTTCGTCAGCATTTTCCATCAGGTAGTTCATGCGCTTACTACCGAGGTCGCCGGGGTTACTGAGCAGTAGTTCCATGGTTTCAGGAGAAGACCAATCGTCTTGCATATCGAGGTACTCACCGGCAATCTTACCCGCTTTTTCCTGTTCATAAACGCCCGTCAGTACTTCAGCGTAGGTTCGCATAAAGTCTGCGTCGCGCTCACCACCGTCGTAGCGTTTGTTCATGGCACCGAGGCTGTTCTCTCCGGTAGCGGCATCCGCCAAAGCCAGGAATTCTTCCTGTGGGATGTAACCGATGCCTTTGTGCACGATGTCGCCGTTGCCGTCAACAAACAGATAAGTGGGGTAAGCCATTACACTGTAGCGCTTGGCCAGGCCCGGGCCTTCGCCCTTCTCCATATCAAACTTAGCGTTGATGAATTTTTCGTTGTAGACATTCCCAACCTCTTCCAGTGGGAATACTTTGGCAGCCATCATTTTACAGGGACCACACCAAGTAGTATAAGCATCGATGAAGATCACTTTATTCTCTTTTTTGGCCTGGGCCAGGAGCTCATCGAATGGCTTTTCCACGAAGGTCATGCCGGTGTCTTCAACGCCTTTAGCCTCCATAGCCATGGTTGCTTCAGAAGTTTGTTGGGCAGTTACGCTCAACGAGAAAAGGCAGAGCAGGAGGTAAAACGTATGTTTCATTAGAAATCGGTTGTGATGGTTTAGTGCCCAATTTACGGTAAATCAGGTCTTGTGATGCTAACGTTAATGACTTTAAGTTAATTATAAGACAATTGTAGTAGTATTTTAGTTGGGCGGGGCCGCGGGTGCAAGGGAGAGGTACTTAAGAAGCAGGGGCAAGAACTAGTGCAGTGTAAAATAAATTTCATTGCCTTTTCTGCGGCGTCTTTTATCGGCTGGCTGCGTTGGTAAAATCCTCATTTAGCTACGGCTAAACTCCGGTTTTACCGCCTTGCCAGCCAATAAAATTCACCAGCACAAAAGTCAACAATCTTAGTTTACACTGCACTAGTCATCGCTATTTTGCTGCAAGGCTACTTTGTGGTGTTTATCGCGTAGCGATTGCCCCGTACAAAGTGCGGGGCAAATAGGAGGCAGACATTCCACTGATTGCCAAAGGCAATCAAAGCCAGATGGCGGTACGATTACCGGGGACAAAGTCCCCGGTAATCTCTTAGGGAAGTCGCTACGCGACAGTGGCATGCCCCATTTCCTAACCACTACTCTGACAATCCTATCTTTTTTAGCAAAAGTCAAAATTTCAAACTATTTTCGCCATCCGGAGGAGAAACAGCGTTCCGTCTTGAACCCCGAACCTTGCTTTTCCATTCCTTACTTTGCACCAGCGGCCGCGCCTAATTAGATTGATAGTTTGATGGATTAATAGTTTAGTAGAAGCTGCCGTAAAGTAGGCACGTTATGACCTACCTGACTATTCGGCTACTTGACTATATGACTACTTGACTATATGACCAACTCCGACCTCCGTACCTCCATCTTCATCAAAGGCGCTCGTGCCAACAACCTGAAGAACGTTGACCTGGTGATCCCTAAGAATCAACTCGTCGTCGTTACCGGCGTCAGTGGAAGTGGGAAGTCGAGTATTACGATGGACACGCTGTTTGCCGAAGGCCAGCGCCGCTACGTGGAAAGCCTGAGCAGCTACGCCCGGCAGTTCCTGATGCGGATGAAGAAGCCGGAAGTCGATTATATCCGTGGCATTTGTCCGGCCATTTCCATTGAGCAAAAGACTACCACCGCCAACGCTCGCTCTACGGTGGGCACACTGACGGAGATTTACGATTTCTTCCGGCTACTCTACGCCCGCGCAGGGCGGACCTACAGCCCCGTAAGTGGAAAGGAAGTGAAGAAGCATTCGGTGACCGATGTTGTCAAGCATATCACCGCGCTCGACGAAGGTAGCCGGGTATACCTCTACGCACCATTGCCCCGGTTGTTTGATGACCGGACACTTCGCCGTGAACTTGAGCTGCTCCAGCAGAAAGGCTACACCCGCGTGATGGTCGAAGATGAAGTCCGGCAAATCGATGATTTGCTCGAAGCGAACGGTCCTTCCCTGGCCAAGACCCTCAACGAATTAACCGATGAGGAGGAAATGATGGTCCTCATCGACCGTTTCGTCGTTAAGGCAGGAGACGATGAGAACGAAAAACGCATTGCTGACTCCGTCGGCACCGCTTTCAACGAAGGCGGCGGCGAAGTCATCGTTTACCTCGACAATGATAACTGGACGGCCTGGAACAACCGCTTCGAACTCGACGAGATCGTCTTCCCCGAACCCAGTCCCGCCTTGTTCAACTACAACAACCCCTACGGTGCCTGTCCTACTTGTGAGGGCTTCGGCCGCACGATGGGCATCGACGAAGATAAGGTCGTCCCGGATCCCGCTAAATCCGTTTATGAAGGTGCCGTCGCCGCTTGGTCCGGCAGCACCTTCGGAGAATGGCAACGTGACTTCCTAAGGGCAGCCAACAAATTCGATTTCCCGGTTCATACCGCCTACGCTGACCTGACGCGGGAAGAAAAACGTGTTCTCTGGGAAGGCAACAAGCACGCCAAAGGCATTCAGAATTTCTTCGATGACCTGGGCAAGAAGCTTTATAAAATCCAGAACCGAATCATGCTCGCCCGCTATCGCGGCCGTACGACCTGTAACACCTGCCGGGGTGGCCGCCTTCGCCGCGAAGCCGAGTACGTAAAGGTGGGTGGCTTCGCCATTACCGACCTCCTCGACTTGCCGATCGACCTGCTGCAAAAGCACTTTCAGGAATTGGAACTGAACGAGACCGACGCCGTCATTTCTAAGCGTCTGTTGCTGGAGATCAACAACCGCATCCAGAGCATGATGGACCTGGGGCTGAGCTACCTGACGGTCAACCGCCTGAGTAATACCCTGAGTGGAGGAGAGAGTCAGCGGATTAACCTGACCCGGACACTGGGTAGCAACCTGACCGCCTCGATGTACATCCTTGATGAGCCCAGTGTCGGGCTTCACCCGCGTGACACCGAGCGGCTGGTTGCCGTACTGCGCCGGCTACGGGACTTGGGCAATACCGTCCTGGTCGTCGAACACGAAGAAGGCATCATCGCTGCCGCCGATCACCTGGTGGACGTTGGCCCAGCTGCCGGGGTACACGGCGGCGAGATCGTCTTTGCCGGTCCGTATGAGGACATCCATGACGAGGCCACCGAGAGCCTGACGACCAAGTACATGAACGGGCAAATGTCCGTTCCCATCCCCGAACAACGTCGCCGGCTGACCAACTGGCTCAACATCGAAGGTGCCCGGATGCATAACCTGAAGAAGGTGGACGCTAAGATTCCGCTGAACGCACTAACGGTAGTTTCGGGTGTTTCCGGAAGCGGGAAAACCAGTCTGATCAAAGGCATCCTCTACCCCGCCCTGCGGCGGGAATTGGGTGAGGGCTCCAGCCAGGCACCGGGGCCACACATTGGCCTGACGGGCGACCTCAAGCAGATCACCCAGGTGGAGATGGTGAACCAGAGTCCGATTGGTAAATCCAGCCGGTCGAATCCAGTAACCTACGTTGGTGCCTACGACGATATTCGAAACCTGATGGCCAGCCAGCAACTGTCTAAAATCCGTGATTATAAGCCGGGCTTCTTCAGCTTCAATGTTGACGGTGGCCGGTGCGACACCTGCAAGGGCGAAGGGGAACAGACGGTGGAGATGCAGTTTTTGGCCGACGTCCGGTTGGTTTGCGAAGAATGCAACGGTGCCCGCTTCAAGCGGGAGATCCGCGACGTCCTGTACAAAGGAAAGAGCATCACCGATATCCTCGACCTCAGCGTAGACGAGGCGATCGACTTTTTTGCGGAGGAAGGCAAGCTGATGAAGAAACTACAACCGCTTCAGGATGTAGGCCTGGGGTATATTACCCTTGGACAATCTTCCTCTACCCTCTCCGGCGGAGAGGCGCAGCGGGTCAAACTGGCCAGTTTCCTTACCCGGGAGAAGAAGGGGGAGTCCATCTTCTTCATCTTCGACGAGCCAACTACCGGACTTCACTTTCACGACGTCGCCATCCTGCTAACCGCGCTGAACGCGCTGGTAGAACGGGGTCATACCGTCCTCGTCGTAGAGCACAATATGGACGTTATCAAATCTGCTGACTACGTCATTGACCTGGGCCCGGAGGGGGGTCGTGATGGGGGGCACATTATTTTTCAGGGGACGCCGGAGGGGCTGGTGGAACACGGAAAAGGGTATACTGCTGGGTATTTGGGGGAGGTGTTGGGGAGGTGATTAAGGAAGCCCCACATCAGTATTATAGTCAGTCATACGTAACAGGTGAATTCCCAGGCTAACGAACCAGACAATCTGTGCCAGCCCAAAAACCACACCTAAAGTAGTGAGGCCGGGGACGATGGTAAGTACGCCAGCACTACCGACGATCAGTCCCAAGATATTGATAAAAGGTGTAAGCTTAGCCTGACGAAAGGCAAGTAGACTAACCAGTAAAACCCAAAGCCCGCCAACGATTTCGACACCTCCCCCGAGGCCATCCTGGACGGCTTCCATCGTCGTCCAAACGATGCCTCCAGCACGAGCATCATTGGGATATAACCGTCCGGCAGTTGTTAACCCTACCTTGCCGATCATTCCACTGGCAATGACCAACACAACCCATACGTAGCCGAATACAGAGTTGCATTGTCCCAAGGGATGATCAGTTGCCCTCCACTGTCGCTGTATTGCTCCAATTAGAGGCACCAGCGCAATTCCGAAAAAAATATAAATGATCGTCATCCAAAGGTGGTAGGCCCGTTGATGATGGAGCAGGTGTTGTAATTTCTCCTGATGGCTTAAGTCTGTTCCCTCTTCAGGCGCCAGTACAAAGACCATCATCAGGAAGCCGAAAACATAGGCCAAAGCTTCAAAGAGGGCCGCAATGCCTCCCCACTTCGCCCAGGTGTTTTCTTCAGGGGGAGATTGTAATGAGCTATGCATATTTTTCATACGTCCTTGTGTCTTAATATTTGTTGACACAAAGATCTCGGAAGGAAGCTTTCCGGTCGTCCTGAATGATAAACCCGCACTTATATTTTGTGGAATTAAGCGTGCTGTGCTTTAAGCCAGGCACGCGGCGTAAGTCCTTCCTGTTTCTTGAAAAAATTATTGAAGACCGTCTTAGAGTTGAACCCACTTTCGTAGGCCAGTCCCAACAAAGTGAGGTGGCTGTTTTCGGGCGAGAGGGCTTTGACCTTAAAAGCTTTCAAGCGGTAGGTATTAACGTATTCGTTGAAATTCTTACCTAAGGTTGTATTTAATAGCCACGAAAGCTTGTTAGGGTGTAGCTCCATATCTACAGCCAGCGCTCTAAGGGAAATATCAGCATTTAAATAAGCTTGTTGTTCTTCAACGATTTCCGTTAGAGTTTGAAGATATTGCTGACATTCTACCTTATTCAGGAGTGCCTTTTTGTGGTTCTGGCCATCAGGCTTCCAGGTAGGAACAAGTCCCTCAACCGCTGAAACAGGGGTGAAATTCATTCGTTGATACAGCGCCTTAAAACGTGAATGATCACGTAGGTCATCCCACATCCAGTAATGCTTCAAGCTGACCATCATAATAGATCGCTGTTCAAAAGCTAGTTCCAGACAGTCAACTGCTTCATCGTATAAGCCTAACTGTACGTATAACTCGGCAGGATCATAGGGATCGAGATAATCAGTTTCAGCGATGGCAGATATTATGGTTTCCCGCTCTCCCCTCAGTGCACGTACCTGCAGGAGGTTAAACGTAGCTGGCCCCTGCCCTTTAGTCAGATTCAAAGCGTACTTCACGCTGGCAATGGCTTCATCAAATTTTCCACTTTGGGCCAGAGCTAAACCACGCCAGCGATGCGCCTCGGCCAAGTGCTCGTCTAATAAAATAGCTCGTTCAAACCTCTTGATCGCATCAACGAAGCGTGCGGCGAAGTAATAGCAAAGTCCTAATTGCCAATGGGACATACTGTGGAGAGGATCCCGCTCAACGATCCGCTGGGCGATGGCAATAGCTCCATCGTAGTCCTTCTCCAGAAAAATGTAGTAGTAGGTGATAAATTCATTCTCATTGGTAAGTCCGGCACGAATCGCAGATTCATAGGCGTTGCGAGCGGCGTTCCAATCCCAGTCATGGAACAGGTGGATATAGGCTAGCACTTTATGTGCTCTGGCGGTTTTAGTCTGCAATTCAATAGCTTGCTTGGCAGTAATTCGCGCTTGACTATGGGCCTCTTGGGATTCCATTACGCCAAAGCCAGCCAGGTGAAGGTAAGTTTCCGCAAGGTAGGCGTAGGCCTCTGCGTACCGATCGTCGGAAACAATAGCAGCTTCGAAATACTGCTTCGCCAATTGTATGTCTTCCAGTTCTTTACGCTTAAAGTGAAAGCTGCCCTTGAGCAATAGTTCGTAAGCATCGATCTTACTCGTTGGCTGCGTGAAGGGAAGGTCCGCTATTTCAAAGTGGCCAAACTCTTCCCTGATCTGATCAGCAATCAGGGCGCTTAACTCGTCCTGAAGGTCAAAAATATCTGCTATTTCCCGATCAAAATTTCTTGACCAAAGCTGCGCGCCCTCTTCCGTTTCAATAAGCTGAACGGAAATTCGTACCCGGTTACCCGTTTTACGGACGCTGCCTTCCAGTAACATAGCTACCCCTAGCTGACGGCCAATTTCCCGGACATCAACTTGCTTCCCCTTGTAGGTAAAAGTGGAAGTTCGTGCAATCACCTTCAACGCACTGTCTTTGGTGAGTGCATTGATGATTTCTTCCGTAATCCCATCGCTGAAATACTCGTTATCTGCGTCAGCACTACGATTGATAAACGGAAGTACCGCAATGGAATGGTCAGCTATGGGGAGTTGGGTATTCGGGGACATAGCGCACGCTAAGGCTACTGTACCTTAAAGATAAAACAAAGCTGGTTATCTCATAGACTTACGGTGCTCATGAAAGGTGCTTTGTATCTGTTTGACGATGAGTGCATAGGCAGCAGGCGACGGTAAGTAACCACAATTAGGGAGTACTGTGGTAGATTGTAAGCTTGGGATTACTTTGTGCTCTGTCCGCCGAAAAAAGTAATGATCCTCACTCCCCACGAAGCAATAGATAGGTGTGGTAAGACCGCTTAAAACATCGGGATTCATCGCTGGTAGGTAGCTGTTGTCCGGACGATAGAATGGTAAGACCTCTGACCAAAACCCGAGTACTTCATCATCTGGTTCTTCCCACGTACTGTAGGCAAGTTTCCGTATTTTTTTGGTCGGGGAGCTCTGAAAAATTCCAAAAAAAGGCCTTTGCTGCCACCAGTAGTGTTGCCATTTACTGGCCGAGTGCAAGCCTAATGGCGTAACCAGATAGGCCGCCGCCACCCTCCGGGCATCAAATTTCAGGCTTTTTAAAACGGCGTAGGCCCCGAGTTCGATTCCGACCAGGTTGGCGTACCAAACACCAAGTTTGGAGAGTAGTTCATGCATCCACTGTCCATAAGCATTCGTACGGGGAGGAAGCCTTACTTCCGCACTTAAGTTCGGTTGCCCGGGCAGGTCAATTGCATAGATCCGGAAACGGGGCAACAGGTCCAAAAAATATCGGATAGCCAGCGGGGCACAGCTATTCCGGGCGTGCAGGAGTACCAAAGCAGGGTAACCCACCTCCCCAATTCGAAGGACGTTGGTACGACCATAGCTTGTATCGATACTTAGTAATTCGGCACCCGCCGGTAAACGATCCAAGTAGGTTTGATATACCTCTTCCATTTTCACTCGCGCAGCGGCTGTAGCGAAAAAGGAAGAAGTATTTGATGAAGAAGTAGCCATTGTTGAATGTTAAATCATTAGAAATACAGCCGGTACATCAGATTGGGCAAGAGGCCAAACTGCGTCGTATAGCCGATATTTTCGGGTTCATTAGTATCGTAGAATTCCGTTAACCGACCTTTTTGATTCAGAATGTTTTCCAGGTTAAGGAAGAATTCGTGGGTGGTCCGCTTTCGCTCGATCTTGTAGCTTGCGGAGAGGGTGAGTTGGGAGACGTCTTGCAGGCTGCGGTTAAAAGCACGCTCGTAGTCCCAGAATTGCCCAGCGCCAGGGTCGACGGCCAAATTATTTTGCGCATCCCGCAGCAGGGGTATAATTTTCTGCCCTCCGCTAAAGAGGAAGCGGGCGTTGCCCCCAATAGTTTTGTTCTTCCTTTTACCTAATCCGGCAAATTCCTTTCCCCCAATGACATTGAGCGCATAGTTGCCGTTAAAACGGGTATTGCGTTCTTCCCCACCCAGTGTTTTATAGGTGGACTCATAAAGTGAGACATTCGCCATAAAGTAATGGCCCTTCGCGAAGAACCGCTGAAGGCTCAGCTCAACACCTTTATTCGTACCCGTTCCGGCGTTTACCAGGTCGTAGTAATCCAGTTCGGTACTTTCGTTGATGGTGGAGAAATAGCTCCCCTGGCGATTCTCGACGGGCAAGTCATACAAGTGCTGGTAGTATGCCTCGATCTTCGCGACCCAATTAGTGGAGAAGCGGTGGTTATACCCCAACACAAAATGATGAGCCTTCAGTAACCCAAGGTCCAGATTGGGCTGGGTAATACTCCCGTCGTCTTGCTTTATGTTGGCAAAGTAATGGTGTACCCGTTCCATACTACTGTGCAGGCCGTAACCAAAGTTCAGGGCTCCTTTATTCGATAATTGCCACTGGGTAGCCAGTCGGGGTTCCAGGGTATGCTTGTTGTTGAACAGCACATTGTTATTGTGGAGGCCCGCCACTACGGTCAACCTATCCGTCATCCGGTATTTCCAGCTCACGAAGCTCCGCAGGTTACCGATTCCTTCGTCGAAGTCGAGTAAATTCAGTGGTTCACTTGCCTCCGCCATTAACTGCTGTTGTGTGGCAGACTGGGTATACAACATATAGGTCAATCCGATTTGGAGACTATTCCGGGCATTAATCTTCCGTTGGAAGATAGTACTAACCCGGTAGTTCCGGCTGCGAACTTTACTGATAAAGCTGGGCATACGCTCCGCCAAAGAATCCGGCTTTTGCCAAAGATCATCGTTGATACCGTCAGTGGAGAAGGACAGTGAACTACGCAAAAAACCACCCTCCCCGAGAGCTATCGTATGGTTAACGCCGGTGTTAACCAGAAAACTGGTCTTGTCGTAGTCTTCCCATACGTCGCTACGCATACTGGCATCCCCGGGGGCGTTCCATTCGTCGATCGAGAGGTTTTCAAAGGTCGTGGTACTGTGCCCGGCGAGGCCAAAGATGGAAAAGATACCAGCCTTCTTAGTTGGCAAGTGGAGCTTAAAAGTGCCGTCCTGAAACTTGGGTTCTCCGGTAACATCCACCAGGCCGGCACTATTGAGAAGTGAGGAAGTTGAGTAACGATAATTCACCAAAAAAGAGCCGTCGTATCCCGCCCGTAGTGGTCCTTCAAGGGTTAAGTCAGTTCCAATGAGGCCTATGCCGAGGATGCCCTCCAGTTGCTGGTTGTTACCATTGCGCAGACGAACATCATAGACGCCCGACAGCGCATTGCCGTATTCAGCCGGGAAGGCTCCAGTATAGAAATCGGAGGTCGTCAGCAAGTTGGCATTGAGGGTGCTGGTGGAGCCGTTGGCGTTGTTTTGGTCGGCAAAATGATTAGGGTTGGTAATCGGCGCGCCTTCTAAACGCCACTGTAGGTATTTGGGGGAGTTGCCACGGACGACGATGTCGTTGGCACCACTTCCTGAGTTGGTAACTCCCGCAAAATTGGTGGTGATCAGGGCCGGGTCATTGAAACTGGCAGATAGTCGGTTCATCTCTTCGGTAGAAATGGATCGGGCACTCAATAGCGCCATTTCATTTGTGGGGTGTCCACGCCCCCGATAGGCTTTTACCACTACGGCTTCCAGATCGGTGGTGGCTTCGCGCATCCGTAACTCCAGAACCGTTTCCTTACCGGCGTTGACAACGACATTGGGCACCAACTGCCCTTCGTAGCCCAGGTACGTGAGTTGCAGATCCATTCGGCCCGCGGCTACTTCGGGGAAACGAAAAGTACCATCAGCATCGGTGATGGCTCCCACCAAGGGGGTACTGCCAACGATGGTGATATTAACACCGGTCAGCGGCATTTCGCTTGCCGCATCGGTCACTACGCCCCGGATAGAATGCGCAGGAACAGCAGTAGTGACCATTTGTCCGAAGGCGGCGGTGCCATAAAGGGTCAGGCACAGCAGTAAGAAGGTAAGGAGGATTCGTTGCCCATTTCCAGGACCATTGTTGGGTAAAGGGCAACAAGAGCGTGTAATAATAGTGCTTCGCATAGCTAACAGTTTTTTGTTAGCACAAAGGTGAGCGCGGGGCGAATCCGGATCGTTCTGAAATGTAATTGTGGACATGTTGGGAGGGAGACTCCGCAGTGCTTTCCATTGCTCCTTCCTCCAATATTTTGCACCTGCGGCCCCGCCCTCATAATGATTTGGCGCGGTCGCAGGGTGTGTATACCAGATTGCAGGTTCGTCTGTAAAAGCGAGTTATTTTAATCGGCGGTAGCCGACACGAGCGCTAGCGAGCATCGGCACAGCTCGTTAGAGCTTTATAGCACAGGCCTGCGTTTTAACGCAGGTAAGGCCCA
>JBGCFZ010000496.1:0-3291 GCA_045110355.1 Lewinella sp. | reverse complement strand
TACCGATGCTCCGGAGAACCTTCTATCCTATGCTGACTTCGACGGCACTTTCCATAACGACGGCCACAAAGACAACCTCGTTAAAACCTGGGAGCCCCACCTCAAGGACTGGAAATCAGGTGATCCTACCTGGAAAGACGGCAAAGGCAAGGCCCTCATCGGTGCCATTAATTATTTAGCCAGTGAAGGCTTAAATGCTTTCAGCTTCCTGACCCTTAACATCATCGGAGATGACCAAAACGTGTTCCCTTATGTCATCTATGAGAACATGGAACGCATTGACGTCTCAAAAATGGATCAATGGGAAATCATTTTTGAGCACGGCGATCACATGGGTATGTTCCTGCATTTCAAAACTGGCGAAGACGAAAACCAGGTATTGCACGACGGTGGAGACCTTGGGGTGCAACGTAAGCTATATTACCGGGAACTTATCGCCCGCTTCGGCCATCACCTTGCCCTGAACTGGAATATGGGCGAAGAGAACGGGAAGTGGAATAAAAGGTGGAAAAAGCCCTACCAGACGACCACCCAACGCCTGGCTATGGCGCGGTATTTTTTCGAGAACGACCCCTATCGCCACCACGTCGTAATCCATAATGGGCAATCGTTTTATGACTTACTGGGGGCGGAGAGCAAGTACACCGGTATCTCCCTACAAACCAGCAAACCTGATTTTCGCCAGGTCTACCCTGCCACTCGTCGATGGGTAGAGCTTTCGGGACAACAATTCCAACAATGGGCCGTCGCCGTTGATGAACCGGGAGATGCGCAACACAGCTTGCTGCCAGATAAAGACGACGCCGCTCATGACATCGCCAGACAGAATGCCTTGTGGGGCAGCCTCATGGCCGGTGCCTGGGGCACCGAGTGGTACTTTGGTTATAAGCACGCCCACTCCGACCTTAGCTGTGAAGACTGGCGGAGCCGGGATCTCTTCTGGGACCAGTGCCGTCACCTCCTGGAATTTGTCGACCAGGAAAACATCCCCTTACCAGACATGAAACCAGCCAATGACCTCACCTCCGGAGATCAGGACTGGGTTCTGGCTAAAGAAAACGATACCTACCTGGTACTCTTGAAGCTGGGGGCGAAGTCGGCGAATCAACTTAAAGTGGGTGCCGGGAACTACTCCGTCCGCTGGCTCAACCCCCGGACCGGGAAGTTTGCGGGCAAGGTAGGGAAGTCGAAGTCAGGCATGGTTGACCTGAGCAAACCACCTGCGGAGGTGGACATGGACTGGGTAGTGTTGGTGACTCGTAGTGGTGGACTTTAGTCCATCATCACGCGAAACAAAGAAGCCGCGTTACTGCAATGGAGCAGTAACGCGGCTTTTCTTCATCCGGAAGATCAAGTGTAAACTCAGACCATCAGACGGATCGGATCTTCGAGGCAAGCCTTCACGTCGTTGAGGAAAGCAGCGGCAGAAGCACCATCGACCACGCGGTGGTCACAGCTAACGGTGACCTTCATCACCTTTCCAGGTACTACCTGTCCGTCACGAACAACTGCCTTGTCCTGAATACCACCAACGGCCAGAATAGCAGCGTTTGGTGGATTGAGGATCGCGGTAAATTCTTCGATGCCAAACATACCCAGGTTAGAGATAGAGAAAGTACTTCCCGTCATCTCATCATTTCCTAGTTTACGAGCTTTCGCCTTACCAACCAACGCTTTAACATCGAGATTGATCTGGCTAAGTGACTTCATGTTGGCGTGGCGCACAACCGGCATCATCAAACCGTCAGGAATGGCTACTGCGCAGGAAATATGAACTTCTCCATTCTCACGAATCGTTTCCCCCTGCCAGCTGGAATTCATGACCGGGTGCTTCAGCAGGTTTACGGCACAAGCCTTAACGACAAGGTCATTGAAACTGATTTTGACCGGAGCCACTTCGTTGATCCGCTTACGGAACTCCCATACTTTGTCCATCGCGATCTCGACCGTGACATAAAAGTGAGGGGCTGTAAATTTAGAATTAGACACCAGGCGGGATACGGCTTTGCGCATCTGACTTACCGGAGTATCGGTGTAATTGTCTCCACTTCCACCGAAAGCAAAAGCAGGAACATTGGGCGCTGGGGCAGCAGGCGCGGCCGCAGGTGCAGGGGCAGCCGCCGGAGCGGGTGCCGGGGCAGCAGCCGGTGCCGACTTAGCTTTTTCAATATCGGCCTTAACGATTCGTCCGCCTTCGCCAGATCCGGTGATAGTAGAAATGTCAAGACCCGCCTCCTTTGCCATGGCTTTAGCCAAAGGACTTGCCTTGAGGCGGTCGTTGGAAGGGGCTGGTGCAGGAGCAGCGGCGACAGGGGCAGCAGACGCGGCAGCAGGTGCCGGAGCAGCAACTGGAGCCGGAGCAGCAGCATTTTCTTCTTTTGCGGGAGCAGGAGCAGCGGCCGCAGCACCGTCTCCGGCAGCGGCGATGGCAGCCTTCCAGTCTTCGCCCTCTTCTCCGATCACAGCGATGATGCCGTCAATCGGTACCGCTCCATTTTTCACGGCAATGTGCAACAAGACACCATCGAAGTAAGAATCGAGTTCCATGGTCGCTTTATCAGTTTCCACTTCGGCCAAAACCTGGCCCGCTTCCACCTCATCGCCTTCGGCGACTAACCAATCAACAATGTTTCCTTCTTCCATCGTATCGCTCATGCGTGGCATGCGTAAAATCTCGGCCATGATATTTCTTTTGGTGCGCGGTGGTGACCGCCGTATCCTTAGTTTATATTGAGGCGGCAAATTTGCCACTTTTATGTGGGTATAACAAACCGGGAAGGGGGTGGATTGTTGCTTATTTTGAGGTTTGGTTGAAAATTACGCTTTCTCCGGGCCTTTGAAGTCAAATAGTCAGGGAGTCAAGTAGTCAAACAGAACGCAACCTTCTTGATTAACTCATGACCCATTTAGTTCTCTATCTTGCGGGCTGTTACTACAGTTTGCTGTTAAAATTATCCCACGTCAGCTTACCCCTGCCGATTTTACGTCTGACTTAGTGACTCCTTGACTATCTGACTCCTTGACTATCTGACTCTAAATGCAATTCTCCTCCAAACTTATCGAAGAAGCCGTTAACGCTTTCGCCTCTCTGCCCGGAGTAGGAAAAAAAACAGCCCTGCGCCTCGTATTGCATCTGGTACAACGCCCAACGGAGGACAGTGTCCATTTTGCGCGTGCCATTTCTTCGATGCGGGAGAACATTCAGCACTGTACGCAGTGTGGCAATCTGTCTGATCAGCACATTTGCTCGATTTGCCGGGATCCCCGCCGCGATCAATCCCTGATTTGCGT
>JBGCFZ010000495.1:0-4092 GCA_045110355.1 Lewinella sp. | reverse complement strand
CGCATCACCCCCGCCGACACAGTAACCCGTCGCATAACCAAGGAAGTCTATGGCAACGAGCACTCCTACTTTCTGGCCCCAGCCACCGGCCACCCAAGCGACAACCTGGAGCGCTTATTTGCCGCCTACGATTTGTTCCGACAGCGTTGTAAAGAGCCGGTACGATTACTGGTAGAGCAGCCTGAAACGGGCAAGCACTTGAAGTCCGTAAAAAAAGCCTGGAAGCAGGCCAAACACCAGCAAGACATCGTGTTTTTACCGGACCTGTCTCAGATAGAACGCAGAAAGGTGGTCAGCTCCGCGCGGGCCATTTTGCATCCGTCCTTGTCTACGGCATTTCCCTTGCCGGTACTGGATGCCTGGACGGCGGAAGTACCCGTCTTGGGGACCAATAACGAGGTGATGCAGGGGGCGGGGGCGCTGGTGCAAGGGACGGACATAAAGAGCATTGCGGAGGGCATGGTTGCGCTGGTGACCACGCCCTTCCTGGCTTCAGGCCTGGTTGAAAACGGCAAGCGCCGCAGGGTGGGTTTCTCCTGGGAAGACGTGGCTAAACGGGTGGCGGAGGTACTACGTAGCGTATGACCTTCCGGCCGCAGGCCGTCGGGCCGCTCGAAGCTCCGGCGGAGCCGGAGCGTAGGCGGTCGGACGGCTCGCAGGCCGGAAGCCCCCAGCTAAAAACAAAGCTTAATCCGCCCGATGGCCCACCTAACAACGCCTCCGGCGTTGACGCGTAGCCATCCGACGGAGCGCTAATGGCAAACAAGCGCAGCGAGCTTAGAGTTCCTTCCGTAACCGCGCCACCGGCAGCCCCAGCTGTTCCCGGTATTTGGCCACCGTCCGTCGGGCAATCTCGTAGCCAGCGTCGGCGAGGGCTTTTTGCAGCTTGCCATCGGCAAGCGGCTTGCGCTTGTCTTCCTTGGCGATGATCTCCCCTAAGACCTTTTTGATTTGGGTGGTACTGACTTCCTCTCCTTCCTGGTTGGTCATTCCTTCGCTGAAGAATTCGCGGAGCCCGAAGGAGCCGAAGTCCGTCTGGATGAACTTACTGTTCGCTACCCGGCTGATGGTGCTGATGTCGAGCTCCGTTATTTCGGCGATGTCCTTCAGAATCATCGGCCGCAGGTTCTTTACGTCACCGCTCCGGAAATAACCGTCTTGATACCGTAGGATGGCGTGCATCACGCTGAACAACGTTTGTTGCCGCTGCTGAATGGCTTCGATAAACCAGGTGGCCGAGTCAATGTTCTGACGGATGAACCCGGCAGCTTGTTTTTGCGCCTTGCTCAGTTTGCCGGCGGCTTTTTGTTTTTTGCGGTAGTCGGCCAGTAATTCCTGGTAGTGGTCGTTGATTTTTAGGTCGGGGGCGTTGCGCGCGGTGAGCTGGAGGCGAAATTTACCGTCGATGGTAGAGAGGATGAAATCCGGGACAACCGTCTGTGCCGCGCGGCCACCGGCTGCGCCGCTGAGTCCACTGGCGGGCTTTGGGTTGAGCCGGAGAATTTCGCCCAGGGCGTCTTTCAGTTCATCTTCATCTACTTCGAGTCTTTCCAGCAGCTTTGCGTAATGCTTTTTGGTGAAGAGTTCGAAATGATCCCTGATGATCGTCTGGGCCAGGATGAGGTCGGCGTAGACCATGATGTCCAGGTCTTCTCCGTTCTCAATCTTACTGTCCAGCTGCAGCAGTAGGCATTCACGAAGATCGCGCGCAGCCAGGCCGGGCGGTTCAAGGGTTTGCACGATGCGTAAGACCTTTTCAATCTCACTTTTGCGAATGTCAAGATGGTAATTGATCAGCAGGTCATCGGCAATGGCACTGAGGGTACGCTGCAGGTAGCCATCGTCGTTGAGGTTGCCAATGATCTGTTTGGCGATAAGTATTTCCTGGTGGCTTTCAAGTTCCAGGCTCATCAACTGATCCATCAGGTGCTCGAAAAAGGTCGTCTCGTCGGCCGTATAGCTGCCTGGTGCGGCGTAGTCGTCAATGTCTGCACCAGCATTTTGCTGGTAGCTGCCGGGGTCGTCTTCCAGGTATTGCTGAAAATAGTCGTCGTCGTATTCTGAGTTCCGCTCGTCTGGCCCGATTTGGTCACGGTCTTCCTGAGGGTCGCTGGGGGAGATTTCCTGTTCTCCGGGGCGTACTTCCTCCAGTGTGGGGTTGTTTTCCAACTCCTCCTTGATGCGTTGCTCCAGCTCCATAACGGGCAGTTGCAACAGCTGCATGAGCTGAATCTGCCGTGGATGGACGGACTGACCTTGAATTTGCTTTGAGTGCTGACCGAGCATGAATGGGATTGGGTACCTGAGAAATACAAATGGGTGGGGGGGAAGGTTGTGAAAGTGAAGGAGTGAATAATAGAATTATTGAATGAGAGAATGGCTACGCACTTGGAAATTCGCTGTGCTCATTTCCTCGGTAGACGCGCTTCGCGCTTAATTAGGCGGCCTACGGCCTGAATAGATTGATAGTTTAGTAGATTGATAGGCTGGAGCACTCCCCTCGCTGCGCTCGTGTGCACTAAATTCCATCTAATCAAGGCCACCCCACGAACGAAGTGAGCAAAGTCTTGCGGTAGCCCTATCATTCTATAATATCTATCAATCTAGAATGAGTGCTCTAATTGACCCATTCTCTCTACCTTCGCCCCAATGCATCTTGCCACCCTCCAACTCACCCAATTCAAAAATTACGCTGCGCAGCAGCTTACTTTGAGCTCCCGGTTGAATTGCTTCGTCGGTGCCAACGGAGCGGGGAAAACCAACCTGCTGGAGGCAGTTTACTACCTCTGTATGGGGAAGAGCTATGATAGTTCGCCCGATCAGTACGCCATTCGGCATGGAGACGATGTAAGCCGGGTAGAAGGTGCCTTTCAGCCAGCGGAAACCGGTGCAAAAGTAGAGCGCATTGTAGTGAAGCTTCAAAAGCGTAAACGCAAGATCATTGAGCGCAACGGTGCAGCCTACGATCGCCTGGCCGACCACGTCGGCCGGTATCCCGTAGTTATCATTGTTCCTGACGACAGCCGCCTGGTGTTGGAGGGCAGTGAAATCCGTCGGCGTTTGCTCAACAACAGCCTGAGTCAGACAGACCCCACCTACCTCAACCATTTGCTTACCTATAATAAGCTACTGGCTAACCGTAATGCCTTGCTCAAAGAACTCGAGGGCCGGAAGGACACTACTGGCCTGCTCGATGTTTACGATCACCAGTTGGCGGAGCCCGCCGGGTACCTCCACCAGCGTCGTGCTGCGTTTATCGAACCTTTTTCGGAACTTCTCACTGAAGCCTACGCTGCCATCAGTGGTAACCGGGAGCAGGTGAACGTTAGTTATAAAAGTCACTTGAATGAAATTCCCTGGCCGGAGTTGATGGCCGAACGCCGGGAGAAAGACCGCATCCTCCAACGAACGAGCGCCGGAGTCCATCGTGATGACCTGGTGTTTACCCAGGAAGGCCATCCATTGCGCCGGGTGGCCAGCCAGGGGCAGCTCAAATCATTTGTCCTTTCGCTGAAGCTGGCCCAATACCGCCTGCTGGAGCAAAACACGCAGCGGACACCCATCCTCCTGCTCGACGATATCTTTGATAAGTTGGATCAGGACCGCGTCCGCCAGCTCCTGGGACTGGTCCTCACTTCCGCCTTCGGCCAGGTCTTCATCACCGATACCGACCCGGAACGGGTCACGACGTTGATTGAAGCAACGGGTGGGGCTGATTGGAAACGGTTTTTGGTGGCCGAGGGGAGCGTTAGTGAATGATTTACGTTTAAAGAGCTACACTACGGCAAACCAAACAAAATCCGAATCATTTTCGCCCCCGTGTTGACGTTCTCCGGATAAGATCCTGCGGGGATGTATAGCGTACCTAATGTTCCATTTGGCACAGCATCAATGGCCGCCTGAATGGAAGGAAACCAAGTATTGAGCTCTACGACGAAGACGCGTGGGGCTTGGTATTCAAAAGGACCAAGGTCGGGCCCGCCGCCCTGCGGGCGGGCAGTCTGCGCGGCGTCAATGGTCAAAGCTGTCGTCGCTCCGGCATCAATGGCTGGGCTATTGGCTTGTAAACCGTAGTCTTCATTATTTTGGTCC
>JBGCFZ010000494.1:0-8797 GCA_045110355.1 Lewinella sp. | reverse complement strand
CATGCGGCTGCCGGTATTTAGCGACGTTGAGTCACCATGGTCGTACCACAAGGAAGAAATCCATAATACCGGGCACATGGGGGAAGACCGGGAATACATCTATGAAGGCGTGGTAGAGGGTTACCAGGCCATAGAGTTAAGTCTCTTGGCCCATTATCAATTGTCTGCCCGACTGAGTATGAGTGGGGGCGTACGGTATTCACTTCCGGATCTTGCCTTCGAGCGTACGGTTGTAGGACCTGACGAGGAGAACCCCTTCTTTGACTTTATTGAAGGACGCTCTTTAGTAAAGTACCAGGATTACGGTGCCCTTTTGGGCGCGGAATATCATCTCAGCCGTCACCTGGCGCTTGAAGCCGGACTTCATCTTGGGATGGTTGACCTGATCGATGACGCGGCGGCTGGAAGGGCGCGGTTTAATCATTCCAGCTCCTTGAGTTTTGGGGTGAAGTATAAGTTGGAGTAGGCTGGCTCAGATTCTTCGCGTACCCGCCCCAATCTCCACTCCATAAAACTCTGGCTCTTTGCCGAAAGCATCCGAATAGGCGCTGCGCAGAAATTCCTGCAAGGACGGGATGTCAGCTGTCCGGACTAAGTTAATCGTACATCCCCCAAAACCACCACCCATGATGCGGGCTCCGGCAACCTCTCCTCCAAAGACATCGGTCGCTTGTTCCTGAAGGAAATCCACTTCAGGACAGCTCACTGCATAGTCGTCTCGCAGGCCAGCATGCGTTGCGTTAAGGACCTTGCCGGCAGCCTTTACGTCTCCTGACTTCAGGGCAATAGCCATCTCCCGCACTCGGGCATTTTCCTCCACTACGTAGCGGCCGCGATTGCGGACCACTTCAGGCAGTTGCTCCGCAACGGCAGCAAACTGCTCCAGGGAGGTGGAGCTAAGGTTAGGGACATCCGGAAAGGCGGTTTTTACCGCAGCATAGGCTGCTACACATTCCCGCACTCGAACCGGGTATTCACTGCTGCCTAATTCATGCGTGACCATTGAATTGACCAAGAGCCAATCATAACCAGGGAGCTTCGCACTGATTGGAAAGAAGTCCAGGCTTTCACAGTTCAGCATAATCGGCCCTTCGGCGGAACCGTTTAGGCTGGCAAATTGGTCCATGATTCCCGTAGGGACACCGATGAAATTATTACTGCTGCGTTGGCAAAGTAGCGCCAACTGCGGGCGGGAAATACCTGTTTCCAGCATCTCGTTTAGCAGGAAAGCCATGCCTCCCTCAAGGGCGGCAGAACTACTCATGCCCGAACCTCGGGGGACGTTGCCACCAAAAACGATTTCCATGCCGGGAATTTCGTGTCCAAGAAGCTGAAATTCGGTACCGACACCTGCCAGGTAATCCACCCAAAGCTCACCAGTTTTGCCGGTTATCGGTAAGGGTAGGGTATAGCGCTGGTCAAGGTCAACGGCGTGTAGCCTGAGTTCCACTTCGTCAATTTGACGAGCGTAGAATTCGATGCCCTTATCAATGGCTGCTGGCATTACCCAACCGCCGGTATAGTCGGTGTGCTCGCCGATGATGTTGATTCTGCCGGGAGAATGCAACCCGATCTGGAATGCCTTACGGGAGAGACCACGATCAGCTAAGTAGGATTGAATATGAGGAAGCATAGGCTGGAAAATAGGAACTAGGGAACTAGAAGCTAGGGAACTAGAAGCTAGGGAACTAGTGGTCTAGCTTCTAGTTCCCTAGTTCCTAGCTCCTAGTTCCTGACATCTATTCACTTTCGTCCATCGTGTGGAATACGTTACTTACATCGTCGTCTTCTTCCAGCTTTTCGATGAGGGTGAGGACTTCTTCTACCTCTGCATCCTCCAGCTTTTTGGTGTGCGTTGGCAGCCGTACCAACTCGGCCTTACTTACGGTAATGCCTAGTTTTTCCATCGCAGGGCCGAACCCTGCAAAGTCTTCAAAACTGGTATAAAAGGAGATTTCGTCGTCTTCCCGTTCAATGCTGTCGAGGCCGGCATCAATCAGTTCCAGTTCTAATTCTTCGAGATCCTTGCCATCGAGGTCTTCGGTTTTAACGATGAACTGCCCCCGGCGATTAAACATATAATCAACCGCCCCATTGACGCCGAGGCTGCCGCCGTACTTACTGAATGCGTGGCGAATACTGGCTACCGTTCGGTTGTTGTTATCGGTGGTGGCCTCAACGAATACGGCGATGCCGTGAGGCCCGTAGCCTTCGAAGGTTACTTCTTCGTAGTTGGAAGTGTCTTTGTCCGTTGCTCGCTTAATGGCTGCATCTACGTTGGCCTTGGGCATGTTAACGGCCTTGGCATTGTTGATCGCCAGGCGCAGGCGTGGGTTGTAATCGGGGTCAGCACCACCTTCACGGATCGCGATGTTGATCTCACGACCTACTTTGGTGAAGGCTTTGGCCATGCCGGCCCAGCGTTTCATTTTAGCTGCTTTGCGGTATTCGAATGCGCGTCCCATGGGGTATTATTTTTATCGGTGGGCAAATATAGTCACATAGTCAGGGAGTCAGGGAGTCAAATAGTGACCAAATCCTCATTTATCCCCTGACCTATTGCCTGGCTCTTTGACTGCTTGACGCTCTGACTGAAGAAGGGCGCGGCCGCAGGTGCAAAGGAGGGATTTAGAAGCAGTGCCAGCGGGCTAAAAGATATCATCCTGACGTGGTATCTGCGCGGGGTTACGGTAGTTACTGTTGGCAAAATGGGGGAGGACATCCCATAAGGTGTGCTTCGCGATCCCCCAGAAACCTACAGGGTGACCGTAGTTGTAAGTACCAAGCAAGGGGCCATCTTCCAGGTAAGTACCATCTGGTTGCAGAATTGCTTCCATTGATCCGCCATCTTCCGTGATGCTCAGAAATTTCAGGTTGGGATTTTCTGGCTCATAAACGAAATTTAATGAATTAAGGGAGCTGCCATAAGGTGCTGCGGGTGCAGCAATCGGGCTTTCTGGTTGGTGAAAAGCATTCATGTGGTGCGGAAGACGAATCCATTCTCTGCCGATGGAGTCTTTATACAATGAATCTTGAAAAAGTGTGAGCTTACCGGCTGGCCGGTCGTTGTAGGCATTCCTGTTCAGGTGCCAGCGAGACTGGCCCATGGTCCATACGATGGCAAGGAAGAAAATTAGCGAGCCCAAAAGTATGGAGAAGCGTCGTTTCATGAATCGGGATTTGGCTAAAATTACCTGAAATACCAGGCTTGGATCGCTGTAGTGTTTAACGAGGGAAGTTCATAGAGGACATAAAATACGGAAGAACTTTGAACACAGAAAGCACAGAAATTCAGGGCGAAAACCTTTGGTTTTCTGCCCTGGATAATTGCTTTTGTGCCTTAAGGTCGGACCACCACCATCCCCGGCTCCAGTGGGTCCAACGCCTTAATCAGCGTCGGAAACATAGCTTCCCCCTCTTCAAGGTAAACGTTCAGAAAGTTGTCCTTTCGTTCCTGCAGGCTATTGCCGGGGAAGAGTTTCGCGCGCAGCTTACGGATGGTATCCATCACATCCTGGTACTTTTGCTTTTCGATCCTACGGAGGCGGGACTCAAACTGAGCAACGATTTTCGTTTGCCGGGTACCTTCGGCCAGGGCTGCTTTTTCCAAGGTGGGGTCGATGGCTTTGGCCTTGGCGGCCAAAGAGGCGAAAATACCGTTGAGCTGTTCCCATTCGGCTTCGAGGGAAAGGTCGTTGGGGCTTTCACGCTCGACGAAGTCGCGGATGATCAGGTCGTCCTGCCGGAAGAGTTGCTGGAAGTCAAGTTGGAGCTTGTCCAGTTGTTTTTGGCTCTTCGCGTCGACCCATACGACGGAGTTCCGACGGATGAGCATGGGGAAATTAAGACCAAAGGCGGCAAACTGCTCCTTGCGTTCCAGCCAGTAGGCGAGCTCTCCGCCGCCGCCGATGTAGGCAAGGTTCGGGAAGATCAGTTCCTGAAACAATGGCCTCATTACCACATTGGGGCTGAAACGCTCGGGGTACGCCTGGAGTTCCTGGCGGAATTCGACTTCGGTCCACAGGTGGCTGGTGTCCAGCGCACCGTAGTGGCCGTCCTGAAAGACGATCCGGTCGCGCCGACCGGGGCTGAGGTAAAACAGGTTGATGTCGCGGGCATGTGCCTGGCCGGAGTATCCTGCTGCCGTGAGCTCCGCCTGTGCCTTCTCGATGAGCGGCTGGCTGATTTGTTCGAAGATTTCCCGCTCCATGATGGGGCGGAAGGCAGCCTTGAAGGCCGGCCGACTGGGGTTGGAGATCACCAATTCGGTGTCCTTGAACAAATCGTGTGCGAAATGAAGTGTGGCCTCCCCATACGTCCGATTCCCAGAATAGGCCTTTTCAATCCGGTCATAAATACCGAAAGGGGTAAACTCACCTCCGAGTAATTCCTTCAGGGCGGAGAGTGCTGGCTTAAGGTCGTCGATGGCCATAGCACCGACGGAGCCACCAGGATTTACCTTTTCCCATGCTACCTTTTCGCCCTTCACCCGGGCGTGGTTGATTTCTTCAAAGTCGTGGTCCTCCCCACCGATGATGAAAACCGGTACTACGTGCTGATCCGGATACCGATCATTGAGTTTCCTCGCCAGGTTGATCGTAGAACAGATCTTGTAAATGAAGTACAGAGGGCCAGTGAATAGAGAAGGCTGGTGAGCGGTGATGACCGTCCACGCATTGCCGTTCAACAAACTTTGCACCTGCGTCCGCGCCGTATCTGCCTGCTCCAGCCCTTCGTACTGTGCCAGTAATTCGTCCACCAGGAGCTGCCGATTGGTCTGATCGTTGGCTTTGTCCTTCATCACCTCTGCAAACGCATCGAGCGTAACCGGATACTTGAAAAAAGGCTTGAGGTTAGCTGCACCGGTGGCGTAGGCTACATCGCGCTGGGAAAACTGAGGAACTTCGGGGAAGGGGATCCGATCGATTTGCATGAACTGGTTTGCTGGGGGGTCAGGCGGGATAACCCGGGGAGGGGGGCGTTAGTTTAACCGGGAAGTGAGACAACGTCAATCAATCTATCTTGTGGCCTATAAAGTTTTAGGGCGAGTGGGCTATGCCCCGAGATTTATCAGGGTATGACCCACTGTCTCTAAACTAAAGAAAATGCAGGAAATCTTGAGATAAATTAGACCTTTCAGCCATCCACAAACAAAAAATGCCGCTCCAACCAACATGACTAAAAGCCATAAACAGGTTGAAGCGGCAGATCAGTTGCTACCTGGAAAGGGCACTTTTTTAGTTCCGTGTAGCCACAATTGTGCAGCTGACAGAAGCACTTGTGGAGTCATTCGTGATGACTTCCTGTAACGTAAACTCATTCCCGGACAATGTAGCAGATGCCGACACCGTAAGTCCACCTCCAGAAGCGCTGCTAGAGAGGCTGCAAACGTCAAAGGGTAGTGGATCGTAAGTGGTGGTTACAGTAGCCGAAGAGTCACCCGCTACGTGCTCAATGACGATGTTGGCGGTACCATTGGCCGTAATCGTTACCGTAGCCGTCTCGGTATCGGTGCCACAGGTTTGGGTGCCGGTGTAGGTGCCCACCCAGTCGGATTGGTCGCAGGTGGTCATGCCATCATCGTCGTCTTCACAAGCAGTGAAGGAGAAGATAGCGATGAAAAGGAAAGCTAATTTTAAAGTTTTCATTTTGGTTGGTTTGTGTTAAAGAATATTGGGGGTAGTTGTAAAAAAGCAAAGTCTTGCCTGAAAGAGGCTTTGTATTCAGTGTTAAGGAACAGTTTGGCGTGGCTAATATTGCAGGAACGTGATGTTGTTTTTGGCCAAGTGGTGTTAAGGTTTGAAACCCATTCAGTTTTCTGATTAGAATAGGACAGATTCCCCTACAGTAGGACAAAAATCTGAAAACCTTTAGCTAAACTTGCAACCTGTATATTACATCCTGCAACTTAAAATTCGATCCATGTCCAAATATATTCTTGCCCTTGACCAGGGGACTACTTCCTGCCGTGCCATTGTTTTCAACCACAATGGAGACATCGTTGCTACGGCGCAGAAGGAATTTACTCAGATCTTCCCCCAGTCTGCCTGGGTCGAACACGATGCCAACGAAATCTGGAGTACCCAGTTTGCTGTATCGCAGGAAGTATTGGTGAAGGCGAAGATTAAATCATCCGACGTGGCTGGCATAGGCATCACCAACCAACGGGAAACTACCCTGGTGTGGGACCGCAAAACCGGTGAGCCCATCCATAACGCCATCGTGTGGCAGGATCGGCGAACGGCAGGGTTCTGCGATGAACTCAAGGCCCGGGGGCTGGAAAAGCACGTTAAGGACACCACCGGCCTGGTGGTTGATGCCTATTTCTCCGGTACCAAGATTAACTGGATACTGAATAATGTGGACGGCGCCCGCGCCCGCGCCGAAGCAGGCGAACTCGCCTTCGGTACTATGGACAGCTGGCTGGTGTACAAACTGACCGGTGGTGAGGTACACGTGACCGACGTTACCAACGCCGGCCGGACGATGCTCTTTGACATCCGTAACCGTAGATGGGACGAGAAGCTGATGAAGGAACTCGACGTTCCGGCCAACATGCTGCCGGAAGTAAAGGGTAGCAGCGAAGTGTACGGACATACTGCCGAAGGCCTCTTTGCTTCCAGCATCCCGATTGCAGGGATGGCCGGAGATCAGCACTGTGCCCTTTTCGGCCAGGCTTGCTTTGAGCCCGGACAGGCCAAGAATACCTACGGCACCGGCTGCTTCATGCTGATGAACACCGGTACGGAAGCGGTCGCTTCCGAAAACGGCCTGCTGACGACCGTCGCCTGGGAAGTTGACGGTGTGATGGAATACGCCCTCGAAGGCTCCGTCTTTATTGCCGGTGCTGCCATCCAGTGGCTCCGCGACGGGCTGAAGATCATTGATGAAGCCCCGGATTCAGAGTTCTACGCCCGCAAGGTCAAGGATTCAGGCGGTGTCTACGTTGTGCCGGCCTTTGCCGGCCTCGGCGCACCTTACTGGGACATGTACGCCCGCGGTGCCATCTTCGGCCTCACCCGCGGTACGGAGAAGGCCCACATCGTTCGGGCAACGCTGCAGAGCCTGGCCTACCAGGTCCGTGACGTTCTGGATGCGATGCAGAAAGACTCCGGTGCTGATCTGTCTACCCTCCGCGTAGACGGTGGTGCATCCAACAACAATTTCCTGATGCAGTTCCAGGCCGACATCCTCGGCACCAACGTGGAACGGCCGGAGGTGGTGGAGACTACGGCTTTGGGAGCGGCTATGCTGGCTGGCTTGGCGGTTGGCTTTTGGTCTAAGGGAGACTTGCAGAAGACTTGGCAACTCGATAAGAGGTTCGGAGCGGAAATGGATGGGGATAAGCGGAAGAAGCTATATAGTGGATGGCAGAAGGCGGTTAAGCGTAGTATGGCTTGGGAGGATGGGGAGTAGGGGGTGATTTATCAATTTTGGGCTTGTTGCTGCCGGAATGATTCTTTTATTCGTTACAGGGATGATGATAGGAAAGCATTAAATTGGGGTAATAAACATTTTTTGTTTTAAGTTGAAGCTTAGATTTCATGAGTTATCTTATCTTGTGTGGTGTCTCAATTGAGCTTTGTTTTAAACTCTTACATATTATGAATAACTATCAAATATTTGGAATTTTCTTTACATTATTCGGGGTGGCCATGACAGCTGTAGGTACTTATAAAACAAGTTCTAGGATTTTGAATTAGATTAATCGTAAGTTGTTCAGATGAAATTTTCTGACAAGAACACGGTGTTGTCCGAGATAGATGATGAATCCCCGCAAACTTTTTGATTTAAGATATTGCCATAAATTTGGGCAACTAAAAACCTTGAGAAACTGTTTTATCAAAACCAAAGTCAATAATATGACCATCGATGCAAGAAAAGAGACGATTATAACAAAGATCAAGTATGTGAACGAAAATTGGCTCTTAAAGTCAATTGAAAAGCTACTGTCTGATGTTAAAGTCGGCGAGGAACGGTCTTTTGTAGATGTTGAAGATCGTACTGATTATTCATTCTATGTTGGAAATATTGAAGACAAAGTGGATCTTGACAAGATCAAGAAAGAAAGGCCGCTGAAGAAGTTAGATGTATTGGAGTTCTCTAACTTGGCTGATTCTCTGGAATGGGATCAGTCTATTGAAGAACTACTAGAAGATCTAAAATAGATTCGGTACACTTTAGACACAAACGTCCTTCTCTTTTACGTCAGAGATAAGAATACGCGCCAATTCCTAGATGAACAATTCGGACCTTTTTCGGAGGAGAACGAGTCAATAATTTCAATTGTTTCTGTAGCGGAAATTTATTCGCTGGCAGCAAAGAACAAGTGGGGAGAAGTGAAATTGAAAGTTGTAGAAAGGCTAATCGATGATTTAGTAATAGTCGAAATCAGGTATAAGGACTTGATTGATAATTACATTGATATTGATACGTTTAGTAACGGGTCTAATCCTAAAAGAATAAGGAAGGGTAGTGCAATTAAAATGGGCAAAAATGACCTTTGGATTGCTGCAACTGCAGTTGTCACGGGTAGCAAATTGATCACGTCTGATAATGACTTTGATCACTTGGATGGGGAGTACTTTGAAGTAATTAAGTATACATCAAAGGACTAATCAGGTTAATGCTCATTTTGGTAATGAAGTGTGAATGATAGTGTTAATAAGCAACACCCAGCCAGGAAAGCCGTTTAAGTTCGATCAAATTGGAGAAGATGAGTTTTTGCCTAGATCAAACGATAAGGTGCAGCACGTTAGGTTGGAAAGGGAGGAGCAGCGAAATACTATGGGAGTTT
>JBGCFZ010000493.1:0-27413 GCA_045110355.1 Lewinella sp. | reverse complement strand
TCGAAAGATGAATCCGCACGTCAGTTTCGGTTTTAGCCACCACAACTGTCTTGGGGCTACACATGCACGCCAGATTCTGAAAACACTCATCACAGTTTTGGCAGAGAAGGTTTCCACCATCAAAGTCCTCGAAAGCGAAGATAATATTGAGGAGTGGGGGCACTTCAAGCGGAAAGTGGGCTTTCATAAACTAGTGGCTTCCTTTTCCTAAACTGGAAGCCTGTTAGCTCGATTTCTTCGACAAAAAACGCGCAGCGTTTTTAAAAAGCCCTCCCCCGTGGGACCGCCGAAGGCAGCCGCGAAGCGCACGGTTGGGAGGGGGTTCTAACGGGAGCCTAGTCTCTATATCCAATTCACAATTACCCGGTCGCGCCCGAAAGCGTTACGGCCAGTCATAAACACAGACCAACATGCCAAAAATCACTTTCATCACTGCTGCCGGCGAAACCATCATCGCCGAAGGCACCTCAGGCTCAGTCATGGAACTGGCCAAGCAGTACAACGTTTCGGGAATTGATGGTAATTGTGGCGGCGTGTGCTCTTGCGCTACCTGCCACGTACACGTTGACGAGGAAGACTTTACCAAGACAGGCACACCCAGCGAAATCGAAGCCGATATGCTGGAACTGGACGATAACGTCAGTGATTTCAGTCGTTTGTGTTGCCAGGTGGAGGTTACTGACGCCGTTGACGGGATAACGCTAACGGTACCGGGAAACTAAGTTGCCATGTCGGAACCAACCTCTACACTCCAAACCTGCATCATTATTGGGGCGAGCCACGCTGGCGTTAACCTGGCGTTTAACTTACGGAATGCGGGGTGGGCGGGAGAGATTCTCCTTTTTGACGCTGATCCTGAATTGCCGTACCACCGTCCGCCGCTCTCCAAGGCCTTCCTGGCTAGCGAGGGTAGTTTAGACAGCCATCGCCTTAAATCGGCGGACAGCTATGATCAGCAAAACATAAGCCTTCGCCTCGGCGCAAGGGTAACTAAGATAGACCCGGACCAGAAAGTAATCACCTTAACCGACAACAGTGTTCATATCTACGACAAGCTGGTACTGGCTACGGGTGCCCGTCCTTTAATCCCGGCCATTCCTGGATTGAATACTGCTAAGAACTGCTTCCCACTACGTTCTGCTGCTGACGTTGAAAATATTCGCAAGGCGATCACGCCAGCAGAAGGCAAAAACGTCGTGATCATTGGCGGTGGGTATATTGGTCTGGAGACTGCCGCTTCCTTGAAAAAGTTGGGGGCTAGTGTTATTGTTCTGGAACGCGAAGATCGGGTATTGGCGCGGGTCACCGCACCAGTGATGTCCGATTTCTTTACCAGCTTGCATGAGGAAAACGGCGTTGCCATTTCTACCGGGAAAAACGTCTCAGCAATCGAAGCAGAAGGAGAGACCAATCTTGTCCGCTGTAGCGACGGTTCGGTGTATCCTGCAGACCTAATTATTATAGGTGTAGGCATACGAGTAAATACGGAGCTGGCAGAAGCTGCTGGCCTGGAAACCCGAAACGGTATCCAAGTTGATGCGTCGATGAAGACGAGTCAAGACGATGTCTACGCCATCGGCGATTGTACCTTCCACCGTAATCTGCATTACGACCGGTGGATCCGACTGGAATCGGTGCAGAATGCTGTCGACCAATCCAAAATAGCAGCGCAGGCCATTTGTGGCGAAGCGGTTGTCTACGATGCCATTCCCTGGTTCTGGTCTGATCAGTACGACGTTAAGTTGCAAATGGTGGGCTTGTCTGACGGCTACGATGAGGTCATTGTTCGCCGGGAGGAGGGTGAAGGGTACAAGTTCTCTGCCTGGTATTTTAAAGGAGATACTTTACTGGCCGTAGATGCGGTCAATAATGCCAAGGCCTACGTGATTGGAACCCGCTTTATTAAGAGCGGTGCTTTGATTAATAAGAAGAAGTTGGTTGATTTGGAGGTGGGGCTTAAGCCGGCTACTTTGATTTGAGATAGCAGGGCTGCTGCGTAGCTAATTTTCTCACAGAGGGGTGCACTTAGGGAGGCACTGAGGGGGCACAGCGTATTCCAAAAAATCCTCTGTGCTACCTCTGTGCCTCCCTCTGCGCTGCCCTCTGTGAGAACCTAATATCTAGCTTTAGCTAGATCAAAAAACCCGCCGATACCAAACGGCACCGGCGGGTTATATCATAAGTTTTAAGAACTGAATCCTAATCCTACACCCAGAACACCAAGTTCAAATCCTGCGCATGCGGCATCATCTTATGGTTGGGGCGAAGACGGAAACCATATTCAAACACGCCGGCCAGACCAGGGTCCAGGCTAATTTCAAAGTAAGCTTTACCGCCACTTTGCTTTTTCAATTCGAATGCTTCCGTACGACGAAGATTAATTTTCTCTTCGTTCAGGCGCTCGTAGAAACAAGCTTCCAGCAGAAGGTTCTTTGCGTCGATACCGTTGGTGTCCAAAACAACTTTGGCAGTAAATGCCTCTCCTAGCGGGAAAGCTTTATTTACAGTGTCGAAGCTCTCGCTGTCAACGACTTCGATGCCTTGCCAACCTTCGATCACTCCCTGCTTCCAGGCAGCAAATTCCTTTGCAGCTTTCCAGTTGGATTTGCTGGCCGCTTGCTGACTCTTACCCAGTGGGAAGTAGAAACGCTCGTAGTAATCGTCCATCATCCGCTTCATGGTGAAGGTAGGAGCTACTTCGGCAATAATCTGCTTCACGAAGCCCATCCAATCCTTGCTGATACCGGTTTTGTCTCGACGGTAGAAGGTTGGAATGATCTCATCTTCCAGAATACTGTAAATGATTTCCGCGTCAAGCTCATTTTGCAGGTGCTGGTCTTCGTAGGTACGCTCCAGTGGGAGGGCCCAACCAGCGTCGGGGCGGTAGCCTTCTGCCCACCAACCGTCGAGGACAGAGAAATTGATGGAGCCGTTAAGCGCGGCTTTCATACCAGAGGTACCCGAAGCTTCGAGGGGGCGGGTAGGAGTGTTGAGCCAAACGTCTACGCCCTGCGTAAGCAGTTTAGCCATTTCCATATTGTAATCCTCCAAGAAGATCACCTTGCCGGCAAATTCTGGCTTCTTACTCACGTGGATGATGTGACGAATAAGGTCCTGCCCGCCCTGATCGGCCGGGTGGGCCTTACCGGCGAAGAGGAATACGACAGGTCGGTCAGACTGGTTCACCAGTTCGCGCAGACGATCTTCATTTTTGAAGAGCAATGTCGCCCGCTTGTAGGTGGCGAAGCGACGAGCAAAGCCAAAGACCAGTGCATCATTGTTGATGTTGGAAACAATGTCGATGATTGTCCGGGGGCTTTCGCCCCGGCGGCGCATATCAATCTCCAACTTCGCCCGCACGTAATCAAGTAAGCGAACCTTTAGGGTGTGCCGAACGTCGAAGAGCTTCTTATCGTCGATCTGGTGAATCTTCCGCCAAATGTCTTTATTGCTTTGGTCGCGTACCCAGTCTTTACCGAATTTGGTACTGTAGAGGTCGTGGATTTCTTTCGCAATCCAGGTAGGGTAGTGTACGGAGTTGGTGACGTATCCAATGTGTACTTCTTCAGCGGTGTAACCGGGGTAAAGGGTCGTAAACATCTCCTGGCTGACTTCGCCGTGGAGTTTGGAAACTCCATTAACGCGTTGGCTAAGCGCGATGGAAAGCTTGGACATGTTAAAGTCCTCACCGGCATTGTTGGGGTCTTGGCGACCTAGCGCGACGAAGTCGTGCCAGCTGATACCAAGTTCGGCGGCGTAGTTGTAGAGGTAATTCCGGAGCATATGCTCGGGGAAGTGATCGTGGCCGGCGGGTACTGGCGTATGTGTAGTGTATAAGCTGCTGGCACGAACGGCTTCTACTGCCTCGGGGAAACTCATGCCGTCGGCAACGTGGTTCTTCAGCCGTTCGATGCTTAGGAAGCCAGCATGGCCTTCGTTGAGGTGGTAAACTTCTGGCTCCAGTTGCATGGCTTCGATGGCACGAACGCCACCAATACCGAGCAGGATTTCTTGCTTCAGGCGGTGTTCGTTGTCTCCTCCGTAGAGCATGTGCGTCAGGGCGCGGTCGTCCTGGCTGTTGTCCTCATGGTCGGTGTCGAGCAGGTAAAGGCTGATACGTCCGATGGGGAGTCGCCAGATCTTAGCCTGGACGATGCGGCCCTGAATCGGGACCGACACTTTCATCCATGTCCCATCTGCTTTGCGGACGGGTTCGACGGGTAACTGGGTAAACTTCTGCGCGGGATATAGGTGAATCTGATCACCGTTCATGCTCAGCCCCTGGTTGAAGTAACCATAGCGGTAGAGGAGGCCTACGCCAAAGAGGTCGACGTTGCTGTCGGAAGCTTCCTTGAGGTAGTCTCCGGCAAGAACACCAAGGCCGCCACTGTAAAGTTTGAGGCTGATGTGCAGGCCGTACTCCATACTGAAGTAAGCAAGTTTGGGGCCTTTCTTTTTAGGCTCAGCGAGGTAGGCGTCGAAAGACTTCTCAACTGCTTTGAGTTGTTTGAGGAAGGCTTTGTCTTTCGCCAGTTCCTGCATACGGTTGGGGTCAAGCGTTTCGAGCAGGGCGACCGGATTATAGTTTAATTCGACAAAGCGTTCGGGGTCAATGGAGGAAAAAAGTTCCTGGGCATCAGCACTCCAGGACCACCAGATGTTGTGGCTTAGCCGTTTAAGTGGTTCCAGCACTTCAGGTAACTGGTTCTGGATGAAGATGCGTTTGAGTTTCATTTCCGTATTGGTTTGCGTCATGGTCATAAATCGACAAATTGATTGGACGGGAAGTCTGGCGATATCGCCTTCGGTTTCCCGATAACCGGTTCGGGGTTGACGGCCTTGTTAGTAGTAATCTTCCGTTTGGCGAGACCGTCCTTGGCCCGAAAGTAGTGGCACCTTTCGGCTTTCTCTTTCAGACTTGCGGAGCCGTGCGGCGGTAAACTTGGCAGCGAGACATTTTTGGTGTTCAGCATGGCAAGGAGGCGCGGACGCGGGTGCAGTGGAAGTGTGCAGGTGCAAGGTTAGTTTCACCTCCGGCCGGTGGCCGGGAAATGAAAGTTTACGTCAAACCCAACCGTCATTTTGAAGACGGCAGTACTCGGAGATTCGTGGAGGAAATAGCTCCTGGAGGAGTGGAAGCATAATTCAGCGAGCTTCATACACACTACTGATTACCTATTGCAAACCATCCCGAAGGTCTCTGAGCGGTGCCAAAAGTCGTCATTTCAGCGGAAATGAGCAAGCCAATGGCAATTTTATAACGTAGAGACGACAGGCTAGGTTAACCCACTTTGCTTTTATCAATCCTTCTTTGCACCTGCGGCCGCGCCCTTGTATAGATTGATAGGGGGTAGATTGATAGACCTGCCGCTGTTTCCGCTCACTTCGCTGCGCTTGTTCGCCGAGTGAGTTAGAGATTTAATGAGTTATTGAGTTGCTGCCGCTTATTCTCTCCTCCAATTATTCTCTTATTCACTGTGGTGAGCGCCCGAAGGGCAGCGAACGGTACCTGCGGCAGCAACTCACCAATTCTCCAACTCAAAAACTCATTAAAAAAGGCCCGCCCCCAAACCGATGGAGACGAGCCAGGCCTATTCGTGAGATTAGACCATTCAGTTAAGCCTGTTTAGTACAGGTATTCGAGGGCGACCCGGTCGTAGAAGCCAAATTCACCGTCTTCGTTACTGCCGAAGCAGGCAAGCATCAGGGAGTTGGCATCATAGCCAGTTGGCGTGCCCGGGATGTGTACGGCACCGGTTGATCCGGCACTTTCGCCTGATTGACCACAAGACTGGCGGCTGAACCAATCGGTGTGACGGAGTCCGAGACAGTGACCGATTTCATGACCAACTACGTGCTCATTAACGTTATTGTTATAGTTGTTCATGCCTGCGTATATCTGCACCCACTTGTACGGGTTTCCGCCACTTGGGAAACCGGCGGATCCACCAGCTCCGTTGTTGTTGAAATTGCGGTACACCACAATGTCAGCATTGGTGCTTGCCTGGAAACTCAGCGAGAACGTGAGACCGATGTTAAGCGCGTTGTAGTTGGCAATGGCCCAGCTCAGACCAGTCCGCATCTTCGTAGTAAGTGCATAGCTGCCTCCAGTGTAACCGATAACGGTAATCGTCTGGTTGTTGGAGACCAGGTTGTTGGTACGGTATTGCTTCTCCAGGTTCTGGTCCATTGCACGAAGCTCGTCAAGTTGCTCGCGGGTCACGTCTACATCTCCTCCGATACGGTAGAGTGTTTCAACGGTGCCGTCCGGACGGGTTTCGGTAACTTTTTCGACGTCACTGAAGTTCATCGAATGACCATCAACGTGGGCTTCGATGGGGGTTTCAAGACCTAAGTCAGGAGCGTTCGTGTGGCCATTTTCTCCCTCATCCTGGATGAATTTGGAGAGTTCGGCGACAGGAGCAGTGGTGTCGGAAAGTGCACTGTCTTCAGTACAACTAGATAGGATGAAAAGGCCACAAAGGGCGATGAATAAATGCGTAAACTTCATTTATATGTGATTTATGCGTGGTGATATGAATAGTATCGGTTTGTTCCGGATACGAGGCTGTAGGCATGAGGATTCCTTTCCGAAAGCGGCGCCTCTTTCGATGGAATAATCAAATACAGACCAGTACCGAAGTTGCCGACGGTTGGTTACTGAGTAGCGGGAAGTGTTGGAAAGATGGTTTTTGTTGTCTGACCCTCAATAGGGCATTTACTAGTCTCTAAGTAGGGAAAATCCTAAAAGCGATTAATGCTAGAACAATTATTACATTCGCAAGGTAACTACATTTTTTGGATAACAAAAAAATCTGTAAAAACTTTTTCTATTAGTTTTAAAGTGGTTGAAATGTTGAGTTGGGTGAATGTTATTTTGTGGAATATTGGCCAGGCAAAATATTTGCGAAACAAACGTTTGCCTGCTGTTTGCCGTTGTCATTAAATAGTATTGTTTTCTTCTAGTCACTAAAATTTTACTCATGCCGATCTTACTGGTTCTACTGGGATTCTTCTTTCCTCGCATCGTAATTGTCGTTTTGTATTTTTTTACCGGATGGTTTCGTGATGGCTTTGATGGCATATTACTGCCGATTCTTGGTTTCCTGTTTCTGCCAATCACCTTGCTATGGTATGGGTTGGTACAATATTATTTCGCGGGAGACTGGTCTACGGTACCTACCGTTGGTATCGTTATCGCTGTACTACTGGACCTTGGTCTGATTGGAAGAGGAGCAAAACGTAAGCGTGCCTGATTTTTTGCGAACTTTGCGACATGCGAATCCTTCTGGGTATACTATTGCTCGTGCTATTACTCCCCCTGCTGTTCTTCAACCGGGTTGGAACTCCGTTGGCAAATCATAAGCCAGCAGATGACCCAGAATGGTCGTGGTCTCGTTGGTTTAATGGTGACTTCCAGAAGGACGCCGCTGATAGATTGAATGAACAATTTGGTGGGAGAAACACCCTGGTACGACTCAACAATCAGAAGGAGTATTCTCTGTTTGATATAGCCACTGCACGAGATGTTGTAATTGGAAAGGAAGGCTACTTATACGAAGACACCTACTTGAATACGGTCACTGGTCGGAACTATCAGGGCAGCAAGCATTTTGATAAGATGGGTACTAAGCTTGCGCTGGTGAGAGATTCGCTTGCCGCCCGCGGAGTGGATCTTTTGGTTGTAATGGCTGCCGGCAAGGGAACGTACTATCCAGAATACTTTCCTGCCGCATGGGACGGGCTTCCTCCTGATCGGACGAATGAGGGAGAGTTGCTCAGAATTCTGGAAGAACAAAACATCTCCTATCTCAATTTTAATGCCTGGTTCAAGGAAATGAAGGACACCGTTCAGTATCCACTATTTCCCAAAGCTGGAATTCATTGGACGAAATATGGGCAGTACCTCGTGATGGATTCTTTGTTGAACTACCTGGAACAACGGCATGAAATGGATCTGCCTGACCTGGTGCTTGATTCGATTGAAGTTACTGCAGAGCAGAGGGGCAGTGAAGCAGATATCTTCCGTGGGTTGAACATCCTGGAGGAACCTAGTGGGTTTCCACTTGCTTACCCGACGTGGCACGTTGAGCATCCGGACAAAGAGCAGTTAAAGACCTTGGTTATTGGTGATAGCTTTTACTGGTCTTTGTATCTACACCAGCAGTTCAGCAAGAAATTTCTGGGCAATGGAGAATTTTGGTACTACTTTAATCGTGTCATGTGGAATGGTCAAGACGATGGTCCCATAAACGACGTTCAATTACCCGAGGACTTACTGGGATACAAGCAGGTCATTCTTTTTGAAACGGAGAGCCATTACCACCGTTTGTCCAATGGTTTTTTGGAGGCAGCTGTTGCTGGTTTCGTTACGGGTTCTTCGAAAGAGAAGAGCATTTTGGTTGATGAGGACGATATCCTGGCGACCATGGAGCAAATCCGGAAAACACCTAAGTGGCTAGAGCAGGTTAGTAAGAAGGCAGTAAAGTCGAATCGTTTGCTAGAGGATGCACTGCACAACGAGGCTCGTTTTTACCTGGAGGAGCGTATTCGTAAAAAACGTTTGCGGCGAGCTCAGAATCGGAAGTAAATAAATGGATTGAAGCCCTGGCTGGTGATGACGGCACAGGATACGGCGAAAATCAGGAGACTTAGTGTCAGGCGTAGAGCTGCTTCTTTGACGGAGAACAGCTTTTTCGGGTACAAGTACATTTGTACGGTATTCCCCCAAACGGTGAGGGCTCCCCATGAAGCTAAAAGGCTGATGGCTAGGGTTAGCCAAAACTTTCCAGTGGCCTGTGGCCATCCGGTTACATCCAGACTAAACATAGCACCTAAATAACCCATGGCTTCTGAGAAAGTCTCGAGCCTGAAGAATATCCATCCGATGATTACGAGGAAGCAGGTAATGATAACCGCTGGCCATCTGCCAATGGAGGACAATAACCTATTTAGGAATAACCGATCCAGTATGAGGAAACAACCGTGAAAAGCGCCCCAAATGACGAAATTCCAGGAGGCACCATGCCATAGGCCCGACAGTAGAAAGACAAGCCATAAGTTGAAGTACAATCGCCACTTAGAACTAACGCGGCTGCCGCCAAGCGGGATGTACAGGTAGTCACGCATCCATCGACCTAAAGTAATGTGCCACCTCCGCCAGAATTCAGTGATGGAGGTAGAGATATACGGGCTTTCAAAGTTTTCTGGAAAGCGGAAGCCCATCATGCGCCCTAGGCCAATGGCCATGTCTGAATACCCAGCGAAGTCGAAGTAAATCTGTCCGGCATACGCCACGGCACCCAACCATGCGGTAGGAAGATCAAGTAGGGTAGGGTCGGTACCGAAAATCAGGTCGGCTTGTTTACCCAGAACGTTGGCAATAAAGACTTTTTTAGCCAGGCCGATGGTGAAACGATAAAAGCCCAGGAGTTTGTCTTCCGTTGTTGAAGTCCTTTCACTAATCTGATCCGCCACCTCCTGGTACCTTACAATCGGACCAGCAATCATCTGTGGAAACGACATGATGTACAGCAAATAATCACTCACTTTCTCAAGTGGCTCGTGTGCTTTGCGGTAAACGTCGATGGAGTAAGTCAGGGTCTGGAAAGTATAAAAACTGATGCCAATTGGGAGGGCCACTTCCGTCCACGAAACTGAGGATATTCCTAATAAGCTAAGGGAGGCATTGACGTTTTCAATGAAGAAATTGGCGTACTTGAAGTAGGCCAGTAAGCCCAGGTTAAGGCCGAGCGAACAAAGTAAGAATGCTTTCCGATGACTTTTTTCTTTGGCCCTGTGAAGTTGTCTGACGATGAAAAAATCACCAATGGTGGAAGCGACCAAAATAAATAGGAAGCTTGGCGCTCCCCAGGCATAAAACAACAGTGAAAAGGCAAGAATTACTCCATTCTTCCAGGTTTTGGGAACGAGGGTTAATACCAGTAGGAAGACTGGTAAAAAGTACAGCAGGAAAGGGATGGAGCTGAATACCACAGGGCGAAGGTAAATCGCCGTGAACTTTAGTCGAAACAATCTTTCAATTATGTAGTTTTACCGCCGTGTTTGATTTCAATGCTTATTCCTCCCCATTGCTGCCCGGCTTCTTACAAGGGGTGACCTTTGCCATTATCTTATGCCTGAGGGGCATGCGCGAAGAACGTGTAAGTGATTATTTCGCTGCAATCCTCCTGGCAATGGGCAGCCTTTACGTGGGACAATGGATGTTTGGCTTTGCCGGATGGTATGACAGCCATGATTGGAAAACGAGCTTAATGTTTTACGTCAGTTGGAAAAACCTCTTGGCTTTCGGTCCGCTTATTTGGTTGTATTTCAGATCCTTGACAAATACAGACTTCCGTTGGCAACGTAAATATTGGTGGCATTTTTTACCACTTTTTCTGAGTTTACTGCAGCCCTTAACCATTTTCTTGTACGACTTTGTCTACTGGCTTTTAATTCAGGGAGAGGCCTTCACTTATTTTAACAATACTCGCGGCCCCGCGGCAGAATGGGATAATACATACAGCTCTCCTGTCTTTTATGTTATCTATGGAATCTCTGTTTTTCATTTACTGGGCTACCTGATTTGGACACTGATCGATTACCGTAAATACAGAAGTTACCTGAGTAGGGAATTCTCTAATACAGAACAACTTACCTTCTCCAGCCTCCGGCTGACACTTTTTATGATGGTCTTTGGAGTGTTAGCAACCATCTTTCTCGACATCCATAACCTGATGTACAGCACGAGTTATATTGATAGCTGGGACAGCTTTTTTGTGATGTCCCTGTTTACCTACTTTGCGGCCATTCAGTTATTGGCGATCAATCCGCAGATGACCAGGGCCCTAAGGTTTTTACCTGACGAAGAAGTAGGGAAAGTTCCCCCGGCAGGTAAAATCAATGAAAATATTAATACAGCGGAGCAGGAGGTAGATGCTGAATTGGCTAGTTGGGCCAAAAAACTTGAAGAGCGGCTTGCCCTTCATCAGGATTATCTCAACCCTGACTTGAAGTTAGGGGAGCTGGCGGCAACTATCCGAACAAATAGTTCGGTGCTCAGCCGGGTGATTAACGGTTCTTATGGGATGAACTTCAATGACTTTGTGAACGGTCGGCGTTGCGAAGCCTTCATGGAGGCAGTAAAAGCTAATGAGCATGAGCGACATACACTCTTGAGCATTGCGTTGGATTGTGGTTTTAATTCGAAGTCTACTTTTAACCGTGCTTTTAAAAAGCATACGGGTAACAGCCCTGGTGAATACGTTAAGGGGAAGAATTAGTCTTCTATTAGGGAACCACCCATTGGAATTTCCACTTTTTGCTTGTATCGCGCTTTGCCAACAGCCGGCAGTTCCCTTCCCTATTGAGTTGCAGTACTTCTGCGCGAGTGATTCTCGTCTTGAGGATTAAGAAATTTTTTGCGGCATAATTTGTCTGGTCGAGTTCAAGAGTTGCCCAGTCATCGGGTAAAGCGTCGCCTACCTGATCAAGCTCCGTGCCGGGAGGAGATAGTGCAGCATAAGCTTTGCGAGCATGTTTTGGAAGCCCCTGGAAAACTTCCTGGCAAATGCTTGTGGATAATCCTTCTGTTGGCCCGGAACAACTGAACTGAAGCTGGTGCTCGGGAGACCAAAAAGTCCAGGACATAAAGGAAGGGCTTTGCTGAAGTTGAGTAACCTTGAGGGAACGACTATCCGTATAACAAGTAAGTGCTCCTTCTTCTTCTGCTGCACCACGAAGTACCAGAACCCGGGAAGCTGGCACTCCATTTGTAGATACAGTCGAGACTACGGGAGTTCCGTAAGGTGACTTTGGAGAGTTTTGCGCTTCAAGCAATAATTTCCACGCTAAATTCCAGAGTTTTTGTTGAGTTTTAGTGCTCATTTTTTAGTCGAAATAAAGAATTTGAAAAAAAACGGAAAAAATTTTTATCAATATTTAGGCCTCCTTAGTATCAAAAATACACGAAACTAGCACTGCAACCGAATTTTCGTTTGTTCAGGGCAGCCTAAGCGAATTTTCGCAAACCTTAACTAATTGATAACATGGGGGATAGCGTTACTTTTTAGGGGGGCAGGCGTCCAAAGAGTGTCCTTAGGGAAATACGACGCTGAAAGAAGCGTACACCACTTAAGGATTAAGAAATAGGTTTTTCATGATATGAATATGGGTTTTAGGTGTTTTTCTAGGAGGGTTCGGACATTGTCCGGGCCCTCTCTTTGTGGCTAAAGCTGATGGGCTGTCGCTCTGGTTACTTCGCTTTTTCAAGCAGCAACTAAGTAGCTTTTATACTACTATTAGTGACTAACCGTTTTTTTTCTGCTATTGATCGAAGGGTTTCGGGCAATTCTAAAGTCCTAAAGCTACCTTCACTTACTTTTTTGATTTTAAGGGCTAATATGTTTGAAATTGAATGGTTGAATTACAACCCGGATACACCTTCCTTCTATGTGGTGTTGCTCACTACGCTTTTTGCGTTTTTCCTTTCGTCGCTTATCGCAATAACGTATGACATAACGACGCAAAGCATCTACCGTAGAGCACATTTCTTACAATCCCTCATTCTGATTGGGATTGTAGCCGCAACCGTCATGCAAGCTATTGGCGATAGTCTCGCTCGGGGATTAGGGATCATCGGAGCTTTGTCCATTATTCGTTTTCGAACGGTATTAGATGATCCGAGGAATATCACCTTTATGTTCGCCTCTTTAGGAACGGGCATTGCTACCGGTGTTCTTGGGTTTGGGGTGGCACTTACCGGAGCTATTGTTTTCTGCCTTGGCGCATTCATTTTGCGCTTTTCCCCAATGAGCAATAACAATGAGTTAATTGGGGAAATCAGGTTGAAGGTGCCCAAGCAAGATGAGCAGCAGGGGGGCATTGAACGTCAACTGAAAAGCCACTGTAGGGATTTTGAACTGGAGCAAATCCGCTTTTTAACGGACAAGCGAGTGCGGAATTATACCGAAGAGGGCATCCCGGTTATTGAAGAACAGTCAAGAGATAACCTGCAAGAATTTACTTACCTGATTCGCTTGAAAGACAGGGCTTCGATTAATCAACTTGCGGAGGATCTAAAGAATATAGAAGGCCTTGAGGAACTTAGACTCAACTTCCGTAAACGTCCCACGAAACTATAGATACATGCGTGTCAACCTATTCTATCCGATGGTGCTAATATTGGGCCTGTCGCTGGTGTTTTTATTTCGTCCACCTACTGATGAGGACCTCAGCTTTTTCGGCTTCGCCGAAAGCAACGAAACAACGGTCAATTACAACTACCCCGTTGTTATTGATGAACTGCTTGTCCGCCCCGGCCAATCAGTAGCAGAAGGTGAAGCCTTATTTAAGGTAAGTCGTCGCAAAGCCAAGGAAACGCTGACGGATCAGACTTTTCGAATCGCAGAGTTACGTGCCGAAGAAAAACTCTGGCGGCAACGTAAGCAAAGTGAAATACGAGAAGCGGGCTTGAAATCTACCGATGATCTGGCCCGGATAGAGGAGGACCTGGTTTCGTTGAGCAAAGAACTTTCCTACAAGAAGTCGCTGGCGGCTGGTTTGGAATCCATTTCTGCAACGGCAGCAGATTATCAACCCATCGAAGATAAAATGGCTGCATTAGAGGCTGAGAAAGCTCGTAAACTGAAAGCCACTCAGCTTAGGAAGGAAAACTTACGAAATGAATTGAGTCTTGGTAAGAGCCCATATGCTGAGCAAATTCGTCGACTTGAAGCTGAGATGGAGTTTGAGGAAGATCAAAAGGTACTGCCATTTGTCGTAAAAGCGCCCGCCGATGGCATCGTCGGAGATATTGATGTCAGGGAAGAGGAACACGTCCAATCTTACGCTACACTGTTGTCTTTCTACGAACCGCATTCAAGTATTGTCCGAGGCTATGTACATGAGGACCAAACTGCAAGAGTTGCTCTGGGTGACGAACTCGAGGTTTATTCGCTAAAAAAGGAAGGTCGGACTTATGCTGGCAAAGTTGTTGGTCTTGGCTCTCGCATTGTGGAAATTCCGACCAGGTTGAGAAAGCTACCTGACTTTAAAACCTATGGTAGGGAAGTCATTGTGGAAATCTCTCCCGACAACTTATTTCTCCAAAAGGAAAAGGTGGGGATTCGCAGAGAGCCGTTGAACAATGATGTTCACTAAAATAAAATGTGGGTGTAAAATGGTTAAGGTTTTGCTTTTAGCGGATTTTAAGAGAGAGGCTCTTCGTAAGGTTGTTTGCGAAACGGGGCTTTTGCTGGCGGTTATTCTGTGTTTTTCGGCAGGAGCTGCTGGCCAACGCACAATATCAATAACCGAATTTTTTAATCTTGGCACTCAGGAAATTGGCCTCTCCAACAACCGTAGCAACCAGTCTAAGGCTCCTAAGATGCCATGGGTGGAAGAGTATCAATTCCGGACGGAGACCAGAGACTTCGACTTCGAACGGCAGGAATACACCTTTCGGATGTCGCCGAGTACCGGCCGGATAAGACGGGCATTAACCGCGCTGTATGATCACCAGGAGGTGGTTCCTGATTTTGATGCCTTGGAGTCTCAATGTGATGACCTGGCCGAACGGTACGCCACTTGGTTGGAGCTTTACTTAATTGACCGGGAGATGTCCATTCTAGCCCAGCTGAAGACAATATTGAACGACCGGCAATTGGTCCTTAATCGCCAGGCAGGTAGTCTTGACTTCGATTGGTCAAAATTGATTCGATTACGAGAGGACATTACTGATCTTGACCTACGATTCTCCCGGTTAAATACCGAGGTAAACCGCATCAATGACCAGCTGGGTCTGGTAACGCCCTCCTTCTCCTTTACGGGCTTCATCAGCTTAGCGGAAATTGGAGAAGGCTTTCCGGGAGCTTTTAATCTGGCTTCCGACCCTAAATTGGATTATGAGCTGGAAACGATTGCTCGAGAATTAGAGCTGGAGAAAGCTGAGCGGAGACAATACTTTGATTTTGCTCAGCTAAAATATCAGGGGCCACACACTGATTTGCCCCGGGAGCGGTTCTCCGTAGGATTGGCATTTCAGCTTCCTAACTCCGGACAGAAGCTGGTGAAAATGCGAGAGTTGGAATTAGAAGAACGTGCTCTGCGAACAGAACAATCAGTCGCTTTAGCAAGTGATAGGGCCGAATACGAAGAAGATGTAGCGGCATGGCGAATCGAATTTGGGCATTTTGACTTTATGACTGAAGCTCACCGGGAAGAAAAAGAAGAACTGATTCGAATAGCCAATCAGCTTAAAAGAAAAGAAGGTTTTAACCCTTTGCCGTTGCTCGAAATCGAAGAAAGATCATTGAGGAATGAACTTAGACTTCTTGGCTTGTCTGCTAATCTTTACCAAAGCTATCTAAAGATAAGAGAGCGGGCAGGCGAGTTGTGCGAGGCAGTCAATGGCGAGTTGTTACTTCAATAAATTAGAATTATGCAGCTTGTTAATACGCCCATACGCCATTGCTTAGTAGCTATTTTGATGATTCTTAGCTTTGGTTGTGGACAAAGTGAACCCGCCCAAATGGAGGGGCCGCCGAAAGAAGTTTCTACTGTAGACTCGGTGCCTGAGGATCAAAGATTCATCACCTTCGATGGCCTTGAAATTGCCTACAAAGACAGCGGCGAGGGACCGCCGGTTATCTTGCTGCACGGATTCATCAATAGTGCAAAGTCGTGGGATAAATCTGTGCTGAAGGAACAATTGCTGACGGCAGGTTACCGCGTCATTGTGCCTGATTTACGGGGCAACGGAAATTCAGCCAAACCCCAAAATCCAGCGGCTTATGCTGACGACGCGGAGGTGAAGGACATCATTGCCCTGGCAGACCATTTGCGCTTGGATCAGTATACGGCCATCGGATATTCCCGTGGGTCCATTGTCTTGGCTAATTTGTTAACCAAAGACGACCGTGTTACCAAAGCAGTAATTGGCGGCATGGGATATGACTTCACCAACCAGGATTGGCCACGGCGGAAAATGTTCGCACTTGCGTTTGATGGGGAAACCAACGAAGAGACGCAGGGAGCCGTAGACTATGCAAAATCCATTGGGGCAGATCTGAGATCCCTTCACCTGCAACAGGAATATCAGCCAGTAACCTCGCCTGACGCGTTGAGGAAAGTCAGTATTCCAATTCTGGTCATTGTCGGTAACGAAGACAAAGACAATGGAGACCCCGGGAAGCTGGAAAGGCTATTTCCAGAAGGGAAATTGGCCATTGTTCCGGGAGACCATAATAACACCTATAAAAGCGCAGTCTTTGCAGTAGCGGTCATGGCCTTTGTGAAGAAGTAGAGGTAGGCTGATTGGTCTATTGGTACTATTGGTCTATTGGCCTTCTCCAACAGACCAATAGTACCAATAAACCAATAGCACCAATTACCGATTCTTAGTTACCGTAACCTCCAGGTAGAATGCTCCGGAGTCAAGTCCGTTGGCGCCAACAACGCCAATCGTAACGGGGTAGGGCCGGGTAACGGCACGAAGCTCCACACTACGCGTATGATCTGGTTTGGCCCGGCCGACGTGCTGCCGGTCCTGATGGAAGTCAGCTTCACAGCTAACGCAACTGGGTAATTCAGGGGGAAGAGAACCGTGGCCACCTGAGTACGCATAAAGGCTCATATTCTGGCTTGGGTCTTTGGGGATCAGCCTGATCACCATCGTAGAGTATTTAGGAATCTCAGTTTTAAAGAAGACGTTGTTTCCGGTGAAGAACTCCTTTCGGGGCTCTACGAAACAGGCGTTCTGGCTGTTCCAGGCCCAGTCAAGGCTGCTAAGTGGTGTGCCAGTGTTGAGGTCCAGCTCATAAGTTAACGATTCACCCTGGCGTGCCTCAATGGCATTTGGTACTACTGATTGTGCCATAGTGGATAAGCTTAAAAGACAGAAGAAAAAGAATTGAATAACGCGCATAACAGCTTGAATTGTGTGGTGAAGTTAGTGGGTGTACGTCGGAGAAAAATCCATGAAAACCGGTAGAAATGAAAAATCAGGGATTCCCCGGTGATGTAAAGACGACGGTGGTTGCTGTATTCCATACGGAGTTACTCAAGGAGTGAGTTGGTGAGTTGGCGAGTCACTGAATGGCTGCCGCTGTTACTACTCACTTCGCTGCGCTCGTTCGCCTTGGGTGAGCAAGCTTAGCGCCGCGAGCGGTACTTGCGGTAGCAACTCAGTGATTCACCAACTCAGTGATTCACTAATTACTCCGAATCAGTACCACCCCCCCGATCACCATAGTAACCCCAATTACCCGCGCCCAATTTATTGGGGAAGTCGGCACTCCAAGCCAACCGTAGTGGTCCATCACGATGCTAACAAGCATTTGGACGGCCACAGTGAGCCCGAAAGTGAGGGCGACGCCGAGCCGTGGCGCAAGAATAATTATGGCAACAACATAGACGGCTCCGAGTAGGCCGCCAGTCCAGTAATACCAAGGCAAATGGAAACCTCCTTTGATGTCAGCCCAGTTGGCTCGTGTCGCTAACAGGTAGAGCATCAGGCCAATAGTGCCCACTAGAAAGGAGATCAAACTAGCGTATACGGGGCTTTTTACCATCCGGCCGATTTCACTGTTGAGCCCTGCCTGGATGGGTAGCATCACGCCGGCAATAATTGCGAGCAGGAAAAGTAGGGTTTGTTGCATTTACGCACATATATTTGTGGCAAAGTACCAACAAAATGCTGAAAGAATTTCACAACCTAACCCCTACGGAGCAACAGCTTATGCTAGATGCCATTCCTTTGATTACCATACTCGTGGCAGGTGCCGACGATGATATAGACGAAGTAGAACTGGCCGAAGCACAACGCCTTGCTGATATCCGCAGCTTCAATACCAAAGGCCAAACCAATGCTTACTACGAAAAGGTCGACAATGACCTGACTGGTCGCATCATGGAGATGATGAAAGAATTGCCCAATGCACTGGCCCCTCGCCAGGATGCTGTTGTGGCAAAACTGAGTGGCCTCAACCATGTTTTAGCGAAAATGGACCTGCCATTTGGTTACCTCTACTACAAGAGCTTCCGTTCTTTTGCCAAGCACGTAGCCGAATCAAGTGGTGGTTTTATGCGCTTCATGACCGTAGGCCCCAACGAAGCTGAAGTCATTGACCTGCCAATGCTCAATGAAGTAGAACGCCCCTCTAAGATCGATTACCCGAACCTGCCTTAGGTTAGTTCATAGTTCAATAGTCGGTAGTGTGTTACTATCAACTATTGAACTAAATCAGGCGCGGCCGCAGGTGCAGGGAAAGGTTAAGTGCGTAACTGAGTTGCTTCCGCGAGTACCGTTTACGGCGTTACCCTTGCTCGTCCAAAGCGAACGAGCGCAGCGAAGTGAGTGGTTACAGCGGTAGCCACTCAGTGATTCAATAACTCACCCACTCGCTTTGCGGCAGCCATTGCCTCATTCAATTATTCCCTCATTCAATTATTCTCCAATGAGTAAAGTAATGATCATCGGCGCCGGAGGCGTTGCCCGGGTTGTGGCCTACAAATGCGCGGAACACCCAGAAATTTTTAGCGAGTTTATGATTGCCAGCCGTACGGTGGCCCGCTGTCGGGATATTGCTGCTGACATCAAGGAGGACCTTGGTTACGACCGAATCGTAACGGCCGGCGTTGATGCAGAAGATATCCCTGCTCTGACGAACTTGTTGCAGGAGTATAAACCCGTGATGGTCATTCACGTTGCTTTGCCGTACCAGGATCTGACGATCATGGAGGCCTGTCTCAACGCCGGTGTTCACTACCTGGATACGGCCAACTATGAGCCAAAGGAGGAAGCGAAATTTGAATACAGCCACCAGTGGGCTTACCATCAAAGATTCAAAGCCGCCGGGCTTACGGCAATTCTGGGTTGCGGGTTTGATCCCGGAGTGACCAGCATCTTCACCGCGTATGCCGCTAAACACATCTTCGATGAGATGCACTATCTCGACATCGTTGATGCCAACGCCGGTGACCACGGAAAGGCCTTTGCCACCAACTTTAATCCGGAGATCAATATTCGTGAGATCACCCAGAACGGCAAGTACTGGGAAAATGGCGAATGGATCGAAATCCCTCCATTCAGTATTCGTAAAGACCTAAATTATCCAGACGTTGGCCCCAAGCCGAGCTACGTACTATATCATGAGGAACTCGAAAGCCTGGTCAAACATTTCCCTACGATTAAGCGCGCCCGCTTCTGGATGACTTTTGGCGATGAATACCTGACTCACCTTCGGGTAATTCAAAACATTGGTATGGCCGGTATTGCTCCCGTAATGCACAAGGGCGTAGAGATTATCCCACTGGAATTCCTGAAAACCGTCTTGCCCGACCCGGGAGCGCTAGGGGAAAATTATGTTGGTCAAACCAGTATTGGTTGTCGCATCAGTGGCATCAAGAACGGTAAGCCGCAGACCTATTATATCTGGAACAACTGCCAACACGTTCAGGCTTATAAAGAAACCCGTGCCCAGGGCGTGAGCTACACCACTGGCGTTCCTGCCATGACCGGAGCAATGATGCTGCTGACCGGAGAATGGGGCGGAGCAGGTGTATTCAACGTCGAACAATTTAACCCAGATCCCTTCCTTAGAAAACTGGCAGTACATGGCTTGCCATGGAACGAAGAAGTGGGGGGAGACCTGGAGTTGTAGACTGGTAGAGGGCTCACTGCCCGATATTTGCCAACGGCAAACAACTTTGACTCACAAACCCTGAACCCCGCTAACAACCTACTTTACATCGGGCTGCAAGCCCTCTACCGATTATTACATGAAAATCGCCCTCTTAGGCTACGGAAAAATGAATCAGCTGATCGCCTCCATGGCAAAAACAGCTGGCCATGAAATCGTTTTGACCATAGACGAAAACAACCGGGCAGGGCTGACCCCCGATCAACTTTTGGCGGCAGATGTAGCCATAGATTTTACGCGGCCGGAGGCCGCGGTAGCCAACATCCGTCTGGCCATAAAAGCAGGCGTTCCGGTCGTAGTAGGCACCACCGGCTGGCTCGGAGAGCTGAAGGCGATAACGGAAGAGGTGAACGCTGCGGAAGGCACCCTATTTTGGGCGTCGAACTTCAGTGTAGGAGTCAACGTATTTTTTGCCGCCGCAGAGCGGGCGGCGCAGTTGATCAACCGATACGGGGGGTATGACGTAAGGGTGGAAGAAATCCATCATACCCAAAAACTGGACGCCCCCAGTGGAACGGGCATCACGTTAGCAGAAAGGGTAGGGGACCAGCTCGATGCCTACCATTCCTGGAGACTGGAGGAGGTGCGTTCTCCGGTTCCGCAAACCTCCATTGCACCTGCGGCCGCGCCTGCTCCTGACCAAGCTGCTATACCAATTACCTCCGTACGTGAGGCGGGCGTCCCCGGTACGCACTCGCTACTGTTCTCCAGCAAGGTGGATACCCTGGAGCTTAAACACACGGCGCATTCCCGGGAAGGATTTGCCCGGGGAGCCCTAACTGCTGCTAACTGGGTTGTTGGTCGGAAAGGAGTCTTTACGATGTCTGACTTGTTGGGTTGAGCGACTGTGTCGAGAATCAATCTTAGTTGGTCGCGACACAGTCGCTCTACTCGTCTGATGGAGCTAAACGTCCCAAATCCGTCCCAAACTATAATCTGACCCGTCCCAAATGCTGATTTGGCGCGCAGACCCTTGCAAAAAGCCGGTGCTTTGTAATCAACAAAAACAAAGTACCATGCATCGTTTGCACTACATCCTTATTGCACTTATCTCTTTTACCGGTGGTGAAATTTTCTCTGGGAGCGAATTATTTGCTCAGGCACCTCATCGTGTTTTTCGTTTCGACGTAGAAGGGGAGACGATGGATATGATCGCAGTGATGAAGGCGTATAATACACCAGCAGTTTCAATGGCGATCAATAATGGACAACTTGATTCTTCCTTTATCGCTACGTTGCCAGCGGCGAACGATTTAAATACGGAGACCTTGTTTTCTGCCGGTGCTGCATCGGCGCTTCCAGTATGCATCGCTATTCTGCAATTAGTTGAGCGGGGAGAATTGGACCTCAATGCACCGGTAAACAGTTACCTCACACGTGGAAAATTAAGCGGTGGAGAAAGCGTCACCCTAAGGGATGTCTTGCTGTTGAAGCCGAAAATGGGGAGTGGTTATAAGCCAGAAGGCTTTTTTGCAGGAAAGGCCATACCGGAATTGGAAGAGGTAGCAGAAGGCTTTCGTTTCAAACGACTGCGGAAGCCGGACCAAAGCACCGAATACGGAAGCTGGGTCCTGCTGCAACTCGTGCTGGAGCAGCATTATCAGGAGCCGCTGGATGCTATTATCCAAAGAGAGGTTTTTCGTCCACTTTGCCTGGAAAACATGTTTTATGCTACGGAGCTGGATCCCTCTCAACTTAAGCATGCGGCCATGGGGCATATGGAAAACGGTGGGGTCCTGAGAGGAGGCTACAAAAGATACGTAGCGCTGTCTGACGCTGGTCTTTGGACAACTGCCGAAGACTATGCTACACTGGTACGTTCCTTACTGGATATCCGCAAGGGAAAGCAAGAAGGCATTCTACTTCCTGAGACGGTAAAGATGGCTTTCGCTGACCGGCACGGACATCGGAGTCTGCTATCCCACGTAAGCGAAAAGGGGAACCCATACTGGGGAGGGAATACTAAGGGGTATTATTTTACCATGCAGGCCCACTTTGCGGATGATTGGGTATCCGTAGTTGCCATGAACCGGGATTTGAACTGGCGATTGGGCAGCCCGGTCGTATGGCAACTGGGAATGCTTGGTAAGCAGTGGCGGGCGGACGGTCGCCTGGGAATCATACTGCCCTCAGGTGAGTCAGCCAGTAAGCTGATCGGAGAACTGGAACACAAGGCTTTCGTCGAGGGAGTGAAGACAGAAAGAATAAGTATTGATGGAGGAGTGCCAACGTCAATAACGGCTACGCCCGCGTTCGTTTTTCAAAGTTCTGCCGGACGCGCGATTTATGGGGGAAAGCACAATGATCTGGAGGCAATCACTAAGTTCATTCGCTTGAACCAAGCGACTCCAAGGAAGTTCGCCGCGGATGAACGGACAGGCGTACTTGCCCTAAAGCGTGGCCGTCAATTGATCGTTATGCCGCTGAAGCTAACTACACCAACCGGGGTTGAGGCACCTGAGGAACTGCCTTCGCTGATCGTAGCGCAACTAAATAAGCAGTTGGCTGACAAGACTTCCTTTAAGGAAATGGAAACGGTTAGGTTAAATGCTCAGGACCGCAGGATTTACCTTGATGTCCACAGTTACCGAACCGAAGAAGGTGCTTATAAACTGACCTATGCTTTGTTTAGTCAGTTCAACTGTCATACCCCCGTTCTTACCAGCTACGGTGAACCGGTTGACGTAGGTGAAGAGGGAATCGGTCTTGACGGATTGACCACGCGGATTGCCTCAGACGTCAAAAAAATAATGCGACCTGACCTCGGATTTATTCCCGCTGGTCTTGAATCGACTGTTGCTGATACCGATTGGGCTGGTCTTGGTTGGTCCTTGGATCAGGACATTACTACCGGGCAGGAGACGACCACCTTTACCGAACCAGTGGCCGTTGTTGGCAGCTATGGCGCAAGGCTGACAATAAAGGAGGCTCCCGGGCTTTTCTTCAGTTTTCCTTCTCCACTTGATCGTTACTCCGGTGAAGTCCGTGAATTGGTAGCAGACTTTAATTTTTCCGAAGAGGGTACAAAGGTTTCTGGCCAGGTAAACCTCCCGGTTGCCTCCATCTCTACAACCTCCGCTTCGCTGGATACCTACGTTTTAGGGGATATCCTGAAGAGCGAAAAACATCCCACTGCTAGCCTTCAATTTGACGCGGTAAACATTCCCGGTACCTGGCGGATAAATGAGCCGGTTAAGGTCGTCATTCCTGCAAAGCTGACCATCCGGGGCAAAGCCCATTCCGTTGAGGTCAACGCCGTTTTTACGCCAACGGCGGATGAATCTATGGCCATTGCCGCCGACTTTGGTATCGACTTCAAAAGGGTCTTTGGGATGAATGGCCCCGATGGCCCCGAAGACATCCGGCACCAACTTGACTTCACGGCTCGGTTTGATGCCCAACGATTGGCCAGCTAATCAAATTCGCTAATAAATTCAATAATCTAATAAATATCATTAATCATGACCCGTTTTATCACCATCACTTTCGTTTCCCTAGCTTTACTTTTTTCCACGCTGTACACCGCCAGCCCGTTGGTTGAATTCCCGGAGGTTTCACCCGGAGAAATTACTTTCATCGGTAATGCCGGAGGAGACAATCTTTTCACCGTGAACCAGTGGAAATTCGACCGGTTGGAAAACCTCGATAACCCCGAAGAAATTGCGGTAACTGCAGTTCTTGACATGACCTCTATTACCTGTGATTGGAAAGATCTGGAGAAGAACCTCCACAAGAAGAAAGACTACTTCTACAGTAAGAAGTTCAACACTGCTCAACTCACCATTGAAGGTGCCGAAGAACAGGCCGACGGTAGCTTTTTGGCCCGGGCAGAGTTGTCATTGAAGGGCATTACTAAAACGGTACCTTTAAGTTTCACGCTTACCGGTGAAGGACCATATGAGCTGGAGGCCTCCGCTACCATCATGCGGCGTAAATTCAACTTCTCGGGCAACGGGCCCAAAGATGAGGTGCCGGTAATGGTAAAGGCCACGCTTGGAGAGGAGTAAAAGTTCGATTCGATTTTCTGGGGCTGGACGATGAACGAAAGTTCTACCAATCGCTAAACCAGTTCAAGTTCTTTGTCCTATATTACTCATTGTTATTATCAAAAAGAGCCCGCGCGAATGCAGTTTCGTGCGGGCCTTTAAATATTCAGACAAATAGTTTTTTATTGTAGGCAATGAACCGCCGTTCTGTTGATAAAGCGGGAGTAGGCCAAGGTTTGTTCAATGTTTGATGATTTGCTTGGGTGTGCCATTATGCTGGATGGCATAATGTACATGGTACCTTTCATTTACGCCGGAGTACGTCTCATTTTAGTGCTACCCTTGGCCGCTATTGCCAGGCACGGGACTAAAAACTCCAATCCCGTTTCCACAGATCGATGATGTCAAAGCTTACCTTAAAGGATGTTTCTGCTTTTCCCGTAGTGCCATCTCCCAGTACGGCGTAGGTCCCGATTCGGAGGCGGCGACGAGCTCCTATTTTGAAGACGCGTTCGATACCTGCGAAAACCTCCTGGTAGCGGAAATTATCTTCAGGTAGCCAAAGGAACCCCGCTCCGGCAATGGTCTTGATCCTTGTCTTTTTGAGCAGGGGTATATTATTAATGAGCGCGCCGTTGAAATGATGGATGTGGTGGAACTCGAAGAATAGGTTGGCGGTGGTCAAAGACGTATCCAGGACGTTGAACGTTTGGGTGGGGTCCGAGAGCAGGATCGGGTCTGACTCCCGGAACCGTTTCAGGTCAATGAACCTCAGGTCTCTGGTATTAATGAACTTGCCAGCCTTGAATTCGTAATTCGAGTTGCCAATGACCCCAAGACGTAGCTCTTGCTCCACGGATCCTTCCACGTAGTCGAAGTCAATGTCACTGGACAGCGGCCCGTCCCAGCCTTTCCGGTACAACAGCTGGAAGGTTGGCCATCTACTGCCCAATCGTATCTTTCTATCGGGCTCCCGCATATACTTCAGGCCCGGGGTGAAGCTGATCGCCGTGGTCGTTCGCAGCGCTTCATATGGCTCAAATTCCTGAGGTTCTTCTATGTCCTCTACGATGTCCTGAAGGAAAGAACTTGTCCGGAGACCAGTGATGGGTTTACGGGAACTGAAGTCAACCTCATTCCAGATGAAAAAACCGTTGAATGCTTCAATATTGTGCCGGAAGCGGGTGGCTTCAAGTTTGATGTAGTTAGAAGGCCGAAGCTGATTCAGAAAAGCATCAAACCGGTTGATGGATTCAAAACTGCGCCCACCACTGATGGAAAATTCACCTAGGTTGAAGGGGTTGTACCTGTGCCAAATGTTGAAATTCCCCTGGAGGTCCTGGTTGAGGAAACCATAGTTTACACTGCCACTAACGTTAATCATTTTACCGTTTTCATAACGGCGATTATACCCAACATATGGCCCGAGGCGCCAACCACCCACTACCGAAAAATTGATCAATTCGCCCAGGGAACCAACGTAGAGGTGGCTTTTCTTAGCGTTGTTTCTAAACCCAACGCCTTCCCAGGCCAATTCGAGTAAGGTGATTTTATTGTACCTGGCCTGGAGACTGTCCTGGTAGGCCTTACTGCTGGTGATGGCTTTCAGGCTGTCCCGGATACTGATCATCTTCGCCTCTTCAGCGGTCAGCGCCACGGTCCTGCTTTCCTCCCAATAGGAACTATCTCGCTTGTAGGCTTCACGGGTAGTAACGGCCACTTCATTACCGAAGAACTTCTCCGGGAAAGCATAATTGTGTTCGTAATCACTGTAGGAAAGTGTGGTGTTGCCCCTGAAGGTGGCCCTTTTACCCTGCTTGGCAACGTAGAGGAAGGTTTGTTTCCCTACCGTCCACAAGCTGTCGGTATGCTCAACGTATTCTTGCTGCAGACGGAAGGCATCGAAGAATTTCAGCGGATATTTACTGAAAGTAAGGTCCAGCCGGTTAATAGTGTAAGTGTCCTCATTAATCCAAATGGTTCCTTTACAAGTGCTGTTCCCGCTTTTACGCGGGGTAACTTTTATTTTGTAGACAATCTGATTCCCTTCCAGGTCGGTACTCTCCAGTTTATACTTATAAGCCAATACCCCCGTGGTGCTGAGGGGAGAAATAACGGGCGCATCGGAGATGCCCGTAAGCTGAACCATATTGCGGTAGAAGTTGAAATCCGTCTCGCCAAAGCGGGGGATAAACAGGCCCCGTGTATTGCCATACTTCTGGTAGGCGGTCCTTTCTTCTTTATACTGTCGGGGTTGTTTGAAGTTCAGCGTAACCTCCATTTCTACGAGGTTGAGGCGGCCAAGGAGTTCTTTGCGTGCCTTTTCCTCCTCCGCGAAAGGGTCGGGCATACCGGTTTCATCGGCTGGGTCGGGAGCAACGGTGACGGCAGGTTTCCGCTTTCGTTGGTTGCGTTCTACTTCTTCTACAGCTTTGACGTAGACGTTTGTTCGGTACGAATCCGCCGACCGCAGGTGACGGGCTTTACGTTCCACTACTTTTCTGATGATGGCGTAGGCAGGATCTTTTTTACCGGCAGACACCGTAATTTCTTTCAGTAGTACGTCTGAGGTACTCAGGCTTATGTTTAGTTCGTACGGCTCTAGGCCGATGATCACATTTTCTTTAAGTGAGGTATAGCCGAGGCTGGAAAATACTAAGCGATAGTTGCCCTCGGTTTGCAAGTTGAGTTCGTAATAGCCCTTATCATCGGAGGTAGTGCCTGTACCTAATTCCTGCACCAGAACATTGGCATATGGAACGGGTTCCAGGAATTCATTGGTGATGTAGCCCTTGATGGTTTGGGCACCAAGAGGTAAAACGGCCAGGAGGACCAGCAATGAGGTGAAAATTCTATTCATTTGGTAATTAGCGAGTGCGGGGAAGTGGGGCTGCTCAAAAAGACGGGTAATGGTTCAAAGACGTTGCAGGGTGAGCCTTTAGTTGTTTAACTAACTAATTTTAAGAACACATTAGTAATTTTTGGCGGGAACGCAGGTGCAGGGGAAAGTTGACAAGCATGGTTGATTATTCTATGATTTGTTAGATCGCATATAGGTGGCAGTTTCGAAAGTTAAAAACAGACGGCAGCCAGCTTGAGCGCTATCGAGCATCGGTTTTATAGCACAGGCAGGCTTTCGTTTTAACGCAGGTAAGGCCCCATAACGGTTTCTATAACCTGTCGTGCACAGATTTTGATGGCGTATACACCGCGGTAGTAGGTGTGTTCATTATTTTGTGTACCTAATAATTTGCACAAAAAAGATCTTTCTTGTGCGGCCCCCTGCGGGGCGGCGGCTAGTGGATCGTTACAGAAGTTCCGTTAGTAATCTCAGAAGATCCCGGAGGGATCGAAACGTATTTGCCCCGGGTGAGGCGGTACGCCGAAACCCGGGGTTTAGGTAAGGCCTTAGCCATGGCGGCGCGCAGCGCCGCAATGGCTAAGGCCTCCTCAGCTACTCCGGGTAAAAAAACGCTTCACAGTTTTTCACCCGGGGCAAATACAGTTCATCCAATCCGTGGCTAATTTTTAACGCAACTTCTGAAACGATCCACTAGTGCTTTGTCAGGTCGATTCTGTCGTATTAACTGCTGGTGAATTTTGCCTGCTGGCAAGGCGCTTGAACCGGAGTTTAGCCGTAGCTAAATGAGGATTCAAGCAACGCAGCCAGCGGGTAAAAGACGCCGCAGTTAATATGACAAGATCGGCTTGACAGAGCACTAGT
>JBGCFZ010000492.1:0-16801 GCA_045110355.1 Lewinella sp. | reverse complement strand
CCCTCCATGCCGGATGGTGTCGAAATAGCCTACGCAGCGTTACCGGATAAGCTCGATTATAATATTCACGTGAAGCCCGTCTTGTCGGATAAGTGCTTCTTGTGCCACGGCCCGGACGCAGCTAACCGGGCAGCCGACCTGCGCCTCGATGAACCCGGGCATGTGGTTGGAAAAGATATCCTGGCCCGGATTTTTAGCGAAGACCCTGACTTTGTGATGCCGGAAGCATCCGCTAAAATACCTCTATCAGATTACGAAAAAGCCGTTATTGCTAAATGGATTAAACAAGGAACACCCTATGCGGATCACTGGGCCTTCATTGCGCCAGAGCGGCCAGAAGCACCTGCTGTCGCGGAGGAGGAATGGAACGAACGGCCAATTGATCAATTTATTCGGGCTAAGCAAATCGAAAAGGGCTTTGGCTTTGCTCCCGAAGCAGACCGAGATCTGTTGCTGCGTCGGCTTAGTTTTGACCTGACGGGCTTGCCGCCATCACCTCAGGACATTATCGAATTCGAAAACGATCAGGCACCTGATGCCTATGAAAAGCAAGTGGACCGCCTGTTGGCCAGCCCAAGGTATGGTGAACGAATGGCCACTCAGTGGATGGACCTTGCGCGATTTGCCGATACGCATGGTTATACCGTTGATCGGTACCGGGATATGAGCCCCTGGCGCGATTGGGTGATCAAAAAGCTTAACGAAAACCAACCGTACGATAAGTTTGTCACCTGGCAACTGGCCGGTGATCTAATGCCCGATGCCACCCGCGAACAGATATTGGCCACCGGCTTCAACCGCCTGCACCCGCAGAACCTGGAAGGAGGGATCATTGAAGAAGAGTTTCGGAGTGCCTACGTGGCTGATCGGGCAGATGTACTTGGGGTAGGATTACTTGGCCTGACCCTGGCTTGTGCTAAATGCCACGACCATAAGTTCGATCCCATCAGCCAACGAAACTACTACGAGTTCTACAGCTTCTTCAACAACGTCGATGAGGCAGGGCTGATACCATGGGACGGCGCTACGCCCCCACCTCGGCTTGACCTTCCGACGGAACGCCAGGACAGTATCATAACCTATCTGAAAAACCTGGAGCAAAAGCAGGAAGCTGCCCTTGCTGAAGTAACCACTGGTAATTTGGAGAAAGCGGATGCCTGGGTTCAATCAGCAGGCTATCGCCAGTTGCCCTCAGCTGCAGGACTGAGAGCACATTTCCCCCTTAATGATACCCGTTTGGTCAACGCCACCCGGCGATCTGAACGAGGAAAGATGGACCGTAAGTTCTCGAAAAACGAATCTCCGGAACTGGCGGAAGGGCACGATAGCCGGGGGCTACTGCTGGATGGTGATGCCTGGTTGGACCTGTATCCGGTAGGGGTCTACCGCCGGGATGAACCGTTTACGGTTTCCATGTGGGCCAAAATTCCGAAAGACCTGAAAACAGGTTTCCTTTTCCATAAGGGACAAGGTACCCGCCTGCACGGTGAGCGGGGGTATCACCTTTACCTTGATACTTTTGGGCTGCAACTACTGATGGCCCACGTCAACCCCGGAAACTCCATCGTTGAATTTGCTGAAATGGATGTTCCTCGCGAGCAGTGGATTCACTTGGCCACTACTTACGATGGGTCCAGCAGAGCAGCCGGATACAAACTGTTTGTGAACGGTAAAGAAGTGAAAACGGAGGTGCTGAATGATGACCTCTCGCGAGACATCATCTTTAATGATATGACCGATCCCATCTATGTTGATGTGATTGAGCCTGGCCTTCAGATCGGCGCGCGCTGGCGGGGCAAAGGGGTACGGGGTACGGTTGTGGACGATATTATGGTCTACAACCGGGAACTGAGTCCGCTGGAAGTTTATCGTTCCGGTAACCCGGAGGAGGCTAGTCAGTTGTTGGCCAAAAAGGCCTCCGAGTTGACAGCTGCTGAAAAAGGACTGCTGCGGCAACATTATCTGACGGTTACCCTGCCTGCGTACCAGTCGGCCCGAAAAGAACTTCTTGCCACGCGTTCCCGGTTGATCGACAGCATGGAATTCGTTAAGGAGATCATGGTCATTCGGGAAATGAAGAAGCCACGGCAGTCCCACATTCTTGATCGTGGGCAGTATGATGCCCCGACTAAGCCGGTGGAGACACAAACGCCGGACTGGCTGGCGCCGATGCCGGAAGGAGCCCCAGCGAACCGACTTGGGTTAGCTCAATGGCTTTTTCAGCCGGATCATCCGCTGACGGCCCGGGTGGCGGTGAATCGTTATTGGCAACAGTTCTTCGGGAGGGGGCTGGTAAAAACTACGGAGGACTTCGGGAACCAGGGCGAGTTGCCCACCCATCCGGAACTATTGGACTGGCTTGCTACGGAGTACATCAACAATGGCTGGGATACAAAGGCGCTGCTCAAGACCATAGTTATGAGCCGAACGTATCGCATGAGTTCTAAGCCAGTTACTGAAGACCAAAGGTTGGCTGATGTGGATAATGTTTGGTTGGCGCGCGGCCCATCGGGCCGCCTGCCCGCCGAGATGATTCGGGACAACGCCCTGGCTGCAAGTGGACTGCTCAATGATAAGATTGGTGGTAAGAGCGTCAAGCCCTACCAACCGGAAGGACTCTGGAAAATGAACAACGCCACTTACGTGCAGGATGAAGGCGAAGACTTGTACCGGCGTAGTCTTTACGTTTTCTGGAAACGAACGGTTCCACATCCTACCCTCGGAACCTTTGATGTACCCAATAGAAATGAATGTACCGTTCGCCGGCAAGAGACCAACACACCGTTGCAGGCCCTGGTGCTGATGAATGATCCGGCATTCGTGGAAGCGGCCAGAATTCTGGGTACGCGAATAACGAGATCGCCGGATAAAAATGCGGCGATTGCTGAAGTCTTCACTTATTTAAGCGGTAGGTCTCCGGCGGAGGAAGAGGTTAATATTCTCAGCCAGGTTCGGAAGAATGAACTGGACACTTTTAGTCAATTCCCTGGGAAAGCCGACGGCTGGTTGACGGCTGGCTTTACCAAGGCTGACCCTAACCTGAATCCGATCGAAGTAGCCGCAGATGCAGTATTGGCCAGTGTGATCATCAACTCCGATGCCGTGATTACTAAACGATGAAGGTTGATTTCTCCCATCATTCCCTTACTCCTTTACCCTCTTTTCTGCTCCTGCGTCCGCGCTAAAAACGCTAAATCATGTTCAACGACCTTTTAAAGACCCACCAAAAAATGGACCGTCGGAACTTCCTGACGAAGTCTTCGCTGGGTATTGGTGCACTTGCCCTGAGTAATCTGATGAAGGCGGAAACGCAGCAGGATTTATTTGACGCCATCCCGGGCTTACCCCATTTTGCCCCCCGGGCGAAGCGGATAGTTTTTCTTTTCCAAAGTGGCGGTCCTTCTCAGTTTGAAACCTTTGACTACAAGCCGAAGCTCAACGAGATGTTCGGGCAGGACCTACCCGATTCTTTCCGGAAAGGCCAGCGGCTAACCGGTATGAGTGCCAACCAATCAAGCCTACCTATTGCCCCTTCATTGTATAAATTTCAGCAGTACGGCGAGTCTCGTGCCTGGGTCAGTGAACTGCTGCCGCATACCGCCAGTATTGTTGACGAGTTGTGCTTCGTGAAGTCTTTATACACCGAGCAAATCAACCACGACCCGGCCATCACCTTCTTCCATACCGGGCACCAGCTTCCGGGACGGCCCAGTATGGGGTCCTGGCTGAGTTACGGCCTGGGGTCCCTCAATAACAACCTGCCCTCCTTTGTCGTACTGCAATCCAAGAACTCCGGAGGCCAACCACTCTACGCCCGTCTTTGGGGCAACGGTTTTTTACCGACCCAGTTCCAGGGAGTTCAGTTCACCTCTGGCAAAGACCCCGTGCTCTACCTCAACGATCCGGAAGGGTACGATGGCAAAGACCGTAACCGAATGCTTGGTTACCTTAAAGAACTGAACGCAGTACAACAATCTGCTTACGGTGATCCGGAAATTGACGCCCGCATTGCGCAGTATGAGATGGCCTTTAGGATGCAAAGCTCGGTGCCCGAAATTGCAGATATGAGCGACGAGCCCGATAGTGTTTTCGAGATGTACGGCCCCGACAGCCGGAACCCGGGAACTTACGCTGCCAACTGCCTGTTAGCGCGTAAACTTTTGGAAAAGGACGTCCGCTTCGTACAGCTGTACCACCGGGGGTGGGACCAACACGTCTTCCTGCCCGGTGGTATAAAAAATCAATGCCGGAATACCGACCAAGGGTCCGCGGCACTGGTGAAGGACCTGAAACAGCGTGGCTTGCTCGACGACACCCTGGTCATCTGGGGCGGAGAATTCGGCCGAACCGTTTACTCGCAGGGTAAACTGACCGCCACTAATTACGGACGGGATCACCACCCCCGGTGTTTCACCATGTGGATGGCTGGTGGCGGTGTAAAACCCGGCTTCACCTACGGCGAAACGGATGACCTGAGCTATAATATCCAGAAAGACCCGGTGCACGTCCACGATTTCCACGCCACGATAATGCACCTCTTTGGCATTGACCACGAGCGGCTCACCTTCAAGCACCAGGGGCGTCGGTATCGATTGACGGATGTACATGGACACGTGGTGAAGGATTTGATGGCCTGATATGAAAAACCATACCTTGCAAAATGCCCATACAGCTAAGCAGCCCCCACCTAACCATCCACGAAAGCCAGCTTTTTCGGACGACCAGCACCGTCATCCATACCGACGATTACGTGTTGATTGTTGACCCCAATTGGTTGCCCGCAGAAGTCGCACAATTGGCTAAGTTGACGGAGGAACTGGGGGAAGGCAAAGAGAAATTCCTCCTCTTTACCCACTCCGATTACGATCACATCATCGGGTACGGGAAGTTCCCCGGCTTTACCACCATCGCTTCGCAGGCTTTTGTGGACAACCCCGACCAGGCGAATCAACTGGCCCAAACCATTGCCTGGGACGATGAATATTACATCAGCAGAGACTACCCTTTAACCTACCCACCCATTGATCGGCCGATTTCCGGGGAGGGCGTAGAGATGATGATTGGGAAAGACCACTACGTATTTTACCAGGCACCTGGCCATAACTACGATGGCCTGCTGACGTTTAACCACAGCAAGGGTATACTGGTGGTAGGTGACTACCTGAGTAACGTCGAATTTCCCTACGTCTACCATTCCTTCACCGATTACTTAGCGACGCTCGATAAGTTGGAAAAATTCGTCATTACCGGTGAGGTTAAAGTCCTGATTACCGGACACGGAGACCATACCACTGAACGGATGGAAATGGAAAAGCGCCTTCGGGATTCACGGGAGTACCTAGTGCAACTCACCGCCGCACATCGAGAAAACACCGCTTTTGATCTGGACAAATGGCTGGGACGGTATGATTTTCCGATCATCATGCGGAAATTTCATGATAAGAATGTGGCCTTGTTGCAGGAGGAAGGGTAGTGTGACGAATAAAACGTATGTGATAGACTTTAGGGTAATTGATGCGGTAAGGACGACCTGGAAGCATGAATAATTCGACGAATATGCCCGATATTGTCCCGGCAATGCATTACGTAAAACAACTATCCAATCTTTTTTTTGCCCTACTGCTGTTTTTGCCCGGGGGAATTTTTGCCCAGGGTCAGTTTGCTCCGCCAGGGGCAGAATGGTGCTACAGGGGCTACGATGGCGACGAGGAAACCCTGGGCTACCTACTTGTGCGTTACGAACGGGACACCGTGGTGCGTGGAACACCAACCAAGGTCTTCAGTATTTTGGCTAAGAACCTTGGGCCCAGCGGCCTACGAGAAACCTTCTACTCGCCCGCAGAGCTTTTTCAACAGTCGGGAGATTCCGTCTTCTATTATGTGCCAGCCATCACGGATCAGGTTTATCTATTTAAGGAAAGCTACGTAGTGGGAGAAGAAACCACTACGTGGATGTATAACGAGCCATTTGACGTCTACTCCGTTGAAGAAACTATGGTAGATGATGTTCCGATATCCGTAGCAAAAATGAACCTGCTTGAATGGTTGGGCCGAGATTTGCCGGTAACGATGTACGGAGCGCTTGGGCCAGACCGAGGTTTCACCGAAACCTGGAGCTATTTTCTTGAGGGGGAAGGAGGTTTGAACCTGCAGGCCTTTAGGGCCACCGAAACTCCGGAAATCAAAGTGGTTGCCCGCAATCAATGTTTTGCGCTGATGGAAAAGGTCGATGATCGGGTGCCCGTGCGTAGCCCGGACGAAGCTTGTACCATCATCCCTTTTCCTAATCCGGTGGCAACAATCGACGAATGGGTACAGATTCGATTTGATTGCGGGGCGTATAGGTCCGGTAATTTCTTGCTTCGAGTTTACAATGCCAAAGGCCAGGAGGTTACCTCTCCCCGTCGGTTGGGCTATATCCCGACGGATTTTCCAGTCAATAACCTTCCAAACGGCCAATATTTTGCCGTCATTAGCGGCGAAGGAGAGCGGTTTACGTTCTCCTTCAGTAAAAACCGATAACTATGTGGAAGTCCTTGGTCTGTTCCCTTGCTTTGATAACTTTACTTTGCACCTGCGGCCCCGCCCAAGAGAAGGGGAGGAAAGGGGGGAAGAGAGAAAGAATTGATGGAGCACCAGCAATGAACCACCTCGCCGGGCAAAAGTCCCCCTACCTACTGCAGCACGCCCGTAACCCAGTTGACTGGTACCCATGGGGAGAGGAAGCACTGGCTAAAGCCAAAGCAGAAAATAAATTGCTGATCATCAGCGTAGGCTATGCGGCCTGCCATTGGTGCCACGTGATGGAGCACGAGTCGTTTGAAGACAGCTTGGTCGCTAAGGTGATGAACGACAATTTCGTGAGCATTAAAGTAGACAGGGAAGAGCGCCCCGACGTGGACGATGTGTACATGACCGCCTGCCAACTGACCAACCAGCGAGGCTGTGGCTGGCCATTAAATGCCATCGCACTGCCAGATGGCCGACCGATATGGGCGGGCACCTATTCCCCTAAAGCGCAATGGATCAAGGTCTTGGAGCAGTTTACGTCCCTGCGTCTGAGTGAACCAGGAAAAATGGAAACGTATGCTGCGGGGCTGACGGAGGAGCTGGTTCGCCGAAACAGCTTCTCTCCGTCTCTGGGAGGAGATGGAGAAGCCCTTAACCGGGAACAGCTTGCCGGAGCGACGGAAATGATGTATGCCGGAATGGACTTTCAGCGAGGAGGTATGGCGGGCGCGCCCAAATTTCCCATGCCGGTCTTGCACGAGTTTTTGCTGGCGCACCATTTTCACACCGGCAATGAAAAATCGTTGGAGGCCGTAACCACCACCCTGGACGCTATGGCTGCCGGTGGTATTTATGACCAACTGGCCGGCGGTTTTGCCCGTTACAGCACGGACGCCACCTGGTTGGTGCCGCACTTTGAGAAGATGCTGTATGACAACGGGCAGTTGCTCAGCCTGTATGCGCACGCTTACCAGGCAACGGGGAAGGAGCGATACGCCGAAGTGGTCCGGCAAACGGTTGAATTTCTTGACCGCTCGCTGTCTGATGACAACGGTGCCTTTTACGCCTCGCTTGACGCGGATACGGAAGGGGAGGAGGGCCTTACCTATGTTTGGACGAAGGACGAAATAGAGGCAATATTGTCTGACACCCGGCTGAGCGCCGCTTTTGTGGAATACTACGGAGTTTCCGTCCGTGGAAACTGGGAAGGCCATAATATTCTTAATCGTAGGGGGAATCCTGAAAAAATAGCCAAGGCGAATAACTATCAGGATGTTGCTGCGCTGGAGCAGGCGCTGGCAGGCGCGCGCAGCACTTTACTGAACGCCCGGGATAAGCGCGCCCAACCGGGCCTTGATGATAAAGCGTTGACTGCCTGGAATGCTTTGGCGGTCAGTGGATATGCAGACGCTTTCCGTGCGCTCGGGGAAGAAAGCTACCGGCAACGAGCAGTTAAAACAGCTACGTTTCTGATCAGGGAAATGCAGGAAGAAAGCGGCCGGCTGAACCGTAACTTCAAGGATGGGAACTCGGCCATTAACGCCTTTTTAGAGGATTATGGCTTGCTGGCCCAGGCCTGTATTGATGTATATCAGATTACTTTTAAGGAAGAATGGCTGAACCGGGCGAGCAACTTGGTGACCTACGCTGACGCACATTTTTATGATAGCGAAATTGGCTTATATCGGTACACTTCCGACCTCGATCCGCCCCTGGTTAGTGGAAATATACCGACCGATGATAAGGTGATTCCGAGCGGAAACTCCGTAATGGGACGGGTCTTGCATCAGTTGGGAACCCTGACGGCCGACGAGGAGATGGTGGATCGGTCTCGGTCAATGTTGGGACTGATTCAGCCTAAACTGGCTGAGAGAGGTCCGCGTTTTTACGCAAATTGGGCCAGATTGTACCTGGAATTGATGGAGCCGACTTACGAAGTAGCGATTTTGGGCGAGGCCGCAGGTGCAAGGCGGGACTTGATGAGCAGGCAGTACCTCCCCGATGCACTGTTGCTGGGGGGGACCGAGGAAGGGGCCCTGGAACTTTTGACCAATAAACTGGATCCGGATGGTACAACGATATACGTCTGCCTGGAGAAAGTGTGCCAATTGCCAGTACAGGATGTCGATAAGGCGTTAGCACAAATGAGAGAATAAAAGACAACCGATTGCAGCCTTAAACCCGTAAAAGACCCGTAAAATACCCTAAACGGAGTAAGTAGAACCATTTGTACTAGCATCTAAATCATGAGTAGCGTGGTGGGAAAAGCCCAAGTCCCACTTTTGTTCCGTCTCAAGGGACAAATAAAGCAGGTACCCCGCATTTGGGGGGACCTCCCACCTCACACTCAACTAGTTTATCATGCTAAAAAACTCCTTTCAATTAATGTTTCATCGCTTGTCAGCGGGGTTGATTTTGCCCTTGCTACTATGTGCCATGAGCAGCTCCGCCTATGGCCAATTGGCCATATCCGGTACCGTTACTTCAGATGAGGGAGAACCTCTGATTGGGGTAACTATCCGGGTAAAGGAAGATCTCAATACCGGTACCGTCACTGACTTTGATGGTAAATATGAACTTACCGTACCTAGTGGATCAAGTACCTTGTTAATGTCTTATACTGGCTATGAAACCCAGAATGTAGCCGTTAACAATCGTACGGTGATTGACATAACTATGGCTACCGATGCAGAAACCTTAGAAGAGGTCGTAGTAGTTGGCTATGGTTATGTTGATAAGAAAGACCTTACAGGTTCGGTATCTTCAGTTAAAGGTGAAGACCTCACGCGGGTGCAGGCCATCAACTTCGAAAGAGGTTTGGCTGCCCAAGCGGCGGGCGTACAAATTACTTCTACTCAGGGTGGACCGGGAGCGGCTTCTAAAATTAAAATCCGCGGTGGTACCTCCATTACCCAAACCAGTGATCCGCTTTATGTTATTGACGGTTTCCCGCTTTTGGGTAGTTCTTCTTCTACCAACGCTGGTCCTGGTTCTCAGCAAGAAAGCCCACTCTCAAGTATCAACCCCGCAGACATCGAATCGATCGAAGTGTTGAAGGATGCCTCTTCTACGGCCATTTATGGTAGCCGTGGTGCCAATGGGGTAATTCTGATTACCACAAAGAAAGGTAAGAAAGGGCGCGCCCAGTTAACCTACAGCAACTCCATTGGTGTCGGTGAGCTTTCACGTACAATTGACATCTTATCTCCACAGGAATACGTTGATTTCTGGAATGAGTACCATACTTTCGGCATTGTCAACTTTGGACAGCGTGATTTACTGTACCGAGATGACTTTGGTAATGACCTCGATCTGGGAGATCCCGACAATGGATTGATCGTGACAAATTGGCGCGATAAAGTATTCCGCAATTCTACCACTACGCGGCATAATCTTAACATCAACGGCGGAAGCGATCGTACGCGCTATAATGCCTCTTTCGGCTACAGCGATGATACGGGCATCCTGAAAGGCTCTTTCTACAAGCGCTACTCCTCTAACATCAACGTAGTACAGGAACTGTCCAATAAACTGCACGCGGGCATCAACATCAACGCAGGTTTCATTGATCGCGGTGGCCCCGTTACTGCGGGCGGTAATGCTGGAGGTTCTTCCCAGGCCAGTGTACTTACGCAAGCCTTACTCTTTTCGCCGGTTCAAGGGCGGATTCGCCTCGATGATGCTGAGTACGATGAGAATGGAATCATCATAAGCGCTCGTGATGGTGCGGTTTTCAATCCGGAAGCTCAAATCGAACGTACCCACAACTTTGGTAACACCGTTAATGGCTTCGGTAATGCTTACTTGCAATACGACTTTGATGACCACCTTTCGATTAAGTCTTCTTTTGGCGGCAACTACTTCAACGCTAACAACGAGGGTGTATACCCAAGTGATTTTGGCTGGTCTGCTCAGTTGGGCGGTATTGCCTTTACGGGCTTATTCCGCAGCTACGGTTGGTTAAATGAGAATACGGTAACATACCGTAATACCTTCGGCATTCATAGCTTCAACGCAGTAGCTGGTTTCACTCAGCAAGGAAGTACAAATCGTTCTTTAAATACTTCCTCGCAAGACTTTGCTCTGCCAGGAGTAGACATTGACAACCTGTCATCAGCTGGTATTACCAACGTAACCCGTTCAGATAAATCAGAGTGGGGGCTACGCTCTTGGTTAGGTAGAATCAACTACACCCTTAACAATAAGTACCTCTTTACTTTTAGCGCGCGTGCCGACGGCTCCAGCCGTTTTGCACAAGGAAATAAGTGGGGCTTCTTCCCTTCCGGTGCGATCAGCTGGCGGGTAAGCCAGGAGCCTTTCTTACAGGATAGTAAGCTCGTCAGTAACTTGAAACTGCGCGCTACTTATGGTGTATCCGGCAATAATGGAATTGGCCAGTACCAGTCCTTGGCCTCCTACGAGCCTACTCGTGCCGTTTTGAATGGAGAATTAGCAGCAGGTGCTCGGGTTAACCGCCTCAGCAATACGGCCTTGACTTGGGAAACGACAGCCCAAACTGACGTTGGTTTTGAGTTAGGCCTCTTTAACAACCGCCTTACCTTCGACTTTGATTACTACATCAAAAACACTACGGACCTACTATTACGCGTCCCGCTGCCAAGGGAGACTGGCTTTACCAGTGCCCTGCAGAATATTGGCGAAGTAGAAAACAAGGGAGTTGAACTTTCCCTCAACGCCACTCCTATCGACAAGAATGACTTTACCTGGAACTTCCGCTTCAATATTTCTCAGAATCGTAATCAGATTCTGGATATGGGTAGTGCCGGATTTATCATTTCTTCTTCTCCTGGAGCGAACAATAATGACTTCATTGCTCAAGTAGGTGATCCCGTGGGTAGCTTTTATGGTCTGGTCACCGACGGTATTTACAACTACAGTGACTTCCCTATCTTTGATGGCCTGACCGACCAGGAAGCAGCTGATCTGATTCGTAACGATGAGAATGGCCAGTTCTGGGATAATTTCTACGACCTCCGCGAAGGTTCCGTTACCCGTAGAGGTGTTGGTCAGTACCGCCCGGGTATGATTAAGTTGAAGGACATTGCCAGTCTCGATGAAAACGGAAACCGTGTTTTGGTTCCAGATGGCGTTGTTGACGAAGCAGACCGGACGATCCTGGGCAACTCCCAGCCTGATTGGTACGGTGGTATAACCAACGATTTCAAGTACAAGAACTTCGACTTTTCCTTCCTATTTCAATTCTCGACCGGTAATGAAGTCTACAACAACAACATTACCAGAGGTACGGCACTGGCTATTCCAACGTACAATAAGCTTGGATTTATCCGGGATCGTTGGACTTTGGATAACCCCAATAGTGACATTCCAGGCATCTGGGGTACCAGTGATGGAGGTGTTAACCGCGAATTGATCGATACCTTTATTGAAGACGGTTCCTTCATCCGTCTTTCAAACGTCACTTTTGGTTATCGACTACCACGTGGTTTTGGAACCACCACAAATGCCCGCATTTTCGCTGCGGTTGATAATGCCTTTATCCTTACCAATTACTCCGGTTATGACCCGGAGGTAAGTATTGGTAACAATCCGTTGACTCCTGGAGTTGACAGCGATAGTTATCCTCGTCAGCGCGTGTACCGTGCCGGCTTAAGTGTAACTTTCTAATTATTTCTAAACTATCACATCCTGCTTGCCGGCGCTGCCGGTCAAGCAGGATTCTTTAAATATCAGTTATGCAAAACAAATCCAAATTTCTTTGGTTGCTACTGCTCCCCATGCTTTTTGTCCTCCCTTCCTGTGATGATGAACTGTTGACGGAAAGCCCAAGCAACTTCCTTTCTCCAGTAAACTTTTACCGCAACTCCGACGACGCACAAATTGCCCTAAATGGCCTTTACGCCGGTCAGCAGCGTATTCAGGGTTATTCTGGAGGTGATGCTGGCGTAGGTATACTCTGGGGTATGCACGGTGCCGATGAGATTGTCGTTCCACCATGGACTCCACCTGGGCGTAGGACCTTATTCCTCTTTTCTTTCAACGCCGGTATTGACGTTGCCCTCAACATTTATGAGCGCCACTACCAGGAGATCAACCGGGCCAATACTGTGCTCAACCAGGTCTCTTTGATGACCGAAGACAAGATCAATGATGAGGATAAGGCACGTATCTTAGCTGAAGCAAAAGCACTGCGTGGAAGTTTCTACTTCAATTTGGTACGGATTTATAACCGTGTTCCGATAGTAACGGAAGAACGGACGGATCTGGAAGACTTAGATTTCGTTCAGTCTGAACCTGAGGAAATTTATGCACAAGTAGTTAGCGACCTTACGGCAGCCATTCCTGACCTGGAAGTAGGTAACGGAACAGGCCAACTCACGAAAGGAGCAGTACAGGCTTTGCTGGGTAAAGTATACCTCCAGATGGCAGGTTTCCCCCTCAAGCAAACCGACAAGTATGCCCTTGCGGCGGAGCAATACGAAGAAGTCATCAATAGTGGAGAGTACGCCCTGCTTGATGATTTCCAGCAAATTTTCGATTTCGAGAACGAACTCAACAGTGAGATGGTTTGGGTAGTAGAGCACGACGCTCCCGGAGAAACCATTGACAACACCCAGCAATCTAACCTCGGTAGCTTCATGGGCCCTCACGGTCCGTTAAACCGTGGCGGTGGCTGGGGGACGGCCTGGTCCGCCCTGGATCTGGAACTATCCTACGATCGTAATGACCAGCGCCGGCGGGTGACCATTGCTTATGGTAATGCACCGACTGTAATGGACAGTGTTCGTGGCCCTAACCAGTTTAAGCCCTGGAAATGGCAAAAGCCAGACGGACAGGCCTGGGGTAACGATACGCCTTTCGACTACCCATATATCCGCTACGCCAACGTACTTCTCCGTTACGCCGAAGCCCACGCTATGGCGGCCGGAAGCGTTACGCCTGAAGCACTCGATGCCATCAATCAGGTTCGCGCGCGGGCACGAGGCGAGTTTTCCGAAGAAACTACAGTTGTTCCCCTGACCAGTGACCTGACCCTTGATGAATTTATGGACGCCATCGACGATGAGTGTTACCGCGAGCTTGCCTTCGAAGGACATCGTAAAGGAGACTTGATTCGCTGGGAACGGCTCGTGGATCGGATGAATACTATGGCACCTCAAACGGCCGTTTGGCCAGGGCAGCCTGAAGCTGAACCCTTCGAAGTCATCTGGCCAATTCCTCAGGCGGTTCTTGATATCAATCCGTTAATGGAACAAAACCCCGGCTGGTAATTGGACAAGTAATGTCTTATTCCTCGGAAATTATATATAAAAGAGCCCCGGCAAATACACGTTATTTGTCGGGGTTCTTTCTGGGCGCGTACGCAGGTGCAGAGTAAAGGACAAAGGAGCAAAGGGCGATATCGTTAGCCCCTGCTCTTCGCTTCTTTTACCCATTCACAGCACCTGCGGCCTCGCCATTAGTGCTTTATTCAAGTTAATATTAGGCGGAACATTACCTTACAATTTAGAGATATGCGTTATTTACTTTCCATCCCTTTGTTCATCTTATTACTCGGCTCATGTACCAAAGATGATCCGACCGGGGTGGCAAATTCGTCTGGGGAAGAAACTGGAAATGCCATTTTTGAGCGTGTCCCTTCTGCCACCAGCAACATTACCTTCAACAACCACGTAGAAGAGAATTTTAAAAATTTCTTTGCTCGCTTTCAGTACGTATATAATGGTGGGGGAGTAGCGATTGGAGACATTGATGGCGATGGTTTGCAAGACATCTATTTCACCGCAAACGAGCAGCCCAATATCCTGTACCGGAATACAGGGGACATGACCTTCGAAGACATTACGGCAACTGCCGGCGTAAGTACGACCGGTGGGTGGGATAATGGCGTGGTTATGGCCGACGTTGATGGAGATGGTAAGCTTGATATTTACGTCTGTCGGGGTGGATCCGCTGAAGGTAGTCGACCTGAAGACCGAGCCAACCTCCTCTATCTCAATCAGGGGAACGGAAAATTCCGTGAAGCAGCAAAGGAACTGGGATTAGCAGATGCCGGCTATTCCCTCCAGGCTGTCTTCTTCGACATGGACAACGATAACGACCTCGATGTCTACGTAACCAACCGACCGGATCGGTTCTTTCTACCGTATACCGAAGTCCTGAAAGCCAAAGAAAAACAAGACCCTGATTTTAGCGACCAGCTGTATCGAAACGATGGTAACCGGTTCACCCGCGTGACGGAGTCTGCGGGGATAACGAGGAACTTTGGCTACGGTCTTGGTGTGGTAACGGCCGACGTAAATAATGATGGCTATACCGACATCCTGGTATCCAACGATTACCTCGAGAATGATTACCTCTACGAAAATCAGGGGGACGGCACTTTCATCGAGAGCATCGAAAAATATACTAACCACACCAGTTTCTACGGCATGGGTATTGACGCGACCGATTTAAATAATGATGGGTTCGAGGACCTTGTTCAATTGGATATGTCGCCAGAAGATTATGTCCGCTCTAAGACGACGATGGCCAGTATGAACGTAGAGGAGTACCGGCGGATTATGGCCAGTGGATTTCACGATCAGTACATGCACAATAGTTTGCAACTGAACCGTGGGAATGGCTTTTTTAGCGAGATCAGCCAGCTTTCTGGTGTAGCTAAATCAGACTGGAGTTGGGCCGTGCTGGGCGCAGACTTCGACAACGACGCAAAAAAAGAGTTGTTCATTACCAATGGCTACCGCCGTGACGTAGCGGACAAAGACGGTAATATCCGCTTTCGTGCCTACATGCAAAGCCAGGAAAGAAGGGAACGAACTGATGAGGAGAATGCCCGGGCCGTTATTGCTATGTTTAATTCAGTCCCCCTGCAAAACTACCTCTACGATGATGCCGGAGACCTAACTTACCGCAGTTCTGCTACGAGTTGGGGCTTACCGGAGAAATCTTTTTCAAATGGTGCCGCCTACGGTGATTTGGATAATGATGGTGATCTGGACCTGGTCATTAACAACCTGGAAGGTGAGGCGTTTTTGTATCGAAACATGGGAGCTGCACAGGATTATTTGCGTTTGCGTTTGCTGGGGCCTGCTAGCAATACCTACGGTTTGGGGGCAAAAGTTACCATTGAACAAGTGGGGGGAACACAGGTACAGCATCTGAAAACTGTTCGGGGGTACCTTTCCTCCGTAGAACCTTATGTTCATTTTGGCCTGGGGGACCTGGGCACTGTGAATCGCGTTCGGGTAGTTTGGCCAGACGGTAAGGAGTCGGTAATTGAAACCCCAGCCCTCAATCAGCTGCTCACCATTGACCATAAGGAGGCTGGTTCACGGTTGTCACCACCGGAGCCCGCAGCTCCCTTATTCCGGGAAGTAACGGATGAATATTTCGCCCAGACTTTTATGCAGCAAGAGAATGAATTCGACGATTACGCCAGCCAGGTACTTTTGCCCCATGCACATAGTAAATCGGGACCAGCCATTGCCGTTGGCGATGTGAACGGAGATGGCCTGGACGACTTTTACGTTGGTGGAGCCAAAAGGATAGCTGGTAAACTTTATCGACAAGGCCAAGATGGTAAGTTCTCCGCCGGAACTGACACATTTGTGGATGAGGACGCAGGCCATGAGGATACCGCAGCAGCATTTTTCGATGCTGATGGGGACGGAGATCAGGACCTTTATGTAGTCAGCGGGGGGAGTGAATTCCCCGAAGCTTCTCCCAAATTCCAGGACCGACTTTACCTGAACGATGGAACGGGCAGCTTCACCAAATCATCAGGCTTACCCGAACTTTTAAGCAGTGGCTCCTGCGTCGTACCCTTCGATATGGATGAGGACGGTGATCTCGATCTGTTTGTTGGGGGTAGGGTAGTGCCGGCCAGGTATCCGGCGGTACCTCAAAGTTTCTTGCTGGAGAACGACGAAGGAATATTCCGGGATGTTACCGAAGAAATAGCGCCCGGGTTGGCGCGTATCGGCATGGTAACGGCTGCTGTGTGGAGCGACGTTGATGGTGATCAGGTTGCAGAATTGATGGTAGTAGGCGAGTGGATGCCGATAACAATATTTAAGAAGAAGGGGAGCACTTATCAAAACGTGACTGATGCGGCTGACCTGGGAGAAACACAGGGTTGGTGGAATAAAATTGTTGCTGCAGACCTCGATGGAGATGGAGATGAGGACTACGTGCTAGGGAACCTGGGCCTCAACTATAAGTTCCAGGCATCTGTGGAAAAGCCGTTTTACGTATTCGCGTCTGATTTTGACCAGAATGGAAGCAATGATATTTTTCTGGCGAAAGAGAA
>JBGCFZ010000491.1:0-5313 GCA_045110355.1 Lewinella sp. | reverse complement strand
TATTCCGGTCGGCTATCGCTTTTCATTTACCTGTTTGCCTTCAGTTATTTTGCGCTAACTTTTTATAGTGATGAACCCGACCTAATGTCTACGCTCAAAAAGATTGTGTCCATCTTTTGCGTCCTTCACTTTATCCATTTCGGCTTCCTAGCAACCAACGTAATGATGAACGACATTGAGCTTGTTCCCTACAAGTTGGCCGGTGGGTTTCTGGGATATATGATGATTCTCCTCTACCCTTTCTTTATGGACCGGATCAAAAACAAGAAGCTACATTTCATCTACTTCCTTTATCTCGGCATCGTCATCATTGGCACTTATATGGCTAGAGTTAAAGGAGAATTCTCTGGTGTTACGCCGGGGCCAATTCATTACTTCGGCATCATAGCTACGGTGCTGGCATTATTGGTCTTCGGGTTTATGATTTTTCGGGCGCGGCCGCAGGTGCAAGAAAAGGTTGAATAGCATACTTCCTGACTGTTTGCCTGTCAGACTGCTTGACTCCTCACCTAGCCGCCAGCCACCTCCGCCGCAACATTCGGCAGCTACGCTCACTCCCCCCTGCATCCACTGCTTCCTGCATTTCGGCAATGGCCTGTTCCATGATCCTAGTTGGCCAGCTGCCGGGGGCACACTGGCATTCCGTCAATTTATCGTTTCGGGAGGAATAAAAACGGATGGCCACACAAACCGGGTTTTCATTTTCGCCCTTACAGCGGTTGGTCAGTTGCCGGGCCGGACTGGCATCAAAGGTCGTAACGGGATAATGTAAATGGTAGGCGGGCAACTGTTGATGGCTGAGGCTCCCACTGCCATCTCCGTGGAGGCGCAGCGTCCAACCCGTTTGATTTTCGACCTCGGCGTAGTCAAGTTCTGCCAGCGGGATTGCCGTGACCGGCCCGGTGCAACAGGACAATAAAAAGGAAAAAAGCATTGCGGCAATTAGTCGGGTAGTCATCGGGTGTAGATTGCAGACAACCATACTGATGCAAAGGGGTTCTATTTTGGTGGTTGGCGAAGTGTGGGATGATGATTCTCGCTCGCCTACTGATTACCTCTTCATCAAAAACGCGCAGCGTTTTAAATAGCCCTCCCCCGTGGGAAGGGTTGGGAGGGGGTTCCATAAAATGATAACTACTCCTTGATAAACTACGACACCTACCAACTTTCCAACGGCCTGACCGTAGTACTGCACCACGATCCTAAGCGAACGGTTGCAGCCGTTAACGTCCTGTACAAGGTTGGCAGCCGCAACGACCCTCCTGGTCGTACCGGCTTTGCTCACCTGTTCGAGCACCTGATGTTCGGAGGTTCGGAGAACGCCCCCAACTTCGACGACGCACTGCAGCTGGCTGGCGGCGAGAACAACGCCGTTACCGGTGCCGATCATACCTTATACTACGACATTTTGCCCGCAGACAATGTAGAAACCGCCCTTTGGCTGGAAGCCGACCGTATGCGTGCGCTCAAGCTGGACCAACAGGCCCTGGACACCCAAAAAAAGGTTGTCGTAGAGGAGTTTAAAGAAACCTGCCTCGAAGAGCCCTATGGAGACTTGTACCACCACCTCAACGAGCTGGTCTACAAAGTACACCCCTACCGCTGGCCCGTCATCGGAGAGCGCTTCGAACACATCGAAGACGCTAACCTTGCGGACGTCCGTGATTTCTACTACCGGTACTACCGACCCGACAATGCCATCCTCAGCATCGCCGGGGGCTTCGATAATGACACGATCCGAGACCAGGTAGAAAAATGGTTCGGCAACATTCCTCCTTCCAGTCCGGACCACCCCCGCCCGGCATTGCCCACTGAACCAGCCCAGACGGATACCCGCCGCAAAGAAGTCGTCTCCGATGTGCCCAGCCCCGTCGTCTACCTGAGTTACCGTACGCCAGGTCGCACCCATCCGGACTTCCCTGCCATCGACATCCTCTGCTTTCTGCTGGGCAGCGGCCGCTCTTCCCTACTCTACCGCCGCTTGGTACGAGACGGAGACCTCTTCGCCGAAGTTTCCGCCAGTCACCACGATGGCCTCGACTCAGGTGCCATCCTCATCGATGCCCGGCCCGACGAGGACGCCGAGTACGAACGCGCACGCGACGCCCTCTTTGCGGTTGTCAGCGAATTGGTCGATAAGGGCGTCAACCCAACCCAACTCGCCAAAGTGATGAACCGGTTGGAACAGCACAACTATTACAAATCTATTAATGTCAATAGCCGCGCCTCCGAACTGGCCTTCTTCGCCTCTCTCGGCCAACCTGAGTTGATCAATACTGAACTGGACCATTATCTTTCCGTTACGGTAGAGGACGTTAATCGGGTAGCGCGTACTTATCTTCGTCCTGAACTGCTCAGCGAAATTGATTACCTGTGCGAGGAAGAATGATCCATCAACTTGCAACCTGTAACCATTCTCTAATTCACTCATTCTCCCATTTTCTCCTCCTCCCTCCGTATTGGTAAGATTTTCGGCGTACCGGTAGACCTTCACTGGACGTTCCTACTGGTCCCCGTGGCGATTCTGTACTTTGCCTGGGTTCCGGATTACGGTATGAACTGGGCCACGGCAGGTTGGTGGTCTGCCATTGCCATTTTGTTGTTCAGCTTTGTGCTCATCCACGAGCTTGGGCACGCACTGGCCGCCAAAAACCGGGGCGTAAGGGCCGAGAAAATCATCCTATTTCCTTTGGGTGGCGGGGCCTACCTGCCGGAACAACCTAAGCAGTTATGGTCCGAAGTATTTGTCTACGCTGCTGGCCCACTGGCCAATATTTTGCTGGCCGTCATTGCCTGGGTTGTTTTGCTCATCCGCCCTGATGGCGAATTACTAGTAGCTTTTTATTTGAAGTTATCCGGGAATCTGGTCGTATTTCCGAGCATTCCTGACCAATTACTGGGGCTCACGCTGGCCGTCAACCTTCTACTGGCCGTTGGCAACCTGCTGCCCGCTTATCCACTTGATGGAGGCCGCATACTCCGGGCCCTGCTTCGCCGTCCGTTTGGCGTCCGTGCCTCAACGGTAGTCGTTACCGTATTAGGCATCATCATCGGGTTAGGCCTCGCCTGGTTAGGCTGGCGTTTAGGAGATCCGCTTCTGGTGGCAGGTGCGGGCTTTGTCATCCTCATGTCGACCATGGAATACCGCAACGGTTGGCAACGACGCCGATTGGCGGGCAAAACCATGCAAGAAATACTCCGTACGCCCAAAAACCTTCAGCCAAGAATTTATCCTGACAATACCGTCGCTGAAACCCTCGGACAATTTGATGAAACTGATTGGCCGGTGCTTCCCGTCTTTAATCAATGGAACGAGCAAATCGGTTTCGTTGAAGCAGCCGCTTTACGGGAAGAAGCCGGGGATCCCAAAGCCTCAGTACGTCCTTTTTGTGAAGGCGAATTCGTTACGGCCAAGCCAAACGAGCATCTTTTAGCCATTACCGAACGCATCGTCGATGCCAATGTATACGGAGCTACCGTAATCGGAGCGGGGGGCCAGCTTATCGGATATGTCTTCACCGAAGACGTGATGACGTTACTGGATACGCCGGTTCGGCGGATGCTGCGGCGTTGGGAATAATCATCCGGTGTTGAGGGGCTGCTGCTACGCAGTTTATTTTCTCACAGAGGCAAGCACGAAGGGAGGCACAGAGGAAGCACGGAGGTGCTGTCGTTGGAGTTATAGCATATAACGCTAGACTAGTTTGTGCCCCCTGAGGACTGAACACTAAGACTAAAAACTGAACGCTAAGTCCTGAACACTAACTACTCAATCCCCAACGATTTCCGAACCGCTGGTGTCAAATCCGTCGCATCCTGGGCAAACATGATGCTGCCGAAGATCGAGGAATCAAAGACCATTTGGTAGCCCAGTTCTTTAGCGACCTTATTCACGGCGTCTTTAGCTTTCTGGATGATCGGCCCCAACAACTCCTGACGCTTCTTTTCGATGTTGACGCCCATCTGCTGTTCGAATTGCTGGATAGCGGCCTGGTCTTTTTTCAGTTTAGCTTCAATTGCAGCCAAGTCCTTTGGTGTCGTATTTGGCGCATTCTCTTGAGCTTCGGCAAAAGCAGCCTTCAGCTTTTCCACCATTCCTTCCCCGATGGCTATCTGCTCTTTTTCGTAGGTCTGTAGTTTGGCTTCAGCACTGGCAACTTCGGGCATCTCGCTGAGGAGATTACCAAAATTTACGTGGCCATATTGCTGGGCGAAAGAAGTTGTTACGGTAGCTACAGTAAGTAGCAAGATGAAAAATAAACGCTTCATGGGGAATGAAATTTAACTAGTCCGACAAAGGTAACACGTCCGCTTTTCGACGGTCCTTAAGGAAGCGTTAAAAGGTTTTTAAAACTTTTTATGGCGAAGTTGTTTTATTTTAAAACAATTAGTGTACCTTGCGGTCATAATTCAAACAAAATGAAACAGGTTCACCTACCAATACCTGCTGGTTGGCGCTTACTATTCGAAGATATTTACCGGCGGGTGCACCGTCAGTTGACGAGCCCCTGGACTAAACTCATCGTACTCGTATCCCTCACCATTCTGGTTACCCAACGAGAATTGAGCTTCAGCCTCACCATTGATGGCGCCGGGCTTTTCACCGTTAATGAGTCGTCTGTATTTACGCATTCGGAAACAGGTCCGCAAGTTTCCGGAGGCGAGGCCGCAGGTGCAAAGGGAGTTGGAGAAGCCAAGTTGGCCAGTTACGTTGCCCCCGTTAAAGAATGGTCGGAAAAGCAAAAAAAACAACTCATCTACGTCGATCAGTTCAAATTGGTCGCCCTGGCCGAAATGCAAACGCACGGTATCCCCGCCAGCATCACCCTGGCGCAGGGCCTGCTGGAAAGTGGTACGGGCCGTAGTTCGCTTGCCCGCAAAAACCACAACCATTTCGGCATCAAGTGCTTCAGCAAAAAATGTCGGAAAGGACATTGCTCCAACCACTCCGACGACCACCACAAAGATTTCTTCCGCATCTTCGAAAGCCCCGAAGAGAGCTACCGCGCCCACTCCCAGGTACTGATGAAGTCTCGCTACAAAAGCCTCTTCGAACTACCCATTACCGATTATAAAAACTGGTCGCACGGCCTCCGCAAGGCCGGCTACGCCACTGACCCCCGTTATGGCGACAAGCTCGTCCGGATGATCGAAGACCTGGAGCTGTGGAGATATGATAAGTTGTAAGGTTGCAGGTTGCAGGTTGCAGGTTGCAGGTTGCAGGTTGCAGGTTGCAGGTTGCAGGTTGCAGGTTGCAGGTTGCAGGTTGCAGGTTGCAGGTTGCAGGTTGCAGGTTGCAGGTTGCAGGTTGCA
>JBGCFZ010000490.1:0-2819 GCA_045110355.1 Lewinella sp. | reverse complement strand
CCGAGGTCAACGATTTCGTAATTATTGCACGCCAGGACGACGCCAACGATGTTTTTACCAATATCGTGAACGTCTCCCTTTACTGTGGCCAGGAGGATGGTACCTTTATATTGTCGACTTCCTTCATTTTTCTGAGAAATTTCCCGCTCTTCGAGGGCTTCCCCAGCGGCAGCGCGCCTGGCATCTTCGGCGGCCTGCCGGGCCATGATCTCCTCCTTCTCCTGTTCAATAAAAGGATTAAGGTAGGCCACCGCCTGCTTCATTACCCGGGCAGATTTCACTACCTGCGGCAAAAACATTTTTCCCGAGCCAAAGAGGTCTCCGACTACGTTCATGCCGTCCATCAAGGGACCTTCGATAACGTGGAGCGGGCGCGGGTATTTCAGGCGTGCTTCCTCCGTATCGTCCACGATGAACTCAGTAATGCCGCGTACCAGGCTGTGCTGGAGACGCTGCTCGACGGTACTCTCCCGCCAGGCGAGATCTTTGACGACCGACCGACCACCAACGTTTTTCAGGCTTTCCGCCAAATCCGTCAGCCGTTCCGTCGCGTCGGGTCGGCGGTTCAGAATGACATCTTCAACTTGCACGAGCAGGTCTTTTGGAATGTCCTGGTAGACCTCAATCATGCCCGCATTAACAATACCCATGTCCATACCTGCCTCAATGGCGTGATACAAGAAAGCGGAATGCATCGCCTCACGAACAACATTATTACCCCGGAAGCTGAAGCTTACGTTAGAGACACCACCGCTGATCTTGGCCCCCGGGCACAACGCTTTAATCCGCCGCGTCGCTTCGATGAAATCGACGCCGTAATTATTATGTTCTTCGATGCCAGTGGCAATGGCGAATATGTTGGGGTCGAAGATGATGTCCTGAGGTTTGAAGTTGGCCTCTTCCACCAAAAGTTTGTAGGCGCGGGCACAAATTTCCACCTTGCGGTCTTCGGTATCGGCCTGGCCGGTTTCATCGAATGCCATGACGATGGCAGCGGCACCATAGGCTTTGACTAATTTAGCCTGCCGAAGAAATTCAGCCTCGCCCTCCTTCATGGAGATCGAGTTGACGATGCATTTGCCCTGGACACACTGCAGGCCAGCTTCGATGACTTCCCATTTAGAGGAATCGATCATGATGGGCAGCTTGGCAATGTCCGGTTCCGCCATAAGGAGGTTAAGAAAGGTAACCATAGCCTCCTTAGAATCCAGCAGGCCTTCGTCCATATTCACGTCGATGACCTGGGCACCGCCTTCCACCTGGTGGAGGGCTACGGCCAGCGCTTCGTCGTAATCGCCGTTCATGATTAAGCGGCTGAATTTCCGAGAGCCCGTTACATTGGTTCGCTCGCCAACGTTGACGAAATTGGTTTCCGGGCGGAGAACTAGTGGTTCCAGCCCGGCGTAGGTCGAGTATTGGGGTAGCTCGGGAATGGTTCTGGTTTTCAGGCCATCCACGGCCTTGGCCATCGCGGAGATGTGCGCCGGTGTGGTGCCACAACAACCGCCGATGAGGTTAACGAAACCGCTGGAGGCGAAGTCGCGAATGTACTGCTGCATCTCTTCCGCATCCTGGTCATACTCGCCCATTTCGTTGGGCAGGCCAGCGTTGGGGTAGGCGTGGACGTTGCACTCGGCGACCTTGGCCAGGGCGGCCAGGTGGGTGCGCATTTCCTGCGCGCCGAGCGCGCAGTTGAGGCCGACACACAGTGGCTCGGCGTGAGCGATGCTGTAGTAAAAAGCTTCGACCGTTTGACCGGACAGCGTACGGCCGGAGGCGTCGGTGATGGTACCGGAGATCATGACCGGCAGCTCCCGATCCAGCTGTTGGCGGACGCGTTCTAGGGCGAAGAGGGCGGCTTTGGCGTTGAGGGTATCGAAAATGGTTTCGATGAGGATGAGGTCGGCTCCACCGTCGGCTAGCCCCTTAATCTGCGTTTCGTAGGCATCGGCCAACTGGGTGAAGGTGATGGCCCGGTAGCCGGGGTCGTTGACGTCGGGGCTGATGCTGAGGGTCCGGTTGGTGGGGCCAACGGCGCCGGCTACGAAGCGGGGTTTGGCCGGGTTCTTAGCGGTGTAGGCATCGGCCGCTGCGCGGGCGACACGGGCGGCGGCCACGTTCATTTCGTAGACGATGTGTTCGGTACCGTAGTCCTCCTGGGCGATGGTCGTGCCGGAGAAGGTATTGGTTTCGATCACGTCGGCTCCCGCCTCCAGGTACAACTCATGTATTTCCTGAATGACGTCGGGGCGGGTCAGCACCAACAAATCGTGGTTCCCCTTCAGGTCGCTCGGGTGGTCTTCAAAATAGCCGGTGCGGTAGTCCTGCTCCGTCAGCCCGTACCCCTGAATTAGGGAGCCCATGGCACCGTCGAGGACGAGGATGCGTTGCTGGAAGATTTGGCGGAGAGAGGTAGTAGACATGAACTTTGCTTTGGGGGGACGCAAAGATAGGCAGGAGGGAGTTCTCGGCTGCTTAGAGAATACTTAAATGTCAGGTAAAACCAGACGCCAGCGAACGGAAAACAGCCAATAAATTTTCCGCCTGCTGCTTAGCGTGGAAAACACTTCAACTTATCTTTTCAAAGTGCTCGTACTTCTTCCCTTTAAGGTAATCAACAGAGCTGAGGTTAGCACTTTTATTGAGCCGCTCCTTTTATGGCCATGCTCAGAGGCAAACACCATGTACAAGTTTGAAACTTATCAATCTCCACATATTCACAGGGCAATCGCAAGGTCACCGGGCGCTCAAAGAACTTCAGGGGTTCCGCCTTCGGCTCCATGCCTGAAGCCGCTTTGAGACCCTAAAACCTACGTGTA
>JBGCFZ010000489.1:0-11430 GCA_045110355.1 Lewinella sp. | reverse complement strand
AAGACCAGTGTTCTGAACAAATGGAACCAGGTCCACGCCGTCCCCAACGTCTTTGTCACTGATGGCTCATTCATGACCAGCGCCGGTACGCAGAACCCTTCCATCACCTACATGGCCTTCACCGCTCGGGCGGTGGATTATTTGGCTAAGGAGATGAAGCGGGATGGGGTGATTTAGGCCAGTTGGTGAGTCACTGAGTTAGTGAATGGGTGAGTGGCTCCGCAAGGAAATGCTCGCTTGCGCTCGTGCGTTAAATACATCGTTTCTTGACTATGAAATGAGGTTGCCTTTTATCTCCTCAAAGCGCTTTACTTCAAGCTTGCCCTTAATAGGAATCATGTTCTGCCACACCCAGTTGTAGTGCTCAATGACTTTCTCGGCAGTCAGGTGTGGCCTCTCCCCAGTGGTATGCCCGTCTTCAACCACCGTTATATTGTAATCTTTGGTCAAGGCAGATTGAATGGTCGACTCAACGCAGAAGTCGGTCGCACACCCCGTGATCAGTAAATCGTTCACCTTTAATTCTGCCAACGTCGCTTGAAGCTTGGAATGGTAGAACACATCATTAGCATATTTATCAATCCGGATGTCTGTTGAGTCAACGATTAGTTCGTCCAGATTTTCCCATTCCCATGTATGTTTTTCAAATTCTCCGGTTCCCGTTCCATCGTGCTGGATGTAGACCACCGGATAATTTTGCTCCCTCAGGATGGCCGCCAGTTCATTTATCCGTTCAACAACTCCGTCGGTATCGAATCGGGGTGTTTGGGGCGTAAAGGAGCCTTTTTGCATGTCGATTACTAATAGCGCTTTTGGGTTTTTCATTTACCAGTTTTTTCGATTTCTGGAACTGCTTTCTTGTAGGCTATTCGGGTATCAGTTCTTCTAAAGCAAAAATGGACGCCACCCGAAAGGCAACGTCCATTTTTCATTAGCAGCAATAGCTTCGTACTAGTCAAGAATACCAGCAACAGCCCCTTTCTTCAATTCCTCCGCCATCTTAGCGTAGGTGCCGTCTTCCAGCTTAACGCGAACGGCCTTAAAGGCGTCGATGGTGGTTTGGATGTCTTCCGCAGAGTGCTCGGCGGTAGGGATCATGCGCAGCAGGAGCTGGCCTTTCGGGATCATCGGAGGAAGTACGATGGAGCAGAAAATGCCGTAGTTCTCGCGCATGTCGTAGATCAGGGCGCCGGCTTCGTAGGCGGTACCGAACATGTATACGGGGGTCACACAGGCACCGGTGTTTCCGATGTCAAAACCAGCCTCTTTGAGGCCGCTCTGCAAGTGATTGACGTTGCGCCACAGCTTCTCCCGAAGTTCTGGCATGGTACGCAGCAGGCGCAGACGCGTAAGTGCACCTTTCACCATTGGCATACAGAGACTCTTGGCGAACAGCTGGCTCCGAAGGTTGTAGCGGAAGTACTCCATGATGTCCTTATCGCCAGAGATGAAGGCACCGAAGCCAGACATCGCCTTGGCGAAGGTGGAGAAGTAAACATCGATCTGGTCCTGAACGCCCTGGGCTTCGCCAGCCCCCATGCCGGTTTCACCAAGGGTGCCGAAGCCGTGGGCATCGTCGACGAGCAGACGGAAACCATACTCTTCTTTGAACGCACAGATTTCTTTGAGGATCCCCTGCTCGCCACGCATGCCGAAGACACCTTCGGAGATCACGAGGATGCCGGAGTTGCGCTTTTCAGCCTCTGCTTTAGCCTGCTTGAGGCGGACTTCGAAGTGCTCGATGTCGTTGTGCTTAAAGGCGTACTTGGGGCCGGTGTGCATCCGGATACCATCCATGATACAGGCGTGGTCGTCGCGGTCATACACCACCACGTCGTGGCGGCTCAGGCAAGCATCTACTACGGACATGATGCCCTGGTAGCCAAAGTTGAGGAGAATCGCTTCTTCCTTCTGAGTGAACTCAGCGAGTTCCTTTTCCAGCTGGAGGTGTGCGTCAGTTTCACCACTCATGATCCGGGCACCCATTGGGTAGGCCATGCCATACTCGGCGGCAGCTTCAGCATCTGCTTTGCGAACCTCCGGGTGGTTGGTAAGACCGAGGTAGGAGTTGATGCTCCAAATGATGTACTCTTTACCGCGGTATTGCATCCGGGGGCCGAGTTCACCTTCCAGCTTGGGGAAGGAGAAATAGCCGTGGGCTACGTCCTGGTACTGACCGAGGGGGCCTTTATGGCCGAATTTTTCGAAAAGATCTTTCATACTGTTAGCGCTTTTGCGGGTGCAAAGATAAGCAGTCTTATAATATTACTACCCTAAGGATTTGACGGGATGGTCTTAGCTGGGTCACATTTTTTGGGCGGGGCCGCAGGTGCAGGGGGGATGGTTATAAGAGCAAGCAAGGATAGTATAGCTTTCCTTGCGGGTGAACCATTGTCTCATAGCGATTACCTTGGCCGATTACCGGGGACAAAATCCCCGGCTAAATGCGTGCTTAATTAGCTTTGATTGCCTAAGGCGATCGGTGAATATTTCCCCTTCGTTTGCCCCACACTTCGTACGGGGCAACCACTTAGGACAATCGCTACGCGATAAAACATGATGAGGTTAATTATTAAAACCATGTAGTAACTTATATTAGCAGTGCATAAAGTCGGTCTCACCCAACACATCCCACTAACCCATCAAAGACTGCGTTTTGAAAAACCACCTCCCATTCCTCCCCTTGCTTTTACTTCTCCTCCTGTGCACCTGCGTCCGCGCCCAAGGCACCCGCGCTGCTGCCGAAACCCGGCTCGACGAGGTCTACCCCGCCTATAACGTAAGCGGGGAAGGCACCTTGGTCATCATGATTGACCGGGGGATAGATTACCACCACCCTGCCTACCTGAAGCCCGATGGCACCACCCGCCTCGCCTACGTTTTCGATATGATCAATGGTGACGACGGCAACCCTTACGGTGTAGGGCAGGTGCTGGATGAGGATGCCATTAACACAGACTTGATGACCGATGGGCCACCCATTAGTAATGACAATCATGGCCACGGTACCGCCTGCACCGGCATCATCGCCGGCAATGGCGCGGGATCAGATGGCAGCGATGACTTCATCGGTGTTGCCCCCGAGGCCACCATCATCAGTATCAAACTGGTGCAAGACGGTTTTCCGGCTGGCGGTGGTAGCCCGGGGGAACAGGGCTTCTTTAATCCAGACTATATCCCAATCGCCCTGCAATTTGCCCGCGACAAGATCGCTGAACTCGGCTTGCCCTCCGTCACCCTGATGAACATCGGCAGCATTGGTGGGCCAACCGATGGAACGGGTACAATTGGCCGTGCATTGGCCGACTTTGCCGCCGACCACGCCTTCGTCTGTGGCGTCGGTGACGACGGCGGTGCCAATAACGTTGCCCGTGGAAACATCAACAGCGTCGGCAATGACGCTGTAGTCGACATCCGCATCAGCAAAATGACGCCAGGGAACATGGATGTCGGCCTGTGGTATGCCGCCAATGACCGCTTCGAAGCCCGACTCATCTTACCGGACGGTCAACAACTGGTACCGGGAGTACCGAATAATTCCGCCCGAACATCCGAAACAGACGGGAATACTACCATCTGGCACAACGGCGCGGACGCGGATTTCTGGGGCTCTACCGGAGACCGTCGGGAAGTGTTTACCCGGATCTCCTCCGGGACCGGCATCTTCACCCTACGGCTTCGCGGCATCACCGTCAACAGCGGCGATTTCATCGCCACCATGAACCCCTCACATGTGGGACTTGAGAATGAATTTCTTGACTTCGGCACCAACGAGGGCAGCATCAACGATTACAGTGCCAGCCCTGGGGTGATCTCCCCCGGCGACTATGTTTTTGCGCCCACCTTCAGGTCAATTGATGGCAACACCTACGGTGGTGGCCAGGGTGCCCCCGGAGAGATTTGGACGGGCAGCAGTAAGGGGCCAACTCACGACGGACGACTGGGGATTGATTTTGCCGCTCCGGGCGAAGTACTGTTCGGGCCGTACAGTATGGATTCTTTTTACGGACGGTTCGTCTCCAGCCGCGTGGCCGGCGGCAACAATCTTTATGGCATCCAAAACGCGGTTAGTGCTGCAGCTCCGTTAGCTACCGGCGTCATTGCGCTGATGTTGGAGATGGACCCAACGTTGACCCCCGCCGAGATCCTATCCATCCTGCAAACCACCGCTCGGTCCGACAATTTCACTGGAGACACCCCCAACAATACTTTCGGCCACGGTAAGATCGATGCTAAAGCAGCCCTCGATGAGGTGAATCGAATCGTTGGCACGAACGATACCCGCTCGCAGGCCTTTGTGGTGAAGATCTCCCCTAACCCGGTCCGTGATCTGCTCCAATTTTCTTTGCCCGATGGGCAACCGATCACTGATATGACTGTCTATGACGTTGTTGGCCGCAAGCAGGTGCTCACCGCTCCCAATGGCACTTCCGCTGGGCAATTGGATGTGCAGTCTCTCGCCTCAGGGAGTTATTTTTTGCGGGTGCGAACGGCTAAAGGGTTGGTGATTAGGCGGTTTGTTAAGTTGTAGGAGTTACACCATTGTCACGGAGCGACTTCCCTTAGTAATTGCCGAAGACGAAGTCCTCGGCTAATACCTACCTAGTTTGCTTTGATTGCCTGCGGCAATCAGAGGATATTTGCCCATTTCTTGCCCCGCACTTTGTACGGGGCAATCGCTAAGGGCAATCGCTACGCGATACACGTTGCTGAATGGCCACATAACACCTCCCCCCCGATGTCTCCCACAAAAATCCTCAAAGCCTGCTGCAAATTATTTGTCCTAACACTGGCTGGAGTTTTACTGTATTTCAACGCCTCCTTCTATTTCTCTCCGGATTTTGAAGACGCTGGCAATGGGATGTACAACGAAGACGTCTACCACCAACTTAGGCACCTAAAGGGAGAAATGCATAACGGAGCCGCCTCCGAAATGCAGCAACTGTTTCCCGAGGGGCACCTATTCATGAACGCGCTTTATGGATTGGCTTGGGCAGACTTGGTTGTAAACCTCAACGGTGCACCTTCCGATGAGGAAACTTTCGTTCGAGCAGAAGCTGAGCAAGAGATCACCTGGGCACTTGCAGAAATGGATTCTCCCCAAGGGCGACGTATTTTTCAGGAAAAGCTACCCTTACCCTACGGTGTATTCTACCGGGGCTGGAGCAATTATTTGCGAGCAAAACAGGTGGAGATTACCCCGACTGACCAACGTACTCCCGTCTCCAAAGCTCGTTTGCAAGCTGAATGTGACACAATTGCCGATGCTTTTGATGCTGCAGAAGGGCCTTACCTCCCGTCCTACTACGATGGTATCTGGCCCGCCGACAATGTGTTGGCCATCGCCTCGCTGGCGGCCTACGACCGGATGTTTTCCACCTTCCGCTACAAAAAGACGGTCAACGACTGGTTAGCAAAAGTAAAGGCCAACCTTGACGAAAGAACTGGCTTGATACCTCACGTTTGGTATCCTGGCCAACGGCCCCAGGGTGCCCGGGGCAGTTCGCAAAGTCTGATGCTGAGTTTACTGCCGGAGATTGACGCTTCTTTTGCCACGGAACAGTTTGCGGGCTACGAACAACACTTCGTTACCAGCCGCCTTAGCTTGCCCGGCATCCGGGAATACCCAACGGGTATAGACAAAAGCGGAGACATTGACTCCGGTCCGGTGATTTGGGGGGTTGGCGGGGCAGCATCGGTAGTGGGGCAGCGGGCGGCAGCGGCAAATGGCCAGGAGGATCTATATCTGGGCTTAAGGAATAGCCTGGAAGCCTTTGGTGTGGCGCATACCTTACTGGGGAAAAAGAAGTATTTATTCGGTCAGCTGCCGATGGCGGACGCGTTCATTGCCTGGGGAAATGCAGCGGAGAAGGTGCCGGCAAAAGGGCGGTTTCCTAAGCCTTGGGCTATTCACTTGCTTTCTTTATTGTTTTTGCTTTTGCTGGGATGGGTGGTTTGGAAGTTGTAGTTAGCAATTTTAGTTGTAGGACCTTAGAATATTTCGGTCCAAGACCAGGTCCATCATTGTCGCGTAGCGACTACCCTAAGTGATTGCCAGGGGCAACGCCCCTGGCCAATTGCGTGTCCAACGGGCTTTGATTGCCTGCGGCAATCTGTGGGCTATTTGTCCATCGTTTGCCCCGCACCTCGTACGAGGCAATCTTCCAAGGGTAATCGCTACGCGATAACCGCCAATGCGCTACCTTGCCCATGAACCTCCACCGCACCCGCGTTCCCGCCCATAAAATGAACACCAGCGGTATAAAAAAGCGTTACCTCAATAACCGGCCCTTACTCCCCAATGGCCGCCTAAACGAATGGCCCCCGAAACATGAATGAGCTCACCCCCGAACGCCTCCACGATCTTGAAATTCGTAAGCCGCAGACCAAAGCTGCCGGCCTACCCGCGCTAAAATATTCACTAAAGCACGTCGATGAGCATATGCACTACGGGGATGGCCTGCAAACGCTGGCGAAGCTCAACCAGAAAGGGGGTTTCGACTGCCCAGGCTGCGCCTGGCCCGACCCCGACGACAGCCGAACGCCCATAGCCGAGTACTGCGAAAACGGCGTAAAGGCCATCGCCGAAGAAGCCACCAAGCGGCGGGCCAGTCCCGGTTTTTTCGCTCAACATTCCATCGATCAACTGGGAGCGATGACCGACTTCGAGCTCGGCAAATCCGGTCGAATCACCCACCCGATGTACCTCGCACCGGGCGCCACCCACTACGCTCCGGTAAGCTGGGATGATGCTTTTGCCATCATCGGAAAAGAACTGAATGACCTTGACTCACCCGATGAAGCCATTTTCTACACCTCTGGTCGGGCCAGTAACGAAGCGGCCTTTTTGTACCAACTCTTCGTGCGCCAGTACGGCACTAATAATTTACCCGATTGTTCCAACATGTGCCACGAATCCACCGGGACAGCCCTGAGTGAAACGATCGGCATCGGCAAAGGCACCACCACCCTGCAAGACCTTCACGAGGCTGACTTGATCATCGTGATGGGACAAAACCCGGGCACCAATCACCCCCGCCAGCTCTCCGCGCTGGAAAAATGCAAGGAGAATGGCGGTCGGATCATCAGCGTGAACCCATTACCGGAAACCGGATTAATCAATTTCGTTAACCCGCAGCGCCCATTGAAGATAGTAACGGGAGGGACTGACCTGACCGATCTTTTCCTACAGGTAAAAATCAACGAAGACATGAGCCTCGTCCGGGGCATCTGCAAGATTCTCTGGGAAGAAGAGAAAAAAGCGCCCGGCACCGTATTTGACCAGGCATTCATCGGGCAGCACACATCAGGCTACGACGAATGGACAAAAATGCTGGAGGCCACCGATCTGGAAGCATGTCTTGCGGGGTGCGGCGTAGAGCGGGACCTGGTGGAGGAAGCCGCCGGGCTCATCCACGGCTCTCAGAAAATCGTTTTGTGCTACGCTATGGGGTTGACCCAGCACGAGAACAGCGTGGATGTGATCAAGGAGATGGTCAACCTATTGCTGCTTAAAGGCAGCATCGGAAAACCAGGAGCGGGCATTTGCCCCGTTCGGGGGCACAGTAATGTACAGGGCGACCGGACCGTCGGCATTTGGGAAAAACTGAAGCCGCAGTTACGAGACGCCCTCCGCGCCAACTTCAACTTCGAGCCGCCAGCGGAAGACGGTTTTGACGTAGTTAGCAGCATCAAAGCCATGAGTGAGGGCCGGGCCAAGGTATTCTTTGGCCTGGGAGGAAACTTCGTTTCGGCTACGCCAGACACCGTGTACACCGCGAAGGGACTACGACAATGTAACCTTACCGTCCACATCTCCACGAAGCCGAACCGAAGCCACGTGGTGCACGGTAAAAAGGCGCTGATACTGCCCTGCCTGGGACGGACGGAAAAAGACCTTCGTGCCACCGGGGAACAATTCGTGAGTTGCGAAAACTCGATGGGCGTAGTGCAAATGAGTAAGGGTATTCTGGACCCGGCCAGCCCCAAATTACGCAGTGAATGCGCCATTATTGCCGGTGTCGCAATGGCTACGCTAGGAGAAAAGACGACAATCGACTGGCCCGACATGGTGAGCAGTTATGACCATATTAGAGATGCCATTTCGGCCTGTATTCCCGGCTTTGAGCGGTACAATGAGCGGGTTCGGGAACCCGCTGGTTTTTACCTGCCGAACGGTCCGCGCAATCGCCGTTTCGGCACGGAGGACGGCAAAGCACACTTCTCCGTTTCTTCGTTGAGTACGCATCAATTAGCCCCCGACGAATACCTGATGATGACAGTCCGTAGCCACGACCAGTACAATACGACCATCTATGGTATGCACGATCGGTACCGGGGCATCCACAACGAACGGCGAGTGGTAATGATGAACGAAAAGGACCTGGCCGCCGCCGGTCTTTCCGCGGGCGACAAGGTGAACCTGACCAGTGAATACGACGGAGAAGTACGCCATGCCCGGTTGTTTCAGGTAGTACCCTATCTGATCCCCGCCGGCAATATTGCTACTTATTTTCCGGAAGCTAATACGCTGGTCCCAATTACACGGACAGCAAGGGGGAGTAATACGCCGATCAGTAAGTCGGTGCGGGTCCGGGTGGTAAGGATTTAGTGTTCAGGATTCAGCACTCAGTATTCAGGAGACAGGATTTAGTACTCAGTATTCAGTCCTGCATGGCAGGCCTTGCCCCAATATCACTGACGCCTAAATACTGAACGCTGACACCTAACCCCTGAGTGCTAAATACTGGTTTCTGAACACTTCAAAGTGGCGCGAACGCCGGTGCCAGGGAGGGGTTAAGAGCGCAGAGGAAGGACTGTAAATCCCTATTCCCATAAAAAAACAAGGAAATTCAGGGCCGTCACTAATTTATTTGGTCATGGCTTGCCGCTCATTTGCATGAACAAATTGGCTTTAGGTCATCTCATTCCTTCTTTTAGTCTACGAATCTGGTCAAAAATCATCAAAATCCGCCTCCATTAAGTTTAGGTTAATACTGGTTTTGGGGCCTCTAAACGCCTCTAAACATTGCGTCCTTTGCAGATCAGAGTTACTTTTAGAGTAATTTAATCAACTAGTTTTTTCACCCCAAAACGAAATTCTATGCGCGTAATTCTACCCTTTTTTACTCTTTTATTTTTGGTAGCAGGAACCCTCTCGGCTCAATTGATCAATGAATTTGACCCTAATCCTCCCGGATCGGATCCAACCAATTCTACGTTTGAGCTCTCCGGGCCTCCAAGCACCTCATTCAGCGGTTTTATCGTATCCCTTGAGTGTGATGGAACTTCCCTCGGCGTAATTGATCGTACAACAGCCGTTTCCGGTACTTTCGATGCTGATGGCTTTCTTGTGGTAACGGTTCCTGACCTGGAGAACCCTTCCTTCACGGTTATTCTTTGTTCCGCCAGCCCCGTTGTTGGTACAGACCTTGATACGGATGATGATGCTCTTATCGACGACGTTTCCGTTTTAGGCACGGTTTATGATGCCATCGGTGTCCCCGATGTCACAGCCGACGAAGCTAACCTATACGGCACCCAACTCGGAGGGGCAGACTTCCCCGCAGAAGGGACCAGTAGTGAAGAACCATCCATTATTTTCCGGGACCCCGTTTCTGGAGATCTTTACGCAAATTATGACCGTCTCTTCACGGTAAGTGACCCCATGGTTTTTGACCTGAGTGGTAATGCCTACCCGCCAGCCGATTTTGACATCGACCCCACTTCCACTACTTTCGGATCCATCAACCCGAGTAATGTAGTATTGCCCGTTTCTCTTACCTCCCTGACGGCTCAGTCAATGCCAAAAACGAACATGGTAAAGTGGGCTACCGCTCAGGAATACGGCAACGATTATTTTGTCGTAGAGCGCAGTCTTGATGGCCGCGGCTTCCGGGAGATTGGCCGGGTAAGTGGTGCGGGTGATGCCGCAGTAGCTACCGGATACACTTTCGAAGACGAAACACCGGTACCCGGTACCAGCTACTACCGGCTGCGCCAGGTTGACCATGCCGGTACCCAGGCTATCTTCGGCCCCGTTGCCGTGGTGCGGAGTGCGGAGGAAGTTACCGCCTTCCCGAACCCAGCCAGCGACCGCCTCTTTGTGCGCGGCGCAGCCGCGGGTACACAGCTAACGATCCTCGACCTCAACGGCCGGGTCATCAACCGCAGCCAGGCCAGTAATGCCAGCCTCGACGTTAGTACACTTAGCCCCGGCACCTACCTGGTACGGGTAGCGGGCCCCACTGGTGTAGAGACACTGCGCTTTGTGCGCCGGTAAGGATTTAGGTAAGGGAGTAAAGGACGAAAGGGGCGTTTCACGCCAATTTTCCTTTACTCCCTTCTTACCTTTACCCCTTTACCATGAAACTAGCCCTCTTCGTCTCCGGCACCGGCTCCAACGCCCGCACCATCATCGATCGCTTCCAGGCACACCCGGAAGATGGCGTGGAGGTCGTCTTACTGGTGAGCAATAAAGCAAATGCCGGTGCGCTGGTGATGGCGGCTGACCGCAATGTGCCGACCCTTGTCCTAAAGCGTGACGGCTTCAATAATTCCGAAGCCTTACTGGAAGATCTGCGTCATTTCAACGTAGACTTCATTGCCTTGGCGGGCTTCCTGTGGCTCATCCCCGCGTACCTGGTCAAAGCGTTCCCTAACCGCATGCTCAATATTCACCCGGCACTGCTGCCCGATTACGGTGGAAAAGGGATGTACGGTGCCAATGTCCACCGGGCCGTGAAGGCCAACGGGGAGTTGGAGAGTGGCATAACCATCCACTACGTCAATGAGCATTATGACGAAGGCAACACCGTGTACCAGGCAGCCGTCCGCCTGGATACAGCAGATACTCCGGAGAAAATAGCCGAGCGGGTGCTCCGGCTGGAGCACGCTAATTATTGGCGGGTATTACGATCATTGGCCAAACCATAACCGTGGTAATAGATTCACTGAAGAACGGCTATTCCTGGCCGATGCTTTGTGCTACTTTGTTCTTGCCAGCTTTGCCTCTTTCCTTATCATAAGGGGTGCCACCATCATCACACTGGCAAGTCGAAATGCCAGGATCAGTTGTTGTTGCATCGGACGTGGCCGGGCCAATAAAGGATAGAAAGAGGCTGAGGATTAAGGTAAACATGGTGTAAATTCTTTTTTGTTAATAGGTAATGGTTCTTTATCCCCGATTTACATAGTGTCATAAAAAACCTAAGCCAAAATGTAAGAAATTTCCAAGAAAACATCTAAAATCTGAGGGAGAAGTGTGTATACCAGATTGCAGGTTCGTCTGTAAAAGCGAGTTATTTTAATCGGCGGTAGCCGACACGAGCGCTAGCGAGCATCGGCACAGCTCGTTAGAGCTTTATAGCACAGGCCTGCGTTTTAACGCAGGTAAGGCCCAAAACGGTTCCTGCAATTTGATATACACAC
>JBGCFZ010000488.1:0-12792 GCA_045110355.1 Lewinella sp. | reverse complement strand
TTTTTACAGGTCGAATAACTTGTAATCCGCATTAGAAAAGCCGGATAAAAAATGCGGTCAGAACCTAATAGAAAAGTCAAATTCAGACAAAAGCAGAAATTTATTTGCCAAGACAACATTTGCTGCACTATCTTTATTCTACTTAAAAGCTCAGTCATGACCGCAACCTTCTCCCACTACCAGGATTACGACGCTTACGCTCCTGCTGACTACGCAGTATGGAAGCAACTTGCCGAACGCCAACTCACCGCCCTGCGCGCCGTTGCCTCCGCCGAATATTTGCAGTGCCTTGATGAACTCCACCCGGTCCTCAGCCCTAACCATCCACCACGTTTTACCGACTTAAATGAGCGCCTAGCTGCCGCTCACGGGTGGTCCATCAAAGTTGTTCCCGGCTTTTTGCCGGTAGATGAATTTTTTGAGCTCCTCGCCAACCGCCGCTTTTGTTCCAGCACCTGGCTGCGGAGCGAAGACCAGCTGGATTACCTCGAAGAGCCCGATATGTTTCACGACATTTTTGGCCACATCCCCCTCTACCTAAATAAGGACTACGCTGAATTTGCCCAACGACTTGGTGCGCTTGGCGTAAAACACGCCGCTGACGAGGAGAAAATCACCCAACTGCAACGCCTTTACTGGTTCACCATTGAGTTTGGAGTACTGCGGCAGCACGATGGTGACCTGAAGGTCTACGGTGCCGGAATCTGTAGCAGCTATGGAGAAACCAGACACGTCTTCGATAATCCTAAAGTAGAAGTGGTCCCTTTTGATCTCGATGCCGTTCTCGCGCAGGATTTCATCATCACCGAGGTGCAAATGAAATACTTTGCCATCCGTGATTTCTCGGAGCTTTGGCGTGTAGTGGACGAACTGGAAATTCGCTGGGCATAACCTCGGGGCACAGCCCAATCGCCCTTGTTTTAGAGGCATTATGTTTGGGCTTTGACTGAGCGTCCTTGGCTCGTTAACCCATCTTTGCACCTGCGGCCCCGCCTGGCAAAAAAATAGCCGGACACCAACGCACTCTCCACCGGTTGCCCTACCTTGCGTAGGTGCGCCTGACGATCCTCCTTTATCTCTTCTTCCCTTTTGTGGCTCTTGCCCAGCCCTACGGTTTCCTCTCCTGGACGGTGGCCGATGATTTGCCCGCGTCTGAAGTGAGCGCGCTGGCGGAAGACCAGCTTGGCTACCTCTGGGTTGGCACCCGGGGTGGGGGAGTCGCCAGATTTGATGGCGAATTTTTCACCAATATTAGCCAGGAGATGGGCTGGCCGGGTAATTTTATTGACGCCATTACCATCGATAAGGAGGGCAATATTACCGTCCGTTCTGATCAGGGTACCTATCGCTTGCCGGTTGATTCGATGAGTATCGTACCCACCACCACATTGGGCGCCAAGCGCAATCGTACCGGAATTAATGCGGACGAAGTTGCTTCCCGGCTGCATGAAATCAACCCGAATTTACCCTTGTTTACGGCCCTTGAACCTGCGGGGAATAATTACCTGGCGGGCACCGCCAATGGATTGTTACTCCTTAATAAAGAAGGGCAAATCCTGGACCACTACGTTGCGCCGGCTGATTTGCCCGGTAATCAGGTGAACACCATCATGACGGATCGCCAGGGCCGAAACTGGATTGGTACGGATAAGGGGTTGGCCCGGATGATTCCGACGGGCATCCGCCACTTCCCGCGTGGGGAGGCTGGCCCGGCGGGCCAACGGATCACCGCCGTAGCTGCCGGAAAAGCTGGCCGGTTGTGGCTGGGCCTGGGAACCGACGGATTGCAATACCTCGACAGCACGGGCTTCGCCCGCCCACCCATTGATGATCAAACCCGCAGAACGCAGATAACGGCCATCGCACTCGATACTGCCGGTTGGGTGTATACCGCTACCAAGGGGCGTGGCATTATGGTACTTCGGCCCGACAGCCTGCGGGTAGAACAGCTGACCAGTCGGTCCGGCCTGCCTGATAACCGATTATTAACGCTTTTGCCCGACCCCGAAGGGGGGATTTGGGCCGTTAGCTACGACCAGGGGATCGGCTACGTACGCTACGAAGATTCGCTGTTTACCGTTGTCAGCTACGGGGCAGACGAAGGGCTGCCGTTGAATGAATTCACCTCCGCCCTGCGCCTGCCCGACGGAGATTTATTGCTGGCCAATGCGACCGGGGGACTCCTGCGCTGGAGACCGGGGAGCCTGGTGGCCGAATTCGGACAGGGCAATGACCTGCCCGCCGGAGAAATTACCACCATGGCCCTTCGGCGCAACACACAACTTTGGGTGGCCATAAAGGGGCGGGGTTTGTTTTATACAGATCTGCGAATGGACAAACCCATATTCGCCGCTCCGCCATCCCGCCTTGGAACCATCTCTGGCAACATCCGCCAAATTCTGTTGCCGGATGATCGCCCCGAAGTCTGGTTAGGCACTGATCGGGGGTTAGAGCAGATTTTTCTTGACCGCGACGGCCGTCCCGACTGGCGACGACGCTACGGCAAAGCCGAAGGTTTTCCCGTAGCCGAAACCCTGAGGGGGGCTGCCGTCAGTATTGCGAACGATGAACTGCTTTATTTTGGCACCTCCAATGGTCTCGTTAGCTACGTCTCTGACGATGGTGACGGTTATCTGCCGCCACCACCGACTTACTTGCAGGATATCAGCCTCTTTTACGCAACGCTTCGGCCAACCGATTACCGTTTGGAGAAGGAAATGCCCACTTTCACGGCAACCAATAACCACTTCAATTTTCGCTTCGGCGCCGTTGACCTAACCTACCCGAACCGATTGCGTTATCAGTGGCAACTTATTGGTGCTGATCCGGACTGGTCACCGGCAGCTACTGAAACGGCCGTTCGTTACGCAGGGCTGGCCCCGGGGCGCTACCACTTTAAAGCCCGGGCAACGACCGACGATGGCAAGACATGGGGGCATCCGGCCGAATTCAGTTTCATCATTACCGCTCCGTTGTGGCGGCAAGGTTGGTTCATGGGCTTGATGACCTTGCTGATTGCCGGATTGCTGGTGGTAGGGCTTTACACTTTTTATCGGCGTATCCAACGGGAAGAGGCACGAAAACGGCAGCAGCTGGAAGCCGATAACCAACTATTGACACTAGAGCAGAAAGCCTTGCAACTTCAAATGAACCCCCACTTTATTTTCAATGCGCTCAATGGTATCCGGGGCTTGGTCGACGGGCAACATGATGCCGAAGCACGGGCACAGATCACCCGATTCGCAACCCTGATGCGGGGTATTCTTAACAACAGCCGACAAGAAACCATCTCCCTGTCGGAGGAAATCGCGACGCTGGAGGAATACCTGAAAATGGAGCAGTTTTGCCAGGCGTTTGAGTTTACGTTTGCCATCATTCCGCCCGATGACGTTGAGCCGGAGGAGGTGAGTATGCCTTCGATGCTACTGCAACCTTTTCTGGAAAACGCCGTATTGCATGGCTTGTCGGGCAAAGAAGGAGCAAAGCACATTGAAGTAAGATTTTTGATGCGCGGCCGCAGGATGCAGTGTACGGTAACGGACAACGGAATCGGCCGCGCAGCGGCCGCTGCGCGCAAGGCATCCCGGCCCACCAGCCATAAATCCGTCGCGCTCGACGTTACCCGCCAACGGCTAAAAGCAATGAAGGGACGGTTGGAAATTTCGGACGTAGTCGGCGAAGACAAGGCGGTAGCGGGGACGCAGATCGAACTTTATTTTCCGGTGGAAAGTTGGTGAGAATGGGTGGGCTGCTTGTCCAATGCTGAGTACAAAACCAACTGCCTAAGCACGGGTAATAGACAACTATTTCAAACGGCGGTAGCCGTCACGAGCGCTAGCGAGCGTTCGTGCAGCTCGTAGAGCTTTGTATTACAGGCCTGCGTTTTAACGCAGGTAAGGAGGCCACCTCCTCTTTACCCGATGGTGTAATTTGTGATATACACTCCGACATCTGCTCGCTTCGACCTCTCCAAATTTTAACGTACCTTTAGTAGCCCTCTCTTGTGACCAACTTAAACCACCACGTCTAAACCACCGAACCAACCATATTATGAAAATGAAAGATTTACTTTTTTCCCTAACATTCATGCTGTTACTGGTGCTTGCTGGCAGCCATGTCCTCTCTGCCCAGGTAACCAGCCAACGCATGACGATGAGCCGTGGCGCTAACGATGCCATGATCCTCGAACTGCCTTCTGCAGATGAAAAAATGGTCGGTAAACTTTGGCCGGATTGGTTGAAGGACAACTTCAAAGTCAAAACCAAACGGGTAAAGAAAACCAAGAATGAACTGTCTCACCTCAATTTTTCCATTCCGGGCGTGAGTACGGGGACCAAGCTTGACATGTACAGCTCCATCCGCACCTCCGGTGGCGGCAGCGAACTAACGGTATGGATTGCCACAACCGATGGTTACATCAGTCCTGAAATCGGCAGTGGCCGCTACATTGAAGCGGAGAAAATGCTGATGCGTTTTGCGCTTGCCGTGAGCAAGGCCCAGATTGAAATGCAGATCGAAGAAGAGGAGAAAGCACTTAAGGACCTCGAAAAGGAACTGGAGAAAATCCGTAAAGACAAGGAGAAGCTGGAGCAAGACATTGTTGATGCTGAGCGGGCCATCGAGAAAGCCCGTGGAGAGATTGAGAACAACCTTGGCGAGCAAGACAACAAGTCGCGTGAAATTGAGGCGCAGATCGAAAAGATTGAAGCGACCAAGCGGAAGCTGAAGGATTTCTAATCATCTTTTGATTCTCCCGAAAAACGGAACGCCCGAGTTGCCTTAGCAACCCGGGCGTTTTCTTTTTGGGATAATGAAAACACGGGATTAAACGTAAAATTAATTTTTCTTGATTCGCTGTGTATGGATGACCTGATCGTCCTTGTCCTTGAGTTGGACGAGGTACATGCCCTGAGGGAGTTGGGCAATGTCGTAGGTTTCCTTGTCGACGTAATCAAAAGTCTTGAGCTGTCGGCCCATCATGTTGATCACGTTGACTTTGGTGACGCGGTCACTATGACCGATCTCAAAAGTGGTGGACACTGGGTTGGGGAAGATGCGGAGGTCTTCGGTCGCGGTCTGGGCCGCCAGGCCCAGGCTGAGGAAAAGAAAGAAAACGAAGAGGGTAAAGTTTTTCATAATGGGTTTAATTCAAAAGTCCGATAAGAGAGTAAGTGACTTGAAAACATGCGGGGAGATGCATGCTTTGCCCTTTCAACTAGGGACCCGGGGGTAGGTGCGAGGATTTTTTGAAAAAAAATGAAAAAAGTAGAATTTTATCCAATATTGGCGATATTCAGTCAAAATGGTAGTTTTAGTGTGAGAAGACTGCTCTCTGAACATTCTTTGCACCTGCGGCCGCGCCCAAAATGATGAAATATCATACTTTGTAAAAAATACGCCTAAAACGGACCTTGTTTTACTGCTTACGTGTTAATATCGCAGATAATAATGGTGGACGAATTGGTTCAGGTCCTCGTTTCTTTATCCATTAGTTTTCCCATTCTCTAATTCATGCATTCTCCCATTCTCTAATTCTCCCATTCTCTAACTCACTCATGGCGGAAGTACTCGAAACGACGATTGAAGAGCAAACCGGCATCCGGGAGGCTTACGAGGCGATGATCGCCTGCCTGCAGAACAAGCCCAATGAGGCGGATCTGGAGCAAATGGAGCGCGCCCTCAAGCTGGCTAATTACAGCCACCGGTACCAGCGGAGGAAATCGGGAGAGCCTTACATCTACCATCCCATCGCGGTGGCCAGGATTTGTGCGGAGGAAATCGGACTAGGCCCTACGGCCATCTGCGCTGCGTTGCTCCACGATGTGGTGGAAGATACTCCCGTTTCTCTTGACGACATCCGGCAGGAATTTGGGGAACGGATCGCTCAGATGGTGGGCGGACTTACTAAGCTTGACAGTGCTTACACCAACGAAAGTCAGCAAGCTGCCAACTTTAAAAAGGTACTCAGTACGCTGATCATTGACGTACGGATCGTGCTCATCAAAATGGCTGACCGCCTGCATAATATGCGGACGATCAAAAGTATGCCCGAGCACAAGCAGTTCAAGATTGCTGCCGAAACAAGCTACATCTACGCACCGCTGGCCCATCGGTTAGGGCTCTATAACTTCCGTTCAGAGTTCCTCGACCTTTGCATGAAAGTGCTGGAGCGTGAGGAGTATCAGGCCGTGGCGCGTAAGCTGCAGGAGACGAAGGCTTCCCGGGAGGAGTACATCGAACGGTTCATTGCGCCCCTGCGTGCACAGTTGGATGAGCTGACGTACCCTTACCGCATCTACGGTCGGCCCAAATCCATCTACAGCATTTACAACAAACTGAAGAAGAAGCAGGTGCCTTTCGAGCAGATATACGACCTGTTTGCCGTCCGGATAGTTGTGGACGTTCCGGTGAATAAAGAGAAACTGGCCTGTTGGGCCTGCTACAGTGTGGTGACCGACGTTTATCAAGGGGTGCCTGAACGCCTGAAAGACTGGGTAACCATCCCGAAATCTAACGGTTACGAAAGCCTGCACACCACGGTGGCCGGACCTGACGCCCGTTTCGTCGAGGTGCAGATTCGTAGTGAGCGGATGAACGAGATTGCTGAGCGCGGCTTCGCCGCGCACTGGAAATACAAAGGCGTTAGCAACCAGCCCGACGTGTACGAACAGTGGTTTGATTCGGTGCGGGATATTCTCGATGACCCAAACAGTGATACCGTCCAGTTCCTGGGAGATTTTCGGGACAACGCCTTCTTTAACGAAGAAGTCTATGTCTGGACGCCCGACGGTGACATGAAAGCGTTGCCTAAAGGGGCTACGGCGCTTGATTTTGCCTTTAGCGTACACACTGAAGTGGGTTACCACTGCCAAAGTGTATTGGTTGACGAGCGGATCGTCCCCCTTAGCTATAAACTTCGCAATGGCGACCGCCTGAAGGTCGTTACCAACAAGCAGCAAAAACCTAACGAAGGCTGGCTTAAGTTGGTGACCACTGGGAAAGCAAAATCCAAGATCCGCCAAGCGATGAAGGCGGAAAAGAAAGAAAAAGGCGAGTTGGGTAAGGAGGCTTTACTACGCCGCTTAAAAAAGCTGCGGATCGACGATACCAACACTGCCATTGAGCAGTTGGCAAAGGTCCACACTGAAGGCAGCCACATCGACTTGTTTTACAATATTGCCCAGGAGGTCATTACGGTCCCTCAGGCGCTGGCACCGTTTATTCCGGAAAACGGCAAGCTGGTTGCCAAAGCAATGGAGATGCAGGACGACTTGGTGGGCCAGTTGCCGGGCGGTCGTAAGCGTAACCCCGCCAACAAAGAGAAGGGGCATTCAAGGTTGCTGATTAATGGGGAGCCGGGCGATCAGTTCGAATATACCCTGGCCACTTGCTGCCACCCGGTGCAGGGCGATCAGGTCTTTGCCTACCTGACGGCCAATGCCGGATTAAAGATTCACCGCAGCCGATGCCCCAATGCCCAAAACCTGATGGCCAATTACGGCTACCGGATTATGCGGGCAGAGTGGGTGAGCACCACCGAGAGCAGCTTTGTCGTTAACCTGAAATTGACGGGGCTGGACAGTGGTACGGGCGTCATTGAACGGATCAGCCATGAGATTACAGAAATGGCACTGAACATCCGGAGTTTCAGTATCAGTGGTAACGACGGTTATTTCGAGGCCAACGTCAGCCTGTTGGTCAAGAATAAGGACCAATTGTACCTGGCAATGCAGGGGCTGAAAAACTTAGAGCACGTTTCAACCGTTTCTCGCGTAGAGGATTGATAATAAGTGGCAAGTTTCAGGTTACAAGTTGCAGCTGAGAACCTGCAACCTGAAACCTGCAACCTGCAAATTGAAACTTGCAACCTGAAAAATTATGCAAAGCAACCCAACTACCGATATTGAAACGGTCAAGGACCTCTTCAGTGCTCACCTCAAAGAGCGAAAGGCCCGTCGTACGCCTGAGCGGTATGCCATCTTGGAAGAGATTTATAACCGGGAGGATCATTTCGATGCAGAGTCGCTTTACATTCACATGAAGACCAATAATTACCGGGTATCCCGGGCAACGGTCTACAATACGCTGGAACTATTGGTCAGTTGCGACTTGGTGAAGAAGCACCAGTTTGGCAAAAACCTGGCGCAATACGAAAAGAGCTATGGCTATAAACAGCACGATCATCTGATCTGTAACAATTGTGGCAAGGTGCTGGAATTCTGTGATCCACGGGTGCAGCAAATCAAGAACATGATGGGAGAGATCCTCAATTTTGAAGTGACTTCGCATTCACTGAACCTTTATGGTAACTGTGCGGGGGGCTGTGAGAAGACGCGGGATAACTAAAGGGGAAAGCGAACATAAACAAAACCAAGTAAGTACTGGTTGATTTACAACAAAATACGTATTTTTGCCAGCCTTGACGGAAGAATAGTTGATGCTTAGCACACGTTCGGAAGGTTAATAATTGGGGATCACCTTTGGCCTCGGTGCTTTGAGGTGACGACAATCAACAATCAAGAATTACCAATCAACAATTAATAAAACAGCATGTCTTACGAAATCACTGGTACCCTCGTTAAAAAGTATGAAACGGAGACCAAGGGCGAATCTTTTCGGGTACGCGATTTTGTCATCAAAGCCAACGATGGCGGACAGTACGATAACTTCGTAAAATTCCAGACCACTCAGGATCGTACGGCGATCATCGACGACTACAACGAAGGAGATGAGATCAAAGTGCACTTTGATCTTCGTGGTCGCCAATGGCAAGAGAAGTACTTCACTAACCTCAACGCCTGGCGGGTAGAAAAAATGGGCGGAGATACAGCATCTGCACCGGCTGCTGCCGCTGAAAGCTTCAATGACTTCCCTACGGCCAGCACCACGGATGAGCCTACTGCGGAAGCGTCGGATGATCTGCCGTTTTAATAGTAAGTAGTGAGTAGTAGGTAGTGCTGCCGCAAGTACCTGCTCGCTTCGCTCGTATGGCTTTGTTAGTACACTGGTTATCTGAAAGAATGCCTCACGAGTGAAATGAGCTGAAATCTGTGGTAGCACTACCGACTAATTACTACCCACTACAAACTGCCCACTATAAACCATCAGACTATGAAAAGGAACTGTCCGGAATGTGGAGATGAATACACCGGCCGTGTAGACAAGAAGTACTGTTCGGCCGCTTGTCGGGCAGCTTTTCATAACCGTCAGAACGCTCAGAACCTTGCTTTTCAGCGCAACGTTAATAATATCCTGCGGCACAATCGGAATGTGTTGGCGGAGTTGAATCCAGATGGCAAGGCCAATGTCCGCAAGGATAGGATGATTGACCGAGGGTTTAAGTTTCGCTATTTCACTAATGAATACCGGACTAAAAACGATACCCTTTATCACTTTTGCTACGATTACGGCTACCGGGTCGAAGACGATAAGGATAAGGAATGGGTTTTTCTGATCAAGCGGCAGGAATACGTTGAATAAGATCTACGCTTTAACACAGGACCAAGACGGGCGTTAGCTCCGTTTTATGCCTAAAGATTTTAACGCTTCATCAACCAAGCGGCTAACCGACTAACGAATATCCCCTATGGTCCCACGCAATGACAATATCCTGATTGGCCTGGCAGTATCCTTTGTGGTGCCTATTGCCGCCTACTTCTTGTTGCTACAGGCGCAGGATTTCATTGCTTCTAGTGCTGGCCGACCCATCATTTTTGAACAGCGGTCTCTGGCACTAATTGCCATATGCCTCAACGTGATGCCGCTCAATTATTTCCGGAAGGTATACCGTAATCGGAGTTTGCGTGGCCTCGCCACCGGGACAATGATCCTTGCCCTTGGCTGGTTTTTCTGGTTCGGACGGGCTTTGCTTTAGGAATCAAAAGCTTGGGAACTAGAAACTAGGTGGTAGTTCCCTAGTTTCTAGCTTATAGTCCCTATCTTAGCGGCGAAATAAAATGACCATAGATTGAAGTCACAAATGTGTGACTGCCGCCGGTTCTACAAGCGGACCACCGGCGGGAAGAAGATACCCCCTGCGTTTCGGCGCATTTTCGGCAGCAAAGCTGATTCTCCCTCCCCCTTTCAAGGCTGTTTTATGTTCCTGCCATTGTGTAGTTGCACCTCTATGTTTTATAGGGCGCGGCCGCAGGTGCAGGGGAAGTGAATAAAAGAATGAGAGAATGGGTGAATAACCACCCTTGAGTCTTTCATTCGCTTATTCTTCCATTCTCTTTGAATATTTAACCAAGTCATTATACAACCATGGGTAATAAGACCCCAATGACGGTGAACTTCGAATTGCCAAACGGGCGTGAAGTCACCATCGAAACCGGAAAACTGGCCACACAGGCCGACGGTTCAGTCGTAGTGAAGTGTGGTAAAACCATGCTTTTCTGTTCAGTAGTTTCTTCTCACAGCGTACGTGAAGGCCAGGCCTTCTTTCCGCTGAGCGTAGATTACCAGGAGAAGTTCGCGGCCGCAGGCCGCATCCCCGGTAACTTCTTCCGCCGCGAGACCCGCCTCAACGACTACGAAATCCTCATCAGCCGCATTGTTGACCGCGCCATTCGTCCGCTCTTCCCTAAGGGATACATGTTCGATACGCAGGTCATCATTAACCTGATTTCTCTCGACCCGGAGGTGATGCCCGATGCCCTTGCCGGCCTCGCAGCTTCTGCCGCGCTGATGGTTTCTGATATCCCCTTTGCCGGGCCGATTTCCGAATGCCGCGTAGCGCGTATTAATGGCGATTACGTCGTTAATGCAGATCGATCTGCCCTGAAGGACGCAGACCTTGACCTCATCGTTGCGGCTGATGCCGACAACATCATGATGGTGGAAGGTGAAGGCAAAGAAGTGGACGAAAAAGCCATCATCGAAGCCCTTAAAGTCGGACACGAAGCCATCAAAGTACAGTGTAAGGCACAGCTTGAACTGCGTGCCTTGGTGAACCCTACGCCTCGGGAAGTCGAGATTGCGGGTGTTGACGAAGAAATTCTCAGCTACGTTGAAGGTAAGGTGAAAGATGCCGTCGAATCCGTCGCACGTGGTGCCCTCAACAAGCAGCAGCGCAAGGACGCCTTCAAGAAAGTGAAGGAAGACTACAAAGCCGCCGTACTTGAAGAGAAAGGCGAAGAATGGCAGAAGGAGAACAAGGAGCAGCTCAGCGCTGCTTACAATAAGATCCAGAAGAAGACCATTCGTGGCCTCATGCTTAACGAGAGCATTCGTCTTGACGGGCGTAAGTTCGATCAAGTGCGTGACATCTGGACAGAAATTGATTATCTGCCATCTGCGCACGGTTCTGCCATCTTTAACCGTGGTGAGACTCAGTCGTTGACCAGCCTAACCCTCGGTACGAAGACCGATAAGCAGATGGTTGATGTGGCTTACGAAAACAGCTTCGCTGATTTCATCCTGCACTACAACTTCCCCGCTTACTCCGTAGGTGAGACGAAGCCAATGCGCGGTCCTGGCCGTCGTGAAGTTGGGCACGCGAACCTCGCTCACCGTTCCATCCGTCAGGTCCTGCCCGATGAGATGACCCACACCATCCGTATCGTTTCTGACATCATGGAGTCCAACGGCTCCAGCTCTATGGCCACCGTTTGTGCTGGCTCAATGGCGTTGATGGACGGCGGGGTGAAACTCAAGCGTGCCGTAGCCGGTATCGCCATGGGTATGGTCGCCGAAGATGGCAAGATTGCTATCCTTTCCGACATTCTTGGTGACGAGGATGCCCTCGGTGACATGGACTTCAAACTGACGGGTACCGAAGAAGGTATTACGGCCTGCCAGATGGACATCAAGATCGACGGCCTCCCCTACGAACAACTTGAACAGGCACTGGAGCAAGCCCGCGCTGGCCGCCTCCACATCCTTGGTGAAATGGCGAAGACCATTGAGAAGCCGAACGATGACCTCAAGCCGCACGCTCCGCGGATCGTTAAGATGATCATCGAGAAGTCTTACATTGGTGCCGTGATCGGACCTGGTGGTAAGATCATTCAGGAGCTGCAGGAAATGACTGGCACGAACATCAACATCGACGAAGTTGATGGTAAGGGCCACATCTCCATTGCTTCTAATGACAAAGCTGCGATTGATGACGCCGTTGCACGCATCAAGAAGATCACCTTTACCCCAGAGGTAGGTGGTGTTTACACCGGCCACGTGAAGACCATCATGCCTTACGGTGTATTCGTTGGTTTCGAAGGTGGTAAGGATGGTTTGCTGCACGTGTCAGAAATGAGCCACAGCCGCATCGAAAACGTTGAGGACGCCTTCAGCGAAGGCGATGAGGTTACCTTCAAGATCGTCGACATCGACGAGCGTACGGGTAAACTGCGCCTCAGCCGCAAAGCCATCATGCCACGTGCTGACGGAACCATCCCTACCGACGAGGAGCTCGCTGCTGAGCGACAAGCCGCTAAGGATCGTCCGCGCCGTGATCGTGGCGACCGTGGAGATCGTCGTGGCGGTGACCGTCGCGGTGGCCGGGATCGTCGTGATCGTCGGGACTAAAATTTAGCGGGCAGTTTGCCTGCTAAAATCTGAATTGGGGAACGCCCAGTGGCTTTGATGCTGCTGGGTGTTTTTCATTAATTTACACTGTACTAGTACAGTGTAATTTAAGTTTTATGGCATTTCTCCGTACGGGTGGGGCTTGCCTCCACCCGTATCGGCTGCCCCATCAAACGCTCCTTTTCGTTCGCTGAGCGAACGAAAAACACGATTCTTCCATACGCAGAGGGCCGGGGCAAGCCCGGCCCCTGCATGTGAAAACTTAGT
>JBGCFZ010000487.1:0-6442 GCA_045110355.1 Lewinella sp. | reverse complement strand
GAAAAGGACGATGGCGGGGCCGCAGGTGCAAATACAGTTGTGACAGCAAAAAATACTCCGGTATTTGAAACTTCGGGCATCAGTGGTGTAACAATGAACGGACCACCAACGTGTAGCCAGTGGTTGAATTCTAAGACGCTTCAGGAATGCAATCCAGTTTCCACACCTTCGTCCCTTAAAACAACCCAGACCACCTTCGGTAAGATCATTATTCGTAGTTCACAGACTGCCACGCCCCTCTTGCCATTTTAATAAATTTTCTGGCTTTAGCACATGACCTTCCAGGCCAACCAACACCCACCAATATGAAAACTTTTTACAGCGTTTGTCTTACTTTGCTCTTAACCCTTGTCTGCACCAGCGTCCGCGCCCAGGAAAACAAAATTCCGGAAAACGGTAGCCTTACCGGGAGGGTATTGAACGATGACACCCCGGCCGAATTCACCAACATCTTACTTTTAGCGGCTGCAGACAGTGCGGTGATCAAACTTGAATTAGCCGACGAAACGGGACGGTTTGAATTTAATGAAGTTCCACCAGCAGACTACTTCATTCGTACCACCGGCATCGGTTATGGAGAGACGGACCACCCGGTCTTTACCCTTACCGCAGGCCAGGACCTCGTCCTCCCCTTTTATCAAATCAGCGGTTCTGCCACTAATCTGGAAACCGTTGAGGTAATAGCCCGCAAGCCATTTCTGGAACAAAAGGCGGGCATGCTCGTCGTTAACGTAGACCAAAGCATCACCGGCCAGGGCGGTACGGTCATTGACATGTTGCGTAAAGTTCCGGGCATTGTCATTGCGGGCAACCGGATTCAGATGGCTGGCAAGTCTGGTCTTACCATCTTGATTGATGGCCGGCCAACGAAGTACATGGACATCCAGAGCTTACTCAGAGACATGCCGGCAGACAACATAAAATCCATCGAAGTCATCAGCCAACCCGGTGCGCAGTACGATGCGGAAGGCTCCGGCGGGGTGATCAACCTCGTATTAAAAAAGAACAGCCTTTTGGGCACCAATGGCTCAGTCTATGTGGGCGGAGGCTACGGCGAACGGGCCAAGTATCGGGCTGGTGGCCAACTCAGTCACCGCGCCGGCAAGCTGAACCTTACTGGTGGCGCTTCCTGGAACCAACGGAGCTGGGTGGAAGGACTTGACCTCGTTCGTAAGTTTGACGACAGAACCTTTGTACAGACTAATCGAGACTTCGGCGTCCCCAACTCTTACAGTCTCCGTGGCGGCATGGACTATGACCTAACCGACCAGCAGCGTGTTGGCCTCAACGCCCGCTACAACTGGGGGCAAAGCCCCCGCTCGGCCAATAACGCCACCGACGTATTAAGTCCGGAGACCAACGAGCTGCTCGAATCTTTCGTTACCTCCGCCGAACGTGAACGCCCCTGGACCAGCCTGAATCTCGATGTCTTCCACCGCACCAAGCTCGACACCAGTGGCCAGGAAATTAATTTTGATGCCAGCTATAACCGTTTTACCCGGGACGGGCGCGTAGCGCTAAAAACGATTGGCTCCGATTTCCCCGACCGGGTAAACCTCGAGCCTTCCTCCGCCAATATCATTTCCGGTCAGGTAGACTATAAGAAGCCACTAAGCACCACCCTCATTTTCAAAGCCGGTGCGAAGGCCAGTATGGCAGCACTGGACAATGAGCTACTTGCACGTTTTAGCCAGAATGGAGAAATGGTCGTTGACGACAACCTCAGCAATAAATTTCTTTACGACGAGAACATAAAGGCCGTATACACCAGCCTAGGCTGGGAGAAGGGAGACCTCAGCGCCAACTTTGGCCTACGCTTCGAAGACACCAAAATGGAGGGATATAACGTGACGCTGGACAGTACTAACAACCGCAACTTCAACCAGCTTTTCCCCTCCGTAAGTTTCAATGCTCCAGCATTTGGGCCCATTGGCGTTGCGGTCGCCTACAGTTACCGCATTGAACGACCGAGCTATTATGACCTAAATCCCTTCGTTAGCTACCTCGACCCATTAACCTTTGAAAAAGGGAATCCTTTCCTCAGGCCTGAACTGATCCACAGCGGCCAATTCAGCCTCACTTACGAGAAACAGCCGTTTTTCAACCTCAGCTACGATTATACCAGCGACGTGATCGCCGACGTAACGGAACAGGATTCAGAAACGGGGGTTGCCTTCCAGAATACGGTTAACCTCGACCGCTACATCCGTTATGGTGGCAGCCTCTTCCTTCCCCTCGACTTTATCGCCAAACCAATTTCCGGATACATCGGTGGAATGCTTTACTACAATGACTACACTTCCGATTACCTCGGTGGCCAGCTTGACCAGGACCAGTGGAGTTTCACCGGTTTCTTCCAGGTGAACGCCCAATTGCCCGGCGACTGGAAGGGCGAAGTTTCCGGTTGGTACCAGGGCAAGGGAATCGATGGCATCATCCGCACGGATCCGCTTTATGGTGTATCTGCAGGCCTGGAAAAAGACTTCTTCGACGACCGCCTAAACTTCGTACTCTCGGGTGATGGCATCGTCCAGAAATTCTTTACTGGGACCATTCGATACCAGGAACAGAACCTGGATATTCGTTCGATTTGGGAAGCACCAGTTGTTAGTGTGAAACTCACTTACAAATTCGGCAACCGATTCCTGAAGAAGAATGAAGGTCGGCGGAGTTCTGCCAGCGAAGAGCGGGGACGGTTGAACGACTAGACCGTTCTTCAGCCTTCAGGCTGAAGGTGGTATATTAGATTCAGCCTGAAGGCTGAAGAACAGTAAAGACATGCAAAGACGAAATTTCCTTAAGGCCTCCGCCCTGGCCGCTACCGGTTTACTGGCCACCGCCTGCACACCGAAGCTGGCCGTGCCTACTGGAAAGACACACGTCTTATCCCTAAGCTTTGACGACGGCTTCAAAAAGTCCTTCTACCGGATCGCTGAAATCCATGAGGAATATGGTCTCAAGGCATGCCTCAACGTTATCGCCACCGGCCATATGCCTGATTTTAAAAAGGTAGACGACTGGATATTACCAGAAATTCTTGGAGATTTTGATGATTGGAACAAGCTCACCAGCCGGGGTCATGAGGTAATGCCCCACTCCTGGAAGCACCTGAACCTGACAAAAGTACCGCTGGCTCAAGCCAAAGAGAATATTCTGAAGTGCCTCGAGTATTTCGACAGCAACCTGGATGGGTACGACGCTAAGAAGGCCGTATACAACTATGCTTTCGACGCTTCTACCGAAGAGCTGGATTTGTTTACCCTCCAGCACGTTCGCGCTGTTCGCACTGGTGGATGGTTGCTCTGGGAAGACGAGGAGTACAATGCGCTGCCGGTGATGGAGGAAACCGGTCGCCTTGGCTGCTGGACTAGCGGGCCTGACAATAACGACCGGTGGGTAGATCAGCAAGTCAACGATTTCTTGAAGACCGACGGGGGGTGGTTGATCCTCAATCTACATGGATTGGAAGACGAGGGCTGGGGACCTATTTCGGGCGCTTATCTCGATGAACTGTTGCAGCGATTGACCAAAGTAGATTCAGTGGCTGTTTTACCGGTTGGAATGGCACTGGCTTAGAACTGGTGACTTCAATATTATGTGGCGCGGCCGCAGGATGCAGAGATAGGTTTTTAAGCGCAATGTTCAGCCATCTGCCTTAAAAAACCCGCTTCATCTTTAAAAGCGATCATATTCCCACCTGGGTCTTTGAATTTAGCGACAGTTCCCCAGCTGTGTTCCTGGTAGTCGACTTCGACACCACGAGCAGCAACAGTCGCAGCTGCTCCTTTCACATCCACCACATTGAGGCGCAAGCAAGTGAATACTTTGGGTTGACCGGCAGGCAGTTTCAGGTATTCCGCTCGGTCTTCCCGTTCCACCATCAGGTAGGTACCAAAAAAGTCGTAGCAGGTCAATTCCTCATTAGCGAAATGAATGGGCAGTTGCAGTTTGTTACCATAAAAATCGAGGCAGGCTTCGTAGTTTCTGACGTAGAGAATCTGGCCGGTGCGAAGAGCGTTTATCATGGCATAGCAACACCATTAGCCGTAGTTTGGATGTTGCGAAAGGTTTACAATACTTCCATCTGCGCCAGCGCCAGGTACGTCACCTTAACCCGTATGCCAGCAAACCCATCCATATTGAAGTCTGGTCCTGGTGACACGTTGGTGGCAAAATAATATACCTCTGCCCCTTTCTCCACAAAGCCGACGAACCAGCCATTATTCTTCTCCCCGTCAACCGACCAGCCGGTTTTACCACTAAGGGTATAATCATCGGTCTTCTCCATCACCATGATGTCCCGGATGGCACGCTGCGTAGCTGGCCGGATGGGTAATTCCTCCCGGTAGATGCGTCGCAAAAAATCAATCTGCTGCTGTGGGCTGATCCGGGAGTCACCGCCCAACCAAAAATTATCCACCGTCGCGGTGTCAAAGACCATGCCGGGGTAGCCGAGCCGATCTAGTTCGGCCCGCACCCGTACTGCGCCAACGGCGCGGGCGACCTCCTGGTAGCAGGGCACGCAGGAGGCAGCGTAGGCTTCTTTCAGCGTCAGGTCCTGCTCCCAGGCGTCGAGCCAGTAGTCTGACCCATCCCACTTAAAAAGGTGATCTGAGTTGGCGGCGACGCCTGTTTCCAGCGCGATGATGGTATTGGGAATTTTGAAGGTGGAGGCGGGGAGTTGGCCGGTGGCGGCCCACTTGTAGTCGTTAGCGTGGTAGGTGTTGGCTGCCTCGTCGAATACAATGACGGTCCCCTTTAGGCCCATCGAGTCTAAGAGCGGTTGTAGGGCAAGAGACTCCTTTTTCGGGGAGGGATCTTTGGGCGCTGCCTTGTTCTGTTTTGCTGGGTTCGGTGGCTGGCAGCTAAACGCAATAAATAGTAAAAACAAACCTCCAATCTTCCTGACAAAGTATTTACCTGAGTTCATATTCTGAAATTAATACTTTATAACGTAAGTTTTTGTATTTCGCCTTCCATGATTTCGCGTAGCGAATATCCCTCTGGTTCACCCTGGACAAAGTCCGGGGTTGTGGCTCAATCTCCAACGGTACGACGCGCAGCGTCGTCCGGCCAAAAGCACATTTTCCTTGCCAGAGACTGCGTCGTCCCTCCTTGTCCCAGGCAACTCTAGGGGCAGTCACTACGCGACAAGTGAAAAATGTTACGCATTGTAAAAAGAGAACTTTTATTATTCAATCACCGCCCGCACACTCCCCTCCAGCAGCAAGCGCCGCTTAGCCTCCCCGTAAGAAATACCCAGGGCATCGACGATCATCTTCGTCCCCCGGTCTACAAGTTTGGCGTTAGAGAGTTGCATGTCGACCATACGGTTGTCTTTCACCCGACCAAGGCGAATCATCGTGGTGGTGGTAATCATGTTCAGGATCAGCTTTTGGGCGGTCCCGGATTTCATGCGGGTGCTACCGGTGACAACTTCCGGGCCGACAACCGCCACGATGGGGTGGTCAGCATGTTCCGTAACGGGTGCGCCGGGGTTACAGGTTACACAGGCTGTGAGGATGCCCCGCTCCCGGCAGGCCTTTAGCCCGCCAACGACGTAGGGTGTTGTACCGGAGGCAGCGATGCCAATCAGGGTGTCTTCCGGGCCGATGTTGTGGGCTTCCAGATCGACCCAGCCTTGTCCTTCGGCGTCTTCGGCCGATTCGACCGGGTGGCGCAGCGCATGGTCGCCGCCAGCAATGAGGCCTACCACCCACTCAGGCGGGACACCGAAGGTGGGCGGGCATTCGCTGGCGTCGAGTACACCCAGCCGGCCGCTGGTGCCGGCTCCGGTATAGAAGATGCGGCCGCCGCGCTGCATGCGCGGCACTATTTCGTCGATCAGGGCCGTCAGCTCAGGGATGCAACGTTCCACCGCTAGGGCGACCTTCTGGTCTTCGCGGTTAATGTTCGTCAGCAACTCCAGGGTGGATTGCTTCTCAAGGTGGCGGTATGGGCCGGGTTGTTCGGTTATCTTTTGCATATTTTTGATTTATGGGAGGCAATCAAAAGCAACCCCCTCTCAACCCTCTCCAAGGGGGAGGGCTTTGTAAAAACGCTGCGCGTTTTCCGGTCGAGTAACCGAGACCATGCGATTACCCGTGGCAATTTATATCTAAAAACTACCAATAATGAAATCCCCTCTGTTACGCGCGATTGGCTTTTTCTTGTTATTCACACTGCTAACATCGTTTGTTTCCTGGTTTCGGGATGGAGCCCTGAACCAAGACGTAATCATCAATGCAGCGATCGTTGGCGCCATTACAGCAACACTGCTTTACTTCTGGAATTTTAAAAAGGCTAGTGCTTTGTCAGGTCGATTCTGTCGCATTAAATGCTGGTGAATTTTGCCTGCTGGCAAGGCGCTTGAACCGGAATTTAGCCGTAGCTAAATGAGGATTCAAGCAACGCAGCCAGCGGGTAAAAGACGCCGCAGTTA
>JBGCFZ010000486.1:0-3426 GCA_045110355.1 Lewinella sp. | reverse complement strand
TTTAGTCCGCAGGATTTTCGTGCCGTGGCAAGGCGCTGAAACCGGATTTTAGCCATAGCTAAATGAGGATTTCAGCAACGAAGTCACGGTGCTAAAAGGCAAGGAATAACGGTCAAGTAATTGTGAACTCACCCACTAGCTGCTTGGCTGCAGGGCAAAGCCTATCGCTCGTTACCAGAAGCAACTTAGTCCAAGAGCGGAACTGTTATTCAATTTATGAAGAAGATCTTATTCGTCTGCTCCGCCAATATCCAACGTTCTAAAACAGCTGAAGACTATTTCGCAGAGCAGTACCCTACCCTTGAATTCGCCTCAGCGGGAACAAACCTCAGGCTCTGTCGCAAAGAAGGGACTACCCCACTAACGGAGGAGTTGATGGAATGGGCGGACACCGTCCTGGTCATGGAAGAAAGACACCGAAAAGCCATCGGACAAAACGGTGGGGCACGGTTTGGGAAGAAGATCAGGGTTTTGGGGGTGCCGGATCGGTATAAGTATTTCCAGCGGGAGCTGATTGAGTTGTTGGAGGAGCGGGGGGTGGGATATTTCGGGTAGATGTGGTACCGAAGTCGTTGGCTGTAGGGCCTTACAAACACGTCGGACGTAGCGTGTTCAATATTTTGCAACGAATAAAATGCCCAGAGTCGGCGGACGAACTTTTTTGCGATTCTGTATTGTAAGATATGTCACTTTTCTGATTGTAGTACTTTCTCTATCCTTAAAGCCTAGATTGAAAAGCAAAAAAGAATTCGGCCGACGACCAGACCGAGATTGACCAGCCGTCAGCCGAGCACGAAGTACTGCGAAGCACATTCTTTTGGCCTGGCGCAGCCGGACAAAAGTTCGTCTGCCGGCTTTTGGTTACTCTAACAACTCCCTGTGAAATATTGAACACGCTACGTCGGACGACTTTGCATACATTAGTCGCTCTCCGATTGTTTTGACCCTTGTCTACGATAAAATGATCGTTCCATCCATCCGCCGCGCGGCCGGAGGCCGACGCTTCCGCTCGTTGCCAGAGGCAACTTCGGCCAAGAGCGGAAGCGTTGACGGACGAACAATTTCTACATCCGTTCCGGCACCTCAATACCGATAAGGTGCATACCTGTTTGCAGGCTGTTTCCTACCGCCTTACAGAGCTGTAGGCGGAAGGCCACCGCAGCCGGTGTCTCTGCGCTGAGGATGCTGTGGTCATGCCAAAATTTGTGTAAGTTCTTGGCAAGTTCATAGCAGAACATCGCAATCAGGCTAGGGTCATAGGACTCGGCGGCAGTACTGATCAACTCAGGAAAGCCATAGAGTTGACTGATCAGCTCCCGTTCAGCCGGAGCAAGATTGGTGTAGTCCTTTGCCAGGGTAAAGTCGATGGTCGTACCTTTTTCATCAGCTTTCCGCCAAACTGCCCGCGTACGGACGTAGGCGTTCTGTACGTAGGGACCGGTTTGTCCCTGCATATCGACCGATTCTTTAGGATCAAAGGTCATCCGCTTTTTAGGACCGACCTTGATGATGTGGAATTTCAGCGCAGCGAGGCCAATTTGCCGGATGATCTCGTCCTGGTCTTCAATGGAGAGTTCGCTGGTAGCAGCACGTTCCTGACTGACGAGTCGGGCTTCGTGGATCACTTCTTTCATCAGGTCATCGGCATCGACAACGGTTCCTTCCCGACTTTTCATCTTGCCACTGGGCAGATCGACCATTCCGTAGCTGAGGTGGTATAGACCCGCTGCGTAGGGTTCTTCCAGGCGCTTCAGCAATTCAAAGAGTGTGGCAAAGTGGTGGTTTTGTTCATCTGCCACTGTGTAGAGCATCCGGGTGGCGCCGAAGTCGTCATAGCGGAGGCGGGCCGTGCCAAGATCCTGGGTTATATAGATGCTGGTGCCATCCGCCCGCACCAGGGTCTTTTCGGAGAGTTTGGCGTCGGTGAGGTCAGCATAAATAGAACCATCTTCTCTGGTATGGAAAACGTCCATTTTCAGCCCCTTGTCGACCATGTCTTTACCAAGAACGTAGGTATTCGATTCGTAGTAGAGTTTATCGAAGTTTACGCCCAGGGCGGCATAGGTTTCTTCGAATCCTTCATAGACCCAGCCGTTCATTCTACCCCATAGCTCTCGGGTAGCTTCATCGCCGGCCTCCCACTGCCGCAGCATTTCACTGGCCTGGGCCCCAAGTTTGCTGTAATCGTTGAAATATTTTTTGCTGTAGCCTTTGAAGAAGGCTTCCGGACTTTGCCCCTCTTTACCGTGTTCGGCCAATACTGACTTTCCGTCATCGGTCGTTTGCCAAGCCTTGTACTCTTCCTGAAACTTCTGCTCGAAGCGTACATAATACGCTCCCACAAAGTGGTCAGGCTTAGTCCCCGTGCTTTCAGGTGTAGCGCCCTGACCGAACAGCTGCCAGGCAAGCATAGATTTACAGATGGCGATGCCCCGATCGTTGATGATCTGAACTTTCTTCACATCGTAGCCTGCCTTAGCCAGCAGCTGCGCGCTGGACCACCCCAGGAGGATGTTCCGAACGTGCCCCAGGTGCAAGGGCTTATTTGTATTGGGGCTAGCGAATTCAACGACCACCGTTTCTCCCTTCGGGGCTCCCTGGCCGTAGTCATCGGAAATGCCCTCGGTCAGCAAAAAGTTCTTCCAATACGCATCGGCGATGACGAGATTAAGGAAGCCTTTGATTACGTTGAAATCCGTAACTTCTGTAACTTTCTCCTTCAGGTAATGGCCCAAATCTTCCGCAATTTCATCCGGCTTTTTGCGCGCTACTCTGGTGAGTGGGAAGGTTACCACCGTGAATTCACCTTCAAACTCCCGCCGGGTGGTTTGTAAAGTGATTTCCACGGCGGTGCCATCGGCACCGTAGAGGTCAGTAATTGCGGCTTGAACACCGGCTTCGAGGATGGCGGGGAGCGTTTTTTCCATATCAGGGCGCGAAGGTAATTAGATTTTGGCGTATGAAGTTGTTTTAGAGGCGGTCATTGGGTCAATCGCTTGAAACCCCCTCCCAAACCCTCCCCACGGGGAGGGCTATTGAAAACGCTGCGCGTTTTTTTGCCGAAACCCTCAAATTAAGAGGACATTGCGATTACCCTGAGGAGGTCATGAAAAACCCTTCTCAATCGAGTGGTGTCAGTTCTATTGGACCTCGATCAAACCTACAAAACACGCAGCGTTTTCACGAGTCCTTAGGGGTTAGGGAGGGGACAGGGCTAACGCATACTCTCACGACGTGTTGAGGGACAACATCCAACAACCGGCCCGACGGCCCCCACAAAGTCGACGAAGTCGACTGGCGGGTAGCCGTCCGACCGGGAAAACCAGTCTTATGCCCAGTAGGATTAAAAGTGGTCCTACATCAACCCCGCGAAGATCAGCAGTACATAAACCACCATCAATAGCGCAAGGAAAATGACGGCCATCA
>JBGCFZ010000485.1:0-8292 GCA_045110355.1 Lewinella sp. | reverse complement strand
AATAATGAAACCAGCCATGCATGCGTTCATCCAGTAAGTTGGTGGAGCGCATTTTGATGGTGCATTAATCGTGTTGCTAACATCACCAAAGCAGTCAGATCGTCTGGTGAGGTGGATAAATTTACGTAACTAGCTACCCTTATCCAAGGTCCTCGAATGGTGGAAATGGGCGTTCTACTGAAAATTGAAAAAGTAATGTTGCCATTTTTCCAACATGAAAGTGAGCAGAAAACATCATATCGTAGACTTTATTATGTTTAAACATTTAATTTACAGTGCTTTGTTGGCGGGTGGTGCTGTGCAGAAAGTGATTTCGCAGACTACAAGTTCCGTTATGGCGGGACAAGCCATTACCATTCAGAACAAGAAGAATGTTCTGAATGGTAATGGTTTTTTCGCGTCGTGCTGAGTTTAGGGCCGGGGCCGCAGGTGCAAAGTGCCCTTTTGGGCCATAGCGTACCAGGCTCCCCAGGGGTGAAGGAGCAGTATGATGTGTAAACCTTGAGTGTTGATCACCCCCCGGTTGCGAAAGTAATAACCCAATTATGGCTTACCCCAACATAGCCCTAAGGCTCTCCACCTTAGCCGTCCAGTCCGCCATTTTCTTCTTCTCCAAAGCGACAACGGCGTCAGGCGCATTAGCAACAAAGCGCTCGTTAGCGAGCTTCTTCGTTACGCCGATCAGCTGGCCTTCGAGGCGCTTGATCTCTGCGTTGATCTTGGCGTTCTCCGCCTCAGTGTCGATGGTCTCGTTGAGGACCAGGTAAGCCTTGTCGTTACCGATCAGGAAGGGTAGGGCATTGGCCGGCGCTTCCGTCGTTAGTTCAACGGATTTAAGGGCGCCTGCTTTCCGAAGAAATTCCACTGCACCTGCGTTCGCGCCTAATAGCTCCTCACTTGAGGCACTTTGGTTGACGAACAGGGCAAGGGGCTCCCGCTTCCCAACCTTACGCTGGTTGCGGATGTCGCGAATGCTGGAAACAGTATCCTGCAACAACGTGAAGGATTTGACGATACCCGTATCGAAAGCTGCCGCTTTCGGCCAGCTGGAAACGACACAGTCTTCGCCTTCCTTACGGTCGCGCAGGTCGTGCCAAACTTCCTCCGTGATGAAGGGCATGAAGGGGTGCAAGAGGGTCATCATTCGCTCGAAAGCGGAGATGGTCGCCTCGTAGGTCTGCTGGCTGATGGCCTCGCCTTCGCCGGGCTTGATCGCCTCCAGGTACCACGAGCAGAAATCGCCCCAGATGAATTTGTACAGCGTCATCATCGCCTCGTTAACGCGGTACTCCTCGAGCATGCGGTCAACTTCAACGATGGTATGGTTCAGTTTTGCTTCCAGCCATTTAGCCGCCAGTAATGCCGTCGGATTCGGAATGCTATCGGCTACCTCAAAACTCTGGATCAGCCGGTTGGCATTGAAGATTTTGTTGCAAAACTTCTTGCCCTGGTTGCACAGCTCAGATTCGTCGAGGACCTTCTTTGTTTCGGGGTCAATCGGTGCATCGAAAACAATGTCATTGCCCGCAGCGGCACTGGACAGCATGCCAAAGCGAACGCCGTCGGCGCCGTAGTTCTTCAACAGCTCCAGTGCGTCCGGGCTATTGCCCAGAGACTTCGACATTTTGCGCCGTTTCTCATCTCGGACCATCCCCGTGAAGTAGACGTTCTTAAACGGCATTTTACCGTTTTTCTTCGCGAAGGCTTCGCCCAGCAATTCTTCGCTGAACTCATAGCCCGACATAATCATCCTGGCAACCCAGAAGAAAATGATGTCCCAGCCCGTAACGAGGTCGTTCGTCGGGTAGTAATATTCCAGTTCCTTCGTGTCTTTCCAGCCGTCAAAAACGGACAGGGGCCAGAGCCAACTGGAAAACCAGGTGTCCAGAACGTCCTCGTCTTGCTGGAGGTCCGCTATGGTCAAATTCTCCGACGGAAACTTCTCTTGGGCTTCAGCCAGCGCTTCTTCCGGGGTCTCAGCGACAAAGACTTCTTCTTTATAATAGTAAGCCGGGATGCGCTGTCCCCACCAAAGCTGACGGCTGATCGGCCAGTCTCTGACGTTCTCTTCCTTCAGCCAGCTGCGGTACATGTTGATCATGTTGGCGGGATGGAACTTGATCTCACCAGATTCAACGGCGTTCAGGGCCGTAGCTGCCAACTCGTCCATCTTAAGGAACCACTGCATCGTCAGCCGTGGCTCGATAACGGCATCGGTCCGCTCGGAGCGACCAACGCTGGTCCGATACTGCTTTGTTTCCAGCAGGTCACCGGTTTTCTTGAGCAGCTTAACGAACTCCACGCGGGCCTCGTCGCGGTCCATACCGACAAACTCGATGGCGTTCTCGTTCATCGTCCCGTCAGCATTAAGCAGGTCGATAACCTCAAGACCGTACTTCTCGCCCAGGGCGTTGTCGTTCATATCGTGCGCCGGGGTGATCTTGAGGGCACCGGTGCCGAAGTCCATGGCAACGTAATCGTCGGCGATGATCGGTACTTCGCGGTTAGCGATGGGAACAATAACCTTGCGGCCGTGATATTTTTTATAACGTTCGTCGTCGGGATGAACGGCCAGGGCAGTATCGGCCGGGATGGTTTCCGGGCGGCTGGTGGCGATGACGATGTACTCGTCCTCGGTACCAGCAACTTTATACCGAACGTGGTAGAGGTTCTTGTTCTCCTCAGTGTGGATAACTTCCTCATTGGAGAGAACTGTCTGGGCAGCGGGATCCCAGTTCGTCATCCGCAGGTCACGGTAAAGCTTACCTTTTTTGTGGAGGTTAACGAAGACCTTAATGACGGCCTTGTACATCTCCGGCTCCATCGTAAAGCGCGTGCGTTCCCAGTCACAGCTGGCGCCCAGTTCCTGCAGTTGCTTCAGGATGATGCCACCGTATTCTTCCTTCCAGGCAAAGGCGTGTTTCATGAATTCCTCCCGGGTCAGGTCAGATTTCTTGATGCCCTGTTCGCGCAGTTTTTTAACGACTTTAGCTTCCGTAGCGATACTTGCATGATCGGTACCGGGAACCCAGCAGGCATTTTTACCATCGAGCCGGGCTTTACGGATCAGGATATCCTGGATGGTATTATTCAGCATGTGGCCCATGTGCAAAACGCCGGTCACGTTGGGTGGCGGAATCACGATGGTATAGGCTTCCCGGTCATCTGGCTCACTGTGGAAATAGTTCTTTTCCAGCCAGTGGGCGTACCATTTGGACTCAACGTCTTTTGCGGAATAGGTGGTTGTCGCTGACATGCTGCTAAATTTCGTGCGAAGATAGTTATAGTCGGTAGTCAATCGTTCATAGTTCCTTGTTTTATCGCCCGTTGCGCGTTAACTATGGCTGATTGAACCGCGAATGGTGGGGGAGGAGTTGCGGTTGGGCTGGGTTATTTCTCCTTTTTTTCCTTTTCCTTTGGGCGCGGCCGCAGGTGCAGGGAAGGTTGAAGGGCAAAGGGTGTATATCAAATTGCGGGAACCGTTTTGGGCCTTACCTGCGTTAAAACGCAGGCCTGTGCTATAAAGCTCTAACGAGCTGTGCCGATGCTCGCTAGCGCTCGTATCGGCTACCGCCGATTAAAATAACTCGCTTTTACAGACGAACCTGCAATCTGGTATACACACAAGGGCAAAGGGTAAAACCCTGGCTTTTAACTTTGTGGCTACCTTAGTTGTTAACTATATTATGGAAGGTCTACAACTGGAAAAGCGTCCATACGCTAAACAAGAGTATTTCGAGCAGTTGAGTAAGTCTCAACATAAGCTGGAGTATATCTCCGGAGAAATCCGGATGATGTCTGGTGGGACATTGCATCATGGAACCATCGTTGATAATGTATTCTTTAACCTCCGAACCAATAAGGGGGCTTGTCACGTGAGATCCAGTGAGATGGCTGTTGCCATTCAATCACAAAACAGGTATTATTTTCCAGATGCAAGTGTGGTTTGTGGAGAAGACCTGAAACTTGAAGATAATAAAGGGATTGCTCGAATGACTAACCCTTGTCTGATCGTTGAGGTAATCTCCAATAGTAGTGTTGATATTGACCGGGTGGAAAAATTCCATGCCTATCGGCAACTCGATTCTTTTAAAGAATATCTACTTGTCGATAGTCGGAAAATGTTGATCGAGACTTTTTACCGTGAAGCATCAGACTTATGGCATATCCGTTCGTATTTTAAGGAGGAGCAAGAGGTGTACATTAGGACCCTTGATGTTAATATTCCTGTAAGTACTTTTTATGAGGGCGTACAGTTTGAAATGGAAGAAAATTAAATCTTACGGTCAAGGAGGTATAGTTTCCTTTCATGGGTAGCCTCATTGTTATACCGTTTTGTCACCGTAGCCTAATTCACCTAGCCTTCTTCGGCCATGTTTCTTGCCAAGCAGTTAAAAACAAAAGTTGTCAGCGAAGACGGTGGTCATCTGTTTAGCATTGATAAACCGCCTGCCGGGCACCTGATCGTAAAAACACCAGGGAAGCTGCCACTAAAGCGCCTGGTGCTGACGATGCAAGATCAAACGATTACGCTGGCGGAGAACTCAACGATTTTAAAGAGTGGAGAAACACTCTATCATTTCGCCTTCGAAGTGCCACTTAAACCTGAAGGCCTTTACAAAAATGAGCTTTACGATGAAGTCCTTTCTGTTCGGCTTTTTCCTGATTTCAGCAGCTTTAATATGGATGAGGAATTAGCAAAAAAATCTTTCAAGGCCAGCCATTATACCTTTCATCAGCTGCAAGCATGGTTCCAAATCTCTACGTTAAATACTCGTTACGTCATGTCAGAAGCAAGTTTTGTTTTTGCCCAGAAAACGATTTGGCCTTTTGCTTTGATGATCATTGTGTACATGGCGATTGTGCTCATTGCTGGTCTGGAATGGTTTTTCCTTCTACCAATATTGGCACTTCTGGTAATTTGTGAACGTAGAATTACGCACAACTCCTACTTCGCCGGGCTGGAGAATCGGGTGTTTATGAACGAGGAGAGTGATACCTTCTTGGAAATCATCCCCCGTAACGGGATAACGAAGTTCCTTGAGGCAACGGTTCGTTTTAGCATTGAAGAATTCAGAATTACCAACCTGACTATGCAAGGCGACCTTCGACTGGACAAAACGGAGAAGGTGAGCGAAAATGTTTCACGTTTCCCGGACCGATACCTAATAAGCCTACCTATCCCAAAGTCTGGTTATCCAGCGGGGAGCCGTCTGGTAATGGGGGAGGGAGTCGTATGGAAACTCCAATTGCGCTATCCCCGCATTTTGTTGCCTGATTTGAAGTATAGCCTGGAGATTCAACCTGAGTATTTGGCGGGTAAATAAGTAATTAGCTTCTGATGATTAAAGAGGGGACTTTCATGAGAATTTATTCTTTCCCAATTTATATCCATTCCTTTTGCGAATCCCCTACACCATCCCCTCCAACACCCGATTCTTCCACCTTGGGAACCCATCCACCACACCACCCTCCGCCGCTTCGTGGACGACGTGCCAGAACTCGTGCTCAAAGTGCAGCGTTCGGCGGTACTGGCTTCGACCGATTTGACCGATGAGGGCTATTTCCTTTTCCACTGCTTTGTACTGGTCTTCCAGCGATTCCCAGTACTTGGGAATGGACCAAATGTAGGTGGCGTGTGAGTTAAGCAGTTCCAGGATAAAATGATTGGCCTCCTGGCCGATAGCCAAAAAGACGAACCCAAACTGCGGAGAAATAACGAAGCGTAGTTTAGTGCCTGGCTGGTGTAGCCTGCCCGCAAGAAACTCCAACTGCTTAGCATTGCGTACTTGTTGTAACCGAAGGATTTCGGCCAGTAGGTCCTGCCCGTCTTGTGGTAAAGTGGCTTTGCCTAGTTCATTGTCATCCAGGCTGTCGAAAATGTCTTCAGGGGTGAAGAGAGATTTGTCTACAACCTTCGTTTTATCGGGAGAAAGCAATCCTCGCAACGCCCGGCCCCGAAAGATTTCGAGCATATTTGCATTGATAGCTGCTACTTGCGGAGAGCTGACGCCGTGAAGGAAAGGAACATCCGCTTTGAAGTCAAGATTGGCAATTACCCGGATTGTTTTACGCTTGAGCGCCTTGACGAAAAATGGCTTGATGGATTCGAACTCAGCAACAAGGTGGTCATTTGGTATGGCAAATAAGACTGGGTCAAGAAGCCCGGGTAGGTCGGCCCTGCCGGTCACCTTACCGTTATGGAAGGTCAGGTCCATTATCGGGTGACTGAAGGATATGGTCCTTTGCGGTAATTCAATTTTGACGGGGGGGGGCTTAGGTGAATTAATGGAAATAGAGGGTGGGGGAGCGAAGGGCAAAAGGACCGCCTTCAATTGGTCAATTTTATAGAAAGTCAGCTGTGATTTCAACGCTTCGCCATCCATTGGCTCGATGAGTAAGCCAGTTACTACTTGTTTCATCTTGCGTTGAGGCTGGAAAGCCTTGGGTGCTGCCTCAAAGTCGGTGATCCGGATTTTTAATATACCCGTTGCTTTGTTGTATGCCAGCATGACTGCTTCCCAGTAGATGGTCTCCCTTTCCCGAAAGCTGAAGGCATCGGCGGGAAGGTTGGTGGCGGACCAGGGGATTACGCCCTGGTTGGCATACCAGGCACCAGTGTTGTCGATCTTTAGAGTGATGCTTTTCACACATGTAAGGTACATGTACTTCCGTAGAAGTACGGGGAGCGTTTAATAAAGCCAGTAAAGACCACTAACATCCGCAAACAGGTCTACTAAGGCTCCTTTATCCTCCCCCCTGCACCTGCGACCGCGCCCTAAAAAAATGCCAACAACCCCAACCCGCCCAGCAAAAAGACCTTCAATTGCGTACTCAGCCGATGGTAGTCCGTCTGCTCTTGAGCGCGGGCCAACTGGATTAAAATATACAATAGACCGACCAGTAAGACCCCAATACAAATCAGCATAGGAGGCTCAAGAAACGCAGGCCAACCCAAGAATATAGGACTCAAAATGGCAAGAATGACCATAATGCCTAATAGAATACCCAGCTTCCTACTTAGAGAAATGCCCCACATAACGGGAATGGTTCTCCGGCCGACCTCGCGGTCTCCACGGATGTCTTCCAGGTCTTTTACCAACTCCCGCAGCAGGGTGGCAACGAAGGCAAAAACCATAAACAGAATAGATACCCGTAAGGCGTTACTGCCCAATTCCGGGTTGGCAATGATCAGCTCCTTCACCGCGCTGCGTTCAGCTAACAGTACGATTCCGGGCACCCCGGCGCAGTAGGCCGCAACGAGTGCGTTGCCCAGCACGGGTACCCGCTTCATGCCGATACTGTAAATGGCCAGCATACCGGCAGCTAAGGGGAAAATCCACAAGAGGTGCCGTTCATCCAGCCGGTAGGCTAGTAACTGGCTTACCAGAAACCCGCCCAGCAGACATACGGCATAGAACCACATAACGGTTTCCTTGCCTAGCCGGGCTACCGGATTGGTTCCGGGCCGATTGATCTGATCGGTGTTGACGTCCTGGATGTCGTTGATCAGATACCCAGAGGCCGTGATGACCAGGGTGACGGCAATTAGCTCCAGCAGTTTCCAGGAGGATAGAGTACTACTGATGCCCTCTTGTTCGAATGCGGGCAAAAGAATACGGTAGCTCACCAGCAACTGGGTCGCCGCAACCACCAATAAATTGGGGAAGCGGAGGACACGAAGGACCGCTAAAACAGGGTAGTCTGACATACGGCCGCAAGATACGGAACAAGTTGCAGGTAACAGAGCACCTTCGGCGCGCTGCAGGTTGCAGCTACCGCATGAGGCAGCTCACTCCGCTCGAAAATTCACGATTTAATTTGGAGGAATTCGCTGAAAAATTCACTGAATTGCCCTTGGCAATTTTTTCTTGTGCAACCTGCAACCTGCAACCTGCAACCTGCAACCTGCAACCTACTTCAACAACGACCGGCTGATCACCAGCTTCTGAATCTCAGAAGTACCTTCTCCGATGGTGAGCAACTTACAGTCACGGTAAAACTTCTCGGCGGGGAATTCTTTGGTGAAACCGTAGCCACCGAAAATTTGCACCCCTTCGTTAGCACAACGGACGGCTACTTCGCTGGCGAAGAGTTTGGCCATGGCAGATACCTTAGTGACGGGAAGGTGAGCGTCCTTTAGGCGGCCAGCTTCACGGACGAGTAGTTCGGCTGCTTCCAACTCCGTAGCCATATCGGCGAGTTTGAAGGAAATGGCCTGGAATTTACTGATGGCTTTACCAAATTGCTCGCGCTCTTTACTGTAGTTCAGGGCAGCGTTGAAGGCTCCCC
>JBGCFZ010000484.1:0-6635 GCA_045110355.1 Lewinella sp. | reverse complement strand
CGCACGAACGATGTACACCCCTGCAGCTAATTCGGGCAAGGGGTAGCTGTTTCCGGTCGTTGGGCGGAGGCTGGCCAGTAGCCTCCCGTCCATTGCCCTTAACTCCACCTTTGCACCTGCGGCCCCGCCCTGAATATTGATCGCCTCACCTGCAGAAAGCGGATTGGGAAAGACCTTCAAGTCACTTCCCGCATTCGGGGACAATGCCACCATTACCGGACCGAAGACCTGATTGGCACCGTCATAATCCTGTGCCCGCAAACGGTAGTACAATTGCCGGCCTACCAGCCCATCAACCTGTTCGTCGAGGTACAGGTACGCCGCTCCGGCCTCGCTGTTCCGCGCGGCAACCGCCCCGATCAATTGAAAGGTACGGCCGCCGTCGACGGAACGCTCCAGGGCGAACTTTTCGGTGTTTTCCTCAGAGGTGGTTTGCCAGGTAAGAAGTACGGACTTCCCCGTATGTCGAGCCTGAAAAGCGCTGAGGGAGATGGGAAGGACAACCGAACCAAAGTCCATAACCCTGGTATAGTTTCGCTCAGAGGAGGTAATGAATTGAGTAGCTACGATACTGGCGTCATCGGAGATGGCAACTTTGAAGCCGGAATTGTCTAGCAGTGGGCTACTCATATCTTCTTCTATCCAGTCCCCGTTTTCATAAGTGTAGCGGATTAACCTGCCAATGACATCAATCGACCTGTTGTAAGCACCTACTATAAGCGTATTTCCATCACTAGTCATTTCATGTCTAATGGAATGATCGAAGCTACGAATATCGGTATTCAGATCTAACGTAGTTGCAGAAGAAACCCAGTTGATTCCATCAAAATCAAAAGTATAGATGAGGCCACCACGGTCCGAACCAATGGTGATCCGCTGTCCGTTACCAGCGAGAGAAATACTGTGGCCAAAATTAAATTGAGTAGACGGATTCTCTATTGTAGCCTCGGTTACGAACTCACCGAATAAAGGGTTCACCGGATCAGGGTCGAAACGCATGATCTTGACGTACCTGAAGGAACCTACGGCAAATCGTTGACCATCATCACTTATATCTACATCGACGCCCATCTGATCACTTTGGTTATCTCCAACGACTTCACTAAAGTCTGCGTTCAGGAGGCGTTCGTAGGTATTGTCTGGCTGTATTTCGTATAACTGGATTCCACCGTGCCGGGTGTCGGTCTGAATATTTGGAAAAGCTTGCATCCCATTAGCACCAACGAGGACGCGTTGGGGCGAACCGCCAATAGCGATTGCCCGACCGAGGTGGGCGTAAGGCTCAAAGGTTCTAAAGTCAAAATTTCCTGTTGTGGAAAAATTCCAGTAGTCGCCATTCGCTACGTAATAAAAATGGTAGACGAGGCCTGCGTCCGTATTATATTCATCGGCATCAGGCAGCCCCGCAAATATCACAGTTCCTTCATCATTCATAGCCAGTTCAATACCAAATTCAGCACTAGGTTGAATGCCGATAATGGTGTTTCCCATTTGATTCCAGGTGTTTCCGTCCCATTCGTACACTAAAATCCTACCGACTCTTTCGCCATTTTCGAAGTATTGTTCTTCTCCTATGGCAACTCTGGTCCCATCAGCGTTCATGGCCAGGCCAGAAGTCTTTGAGAATGATGGTGAAAGTTCAATGTCATTCCCGATTTGGGTTTGCCCGCTTAAGGAAATGGAGGAGAGCAAAGCCGACGCAAGAAAGAGCGTTGAAATGAATTTTTCTAAGGTGGAATTGTATTTCATAGTTTTCATGTTTAAGTATTGTACGTTACAAGCAGCCATTTCTACTCCCCTTATGCCAATCCCCCTCAAGGGAGAAGTCAGTGGATTGCAGCGTCATGTTTTTGATCTTGAGGTCAAGGAATAAGCAGGAATCATTAGCTCCCGGGAGGCGATGGAATTCCGAACCGTTCCGCAGGAAAACAACGGTTCCGTCCTTGTGCTTTTCCATCCGGATCGTATCACCGCGTGAAGCGGTGGCTATTTTCTGCAGCGTGCTGGCATCATGCATCGCCATCTTTACGTTACCGGGACCCTCCTGAGCGAAGTAAATGCCGAAGTCGATGTCCGTTGCTAGGGCCGAGGAGCGCTGGCGGTTAAAGCCAAGGGCGTATTCGCCGGTCGCGTTAGTAACGGTGTGTACGATCACGCCCGCTTTGTTCGCGGGGAGGTAGTTTTTCGAAACGATATCTGCCGTCCAGTCGCTTCCGGAACGGCTGATCGTACGATCGTTCTGTATGATTCCCCCGCGACTGCTTCCCCACGCCAAGATATAATCGCCGATGTTTTCACAGTTTTTACCGGAATAACCGCTTGGGCAATCGCACACTCCTGATTCACAAACTCCGCCGTTGAGGCACTTTAGCCCCTTGCAGGGGTCTGGGCCAATGCATTCGAACAATAAGTACTTTTCGCCACCAATGGTAAACTTATAGTCGCCATTACACGGAGGGGTGACGAATAAAATCCAGGGAATTGCAATTAGAATTGCAGCTACGAGACCGTAGGATATGATTTGCTGGGGGGAAAGATTTTTCATTAGGAGTATGTTTATTCAAGGGTCTTAAAAGCTAGTGGAAAGCTGGGGTAGCAACACCTCCTTCTTGAGGCGTGTAAAATTCTGGTCCTTGCTTTTGAACCTGTACCCATTCCTAATCAAACCAGCACCCCCACCGGAATAGTAAGGGCTAGTATTAGCAGCACCAGAAAAAAGTAAATGGCGAGATGAGGGGGGCGAAGAGTATTCATAGTCGTAATGGTGTGTAGTTAGTTTTCAATAGCAGGCAAGGGGAAGTGTTTACCTCCAGACCGTTCAGTCGGAGTATTTATGCAACACGCTTTTTCAGGGCGCGGCCGCAGGATGCCAGGATTGTTATTTAAAGCATAGTGTCAACGTACCTTCCTTAGGGTGGAAGGCAGGGCAAATATCCTGTTTGGGTTTGGTTGGGCCTAGTAACATTTGCTACCAGGGTGGATTTTGGTGTTTTATATTATTATTTTAACTAATGCGGGATTTTCCTTATGTTGTGGGTGGGTGGGGTGGTAACGGATGTTACTAGGTTAGCTTCTAGGTTAGCTTCACCTTTGCAGTGTGAAATTTGATCAAACACGACAACCTTTTAAATTATACAAAAACACTAATATTACCATGTCAAATAATTTGTCGCATTTACGGAGATCAGCTAAAACCTATTCTAAGTCAGAGGTTGCAGACATATCAGTAGATAATACAGAGGTCATAAAGAGAAGTGGCTACTCCGAACTTCATATACAACATCAAGTAGGTTTTGAATTGCCTAATATGCAGCAGCTAGTTAGTGACTTCATTACTACTGACCGAAGTCTGGAGACATCAATGCCTTTAGGGTGGTTTGTTACGTTCTTCGGTAAAGAGGAGGATCGTTCTACAGAATGGCAGGCTGAAAACATCGAAGACATAAGGGTTTACGAGCTAAACCTATCTATTTTTGATTCAAGGACAAATGCCCCTATTGCAATTGGCAACAACTGGATGAGAACTTTGATTGGCGCGAAGGGAGTATTAGATCTAGGTCCTACAACAGTTGCGAGACCTGTTCCAGTTCAAATAATTCAATATGAAGGAGGTGGACCGAGTTACTATCCTCTCAATAGGTTTGAAAGTGTCATAAATTCAATGGATGTGAAGGTTGAAAGTTGGCCTCGCCATGCTGAAGTAATCGATATTCTAGGATATCGACCTAACTTGAGGACTGCCTATATCGACTATAATACCATTTTTCAAATGCATTTAGCATACGGAGTGGATTCTAACAATCAGAATCTAAAATTTATTTTCTCAGGAGCCGAAATAAATTACGCTGAGATGGTTAATCCAAGGCTCCAAGTAGAGCGCTTTACTGACTGGGGACGCCCATTCAGAACTTTAGATACTAGTATATGTTCGACACTGAAAATAGAGCTTTTGTCAAAGAGAAATCTTCTACCCGCAGAGATATCAGCAGTCGAAGCTGCAGTTGCAGAAGCAGAAGCAGAAGCAGGAACAATAGAAGAGGTGGACGAAGAAATAGCAAGAATAAGAGCAGCTGCAGTACGTTACACCTCAGGTAACCTATATCCAGGCACTTTTGAACATGATCGAAATATCCTTGAAGATGAATTAAGTCTTCCTGGTGTATTCTTACTTCCTTCTTGTAGACGATTCTGGGAAACCGTTAATCAAATAAGGTCGGTAAGAGGCCTCAATGGAGATTTGTTCATCGATGATAAACTTGACATTGACGACAATAATAAGAAAGATGAAATATTAAAGAGAAAGGATATGAAAGATAAAGAACTAAACGAATTCTACAGATTTAAAGGTGCAATTAATGTTCATTCGGTAAGGCGTTTAGTCGAAGATAGGATACCAATCAACTTCTAAAATGGCTCTCCTTAGCTTTACTAAGTATAATACAAGTAATTTTTGTCATTCGTTTCCATTATTACTTTTACTACTGCTCTTACCTGCAGCCTCTTTTGGTCAAAAAGTATATCGATCCTCAATCTCTGAGCAAGACCATGCCCAAAATTTCACCCACCTCCCCGACGGCTTCTACTGGTATGGTAATTCATCAGGCCTGTACCGCTTTGATGGTCAGCAATCGACACGTTATCTCGTTAAGGATATTGAATCAGATATTAACCACGATCAATTCGTTGCATCCGAAGTGTATCAGGATGCCAACGCCCATTACTGGTTTACCACCTACCAGGCGCTTCATCGTTTAGACCCGCTTTCAGGAAAATTCAAAACTTTCCGCCTCAATATTTTGGATCAGAAAATTAATACGGGCTACACGATATTTCATTTCGACTCAATCCGGGAAGAAATACTTCTTCGAGCGGATAGCTCTCTTTTCGCTTTTAATACGGGAGACTTCACCTATCGTTTGCTGAGAGAGAAAATCAGTGCCAATAGTTTGTATTCTATTGTCGAAGACGGTACTGTTTTGTTTTTTGGAGCTCCTTGGTGGAATAATGACGGAATCGAATACTTCAAATATACTGCTGGCGGAATAACTAATTTTCAACAGATTGATTTACCGGTAATGGTTAAGGCCATTGCTCCTTATGCCAAAGATTCTCTGTACCTGGCTACGCCGGAAGGTTTTCAATTGGTGACTAATCCGTTGAATCCGAAAATCAGAAAACTAGAGACGATTATCTCCGGCGAAGCGCGTACCGTTGCCCTTGACCCAACTTCTAGGGATATCTACGTAAGCGTCGCTCAGGAAGGGGTTTCTCGTTTTTCGGTCAAGGACAACCGGGTTGTGGCGGAATGGAATACGGACTCTGGCCTCAATGGGCCTGACGCGAGAGCACTTGCCCCCGATGGCAGAGGTAATGTTATTGTCAGCCACCTTACTGAAGGGGTGGATATCATTACCACTAACAACCCTCACATTTCGTTCGTTCAATTGCCTGATGGATCAGAAATTAGCGACATAGCGCTGTTTTCGAATGGCGATATTTTTGTCCTTAGTAACCAAGGAAGTGTTTACCGAAAGGGTAGAAATAAGCAAGCAGCTTTAAGAGAAGACCTTAAGCAACTTCCAGGGTTAAATAAGGCGAAAATTGGTATATCTCCGATGGGTGAAATCACTGCACATGGTATGTGGGCTATGGCGACTTTTTCGTCTGATGGAGTAATCAACCGCGTTCAGAAGACCGATACTAGTATTTACCACGGTGTGATCCCCTTCGATGATGGTGAAAAACTTATTTTAAGTAATGAAGGTATCGTCTCCATAAAAGGCGATTCAGTACCAGCGTTTCTGAAGGGTATTCCACACGGTAAAAATGATTTCTTCTCTTACCTAATCAAGCTTTCAGATCATCGTTTTCTGGCCAGTTATCGTCAAGTGGCCCTTTGGGATTTCAAAAGGACAGGAAAAGGCTGGGAAGTTTCGAATAAAATCCCTACACCAGGTGATACGCAATCAGCCGTGCTACACGATGATGGTCTTTACCTGGGTACAACTGCTGGTTTGTTATTACTGAATCAAGATTCTTTATCAACCGTTTTCAACCCCATCTCCACCACCGGCAACCTCTGGATAAACGCCCTACACCAAGACAACAAAAACCGCCTATGGCTAGGCACCGAACAAGGCCTATTCTGCTACTATCCCAAAACCGGCAAGCACCTATACTTTAGCGAAGCTGACGGCATCCCCGATGACTGGTTCATCCGAGCCAACGTCATCGCCAACGATTCCACCTTCACCATGGCCACCAAAACCGGCCTCGTTACCGTTGATACCCGCTTAGCGGATGCAACCACCTCCGACAACAAAATCTACCTCTCCGACATCTGGGTCAATGGCATCCGCCAAACCGAGCATTCGCTGTACGACCCACAACCGCTGGACCTCGACTTCCAGCACAACGCCATTTCCTTTTTACCGGGAATGATAGAATTATCTTCCTCTTCCCTCAGCGGATTCCGGTACCGATTGGTAGGCTTAGAAGAAGCGTACACTTATAGTAAAGCGGGTGAGGTGGTCCGCTATCCGTCCATCCCACCGGGAGATTACACCTTCGAGTTCGTAGGCGTAGATAAAAACGGACGGAATACCGAGCCCTTCACGCTTCCGGTGAGCATCTCA
>JBGCFZ010000483.1:0-3576 GCA_045110355.1 Lewinella sp. | reverse complement strand
AAAGGCAAAGAACGTACGCCCATCCGGTAAAATGCCGATGGCGGCATCCTGGGTAGTGGGTAGGTGACGGAAAACGAAGCCAGCGTTCATGGCAAACTTGGCGTCTTCGGCCCGGTCATTGTCCCATTGGTACATATAGGTGGCTGGCGTCGGGTCGAAGGTGAAAAGAATTTCACCGGCAACGGTCTCCCGATTGGCTCGTACGGAAAATGGATCGGTAAGGATATTTCTCGGCCGGCCCGGTGCGGTCACATCTCCGGGGATCGGGCCTTCAATCGGACGCTGCCACATGAAGTTCGGAGCAATCTGAAGGTCGCCGATCAGGTAGGTGAAACCAGTGAGGAAATTGTATTTATTGCCGCTCCCGCTGTCCTTCAGCTTCCAACCGGTAAAGGTCAGGGTGGCGTCCGCGCCACCGTTCGCAACGAGGCCCAGAGCACTACCCTGGCCGTACCAGTTGATCGGACCTTTGGAATAGGGCATGTTGATTTTACCACCCCAGTTGTCTGAGGATTTGATCTCGTCCTTGTACACGGTGTCGTCACCGCCATCTCCATTCACTAATTGAAACTCTCTTCCAATCAGCGGGGAACCACCCCACATGCCGCCAAACTGCAACCCGAAGTTTCCCATTTCTTTTTCTATTTGCAGGGTGGCCCGGCGGGTACGTGGCTGCGGAATAGCGAATGAACTTTCCGATTGTCCTCGCTCTTCCAGGTCTTCGTGAAAGATACCCGTGACTTCCATCCCCATTAGTTCACGTTGGTATTTCACCAGCACGGCAGGGTTCGCTCCCCACCAAAGCTCAGGTCCCATGGCTAGACTCAGGCCCTCGAATTCCTTTTTTCCCTCAAATTCTACACCCAGTGGTGCGTTGCCATTGTATATATCGATGTTGGGTCCATAATTGGCTTCTGGGTACAGACCGAAAAAGTCACCTTCGTACTGCCAGTGATAATGCCCCGTCCGGTAAAAGCCCTTCATGTCAAACTTATCGTGGTTCCAGTCAAAATCCGCGCGGTATACTGCTAGCCGGTTGACGTCACCTGCCGTAACCTGGCCGTTAGTGGAATTAAAGGTGACTGGCCTGCCGCGGTTCTCGTAAAACACTTCATTGATCGGGTTCTGGGCCACGTTGCCTAGAATGTTGAATTCTACGTTTGCGCGCAAACTTGGGTTCGGATTCGCAGAGACGCCCACGAAGAACGATTGCATGTGGTCAAAGCCCAGCTGGTTGGGGAAGTTGTTGTCATTGGGGTTGTCATTCTCCGGCGTAGCGATAAGACTCCCACCAGTATTAAAGGTGGTGAGTTCGGCGCTAAGGCGGCTGAGCTGGATCTTACCGGCCTTGGCACTTGCCAGTGCCGCCTTATCACCACGCGCCTTCAGTGCTGCGTCCATTAGCTGTATACCGCCGAAGTAGCCTTCAAGGCTTTGTTGGCTGGCGCTACCAGAGTAAGGGTCATAGTTGTGTGCCTCCTGCAACGCATAGTAGGCTGCGCGCGGGTACAAGCTGTACAACCCTCTCTCGTTCGTAGGGCCTTTGGCCATTATGCCAAACCACTCTTCGTTCATATTATTTTCGCCTTCCACAAAGTCATGTTCGTAACCACCACTACCCCACGAAGCCGTGTTGTTGTGTATGTCCAGTTCATCCGTTTGTCCGTATTTCCACCAACCATCGCTGAACTGGAAGGTGAAGCCACCGAGCGAGTTGTCGGCCTTGCCCATACCTGCGGCGTTTGCGTAAATTTCTTTCCAATTATTGACCATATAGTAGGCTTGGTTGACCTGGTCTTCGCGGTTGGATAAGGCGTTAAACGCATCCGCCCCGAACTCGGTAAACATGATCGGCTTGCCGTATTCCCTTTTTATCCGCTCAAAAGCGTCACCGAAGGAAACTCCCCGGTACATATTGGTGCCGTAGATATCTACGTCCGGGCATTCTTCTGCTACCAAATTAAGGTACAAAAGATCACCGTTACATATGGCTATTGGGTGCGATTGGTCAATTGCCTTCATTGCGTTGGTCGCCTTGTTCATTAGTTTGTACATGGCCCGGGCCCGGATGAAAGTTTGACGGTCTTCTAATGGGATATCTTCTGTTTCAGCGCCACCCCAAGAAAGGCCGTAGTTGTTTTCGTTACCAAGCAGGTACATCAGCAATCCCGGTGTATTATTGTAATCGCGGGCTAAGTTTTGCGCTTCCTGCATCAGAAAGGCGTCAACGCGGGGGTCGGAATACTCAGTGTTCGCCATCCAGCCTCCATCAATCGTCAGGCCGTACCTGCCGAAGGAGTGGTTGAGCATCGTATAGATACCGTACTTCTTATAGATATAGCTTATCCATTTGGCCTGTACTCCCGTGTACATCCGAACGGTGTTGACGCCCATGTTTTTTAGAAGAGACATCTCTTCGTCCAGGGCGGCCCGGATGATGTCATCGGGCTGATTCCAAAGGCTGTAGGAAACGGTGGTGCCAATTGGGAAGTAGTCCCAATTCATTCCGTTAATCATGAAGTCATCTCCATTAACGGTCAACTTAGTGCCATTCATATCCTCAACAACACTAACCTGATCGGCTTGAGCTGAAACTCCGGAAAAAGATAGCACTAACAATAGTTGTAAAAACAAGTTTTTCATATGATCGACAGATATAGTAATGATGTTCTGGATAAGTCGTAAATCCAGAATAATATTCGTTTTAACTACTTAAAGCTACTGACTTGTTCTTGTTGAGTTTGGTATACAATAGCTATACACAGTCAAGTCTTGCTTACGATGTGGTACAGTTGAAGTAACAAAATGTTCATAGCCAGCGCTTTAACTAGGTCCTGCTCCTGCTTCTCAATAGAGAGTTGTATAGTCTGTTTATAGGGGATTTGTCTTAACTACGTTTCCATTAAACGAGAATTACGTCAGTTTATGTAAAGATCTTCTTGATCTTGATGACTGGTAATAGATGTAGTCAAGTCCTCACTTAATGTATTCAACACCAGGGGGCTAGTGGTTTTTTAATGTTGGATTTTAGGGTAAGGTGCTGATGAATTTTGCTGTTCGTTGAGGCGGATGATCGCTTGCATAGCTGTAGCTACAGAAGGGGGGGCAACAGGTAGTTATGGCCACTGAAAGGTTGTCTTTCAACCAGCCAATTATAGCAAGGTGAGCTTCTCTTTTTAGGTGCAGTGGAAATTACCCTTGAAAGTAAAAAAGACCGTGCCTCCAAGTATGGAGACACGGTCTTAAAACGTTTTGAGTGAGTTAGAGCTTGTTTGGAGATTTCTGGAATGATCGACCAAGCATTAATTGCAAAGCAAAATCAAGCGGGCTGAAATTTCCGAAGAAGCTTTGATCTCAAATTACTTTGCGGCAGTAGCAGCATCACGGTATGCCTGAATCTTAGCAGAATCGGCACTACGGTAACGAGGACCACACTTGGCCAAAATTGCAGCCATTTTGACGTTGGAAAGCTTGGCCATAGCGGCGGGAGTTTTTACTCCGGCAGCTTCAAACTGCTTTGCCATAGCTGGGCCTACACCATTAATGGCTTCTAAGGCACTTTTAGCTACTGCGGGC
>JBGCFZ010000482.1:0-13184 GCA_045110355.1 Lewinella sp. | reverse complement strand
TAACTGCGGCGTCTTTTACCCGCTGGCTGCGTTGCTTGAATCCTCATTTAGCTACGGCTAAATTCCGGTTCAAGCGCCTTGCCAGCAGGCAAAATTCACCAGCATTTAATGCGACAGAATCGACCTGACAAAGCACTAGCCCTCAAGGCTCCTTGCTATTCCACCCTACTCTGCACCTGCGTTCGCGCCTGATATGTTTCGTCTCACAAGTCAAAAACGTAGGCAACGCCTAAGTACTGGCGAGGCATTTCAACACCGTCAGGCGCTTGGATGGCCAGCGACACCCCCCTAAAGCACTTTGACTTATGACCAACGGACAGAGAAAGCTATTTCGAAACAAGTTCGTCCCCTTGAATACTTTTCAAGTACTCTGATGGGGAAACGTCAAACTCCTTCTTAAAAGAACGGCTGAAAGAATTGGGAAGGTCAAAACCTACTCTGTAGGCGACTTCAGCAATCGTACATTTTTTTTGCGCCAATAATTCTTTTGCTTTTTTCATACGAAACGACTTTAGCAAAGCAATGGGTTTTTTACCCGTCAGTTGTTTTACTTTTCGAATAAAGTGCATGTGACTAAGGTGCATAGCCTGACACATTGCGTTAACGTTAAATTCTGATTCCGAAACATTCTCATTCATCAAGCTAACGAGCTTCGTCATAAATTCTTCATCCGGAGAAGAAAGCACCTCTGATTTCGGGGCTAACATAAATTCACGGCCAACTGCTTCCCGGAAAGTGTTTCTTTGGTTCAGCAGGTTCTCAATACGGATCAACAGCAAGGCCGGGTTAAATGGCTTGGTGATGTAATCATCCGCTCCCTGCGTATACCCCGACATTTTGTTAGCATCAAGTACCCTTGCCGTAAGCAGGATAATCGGGATGTGGCTGGTCAGGATGCTTTCCTTGATTTTCCCGCAAAAAGCAAGGCCATCCATTTTCGCCATCATTACATCGCTGACAATAAGATCGATGGAAACGTTTTGGGCCAGCTCCAGTGCCTCCTCTCCGTTAGTAGCCGTAATGACCTGGTATTTCCCTCTTAACATACCCTCCAGGAAGTGAAGCATATCCGTATTATCTTCCACCACCAGAACTTTGGGCAAAACGGCTTTACTCACTACTCCATTTGTGGTTAGTACTTGTTTTGCTTCACCGTAATTGCTTAGAAGCAAGGTAGATTCTTTCTCCGCAATGATTAGTCGGGGTTGAACGGCCTTTTTCCGCCTGCCTGATAATTCCACCTCAACGTACGGTAGATATACCTGGAACTCTGAGCCATTACCCAAGTTACTATTCACCCGAATCTCGCCTTGCATTAAGTAGACTAAATCTTTCACATAGGACAAGCCGATACCCATACCGCTATGGTCCGAAATAGTTGGCTCAGAGGTGTAATACTGCTCAAATATTTGCTCTAATTTATCCGGGCTGATTCCGCTCCCATTGTCCACTACCCTTACCTCTAGATAGTGTTCATAACTATGATCGAGCTCCTTGTCCCGAAAGTTGACCTTATCTAGGCTTACCTGGATGTTTCCTCGTCCATCGGGCGCATGTCGAAAAGCGTTAGACAATAAGTTCACGAGTACTTTTTCAACTTTATCAGCATCAATGGAAATTAGCCTATTCTTACAGTTGTCAACAAAGCTTAAGGCTACTTCGCGTCGGGTAGACAGATCCGTAAACATGCTTACTATTCCCCCAAAAAAATCAGAGGAGGAAACGTCACTGAGCTTAACTGCCAGTGTGCTCTGTTCAATACGCCTGATTTCAAGTAATTGATTGATGAGTTTGAGCAGACGGTTTCCGTTTCGCTGGATAAGCCCATACAATTGTTTCCTTTCAGACGGGGAGAGCTCTTCATCTTCCTTCCACAAGTGGGAAATGGGCCCAAGAATAAGTGTAAGAGGAGTGCGTAATTCGTGGGAAATATTAGTAAAGAACACCAGTTTTGCCTTCGAAAGATTCTGCAGTTGTTGCAATAGTTCTTCCAATTTATCCCGTTGTTGGCTTGTTTCAAGGTTTCTCTCCTGCAAATCTTTATTGCGGCTTTCCAGTACTTCCGATTGCTCAAGAATTCTTTGTTGCTGGCTTAAAATTTCCTGGTTCTGGCGCTCAATTTGGCCCGTTTTTTCCTGCAGGCTGTGGTTCGCCCCTTGCAGAGATGCGTTAACAACTTCCAGCTGCTTTTTCTTTCGGTGGACACGGTATTCGTAAAAACCATATATGGTTAGGAACACTATGATAAGGCTAATGAACCAAGCTTGTTTCCAAATGGGAGGCAGTACTTTAAATTCGATCCGGGCGGGTGTAGCATCGACGTTGAAATCAAGGTCCCGTGCTCGTATCTCCATAAGGTGGTCTCCGCTGGCCAGTCCGTTGAAGGAATATTGCTTAGTTCTTGCAAACGGAGACCACTTCCCTCCGTCCAGACGATGAGAATAGGACAGCAAGTTCGCTGAACTATTTTGGAAATGGTCTTTGCCTTCCCAGGAAATCAATCCGTTTCCATCAGCAGGGACTTTTTCGCGATAAAAGACCGGAGTTGTCTCTGGCGGGCGTTCGGATGGCTGATACCTGGTCATAAAGAAATTATACTCTTGGTTTCTATCCGTATTGCGCTGGTACGCCCGGCGTTTCCATCTACGCGGCACGTGATTTATCCAGATGTACTTGTCCGTATGCAAAATGGTTCCACCTTCGAAGTCCAGATTAAGGCTTTCGGGAAAAACGTTATTGGTCCAGGAAACGCCGTCAAACTTGCAGATATCATTTTCGGTGGCCACAATAAAAACCGAGTCAGAAAGTGCATCGATACTGATGACCGTATTCCCGGAAAGGCCGTCAGCATCACTATAGTTTTTCCAGGTTTTACCGTCGTATACAAACAAGCCGTAGTAGCGTGACCCAACCAAAAGGAGGTCTTCCGTACTATGGATGTAGTTAACGAATTGCTGTAACCGCTCATCAGGAAGGGCGTTCCATTTTTCCCCGTCAAAGAACAATAAGCGGCTCCCTCCGATCCATATTCGTCCGTCGACGGATTGCCCGATACCATATACGTTGGCCTGATAGAGGCCATTCTCACCGAAGACGTGGTGAATCCACTCTGGTGTCTCCGCAAAGGGGTCAGGGAGTTGTAATAGCCCGCTCAGGAAACCATCTTTTGCCTGAGCATCTACGGCACCTCCAAACCACAGCGTCCCGTCCCTGGCCTCGAACACCGCCCGATAATCAATACCCCAGGATAGTCGGGGATGGACGAAAAGCTCCCAGCGGTCTCCTTTTAGCAGCGCGGTAGCCGCTTTGCCTTTGTGGGAACCGGCGGCCCATGTCTGCCCACGGGAAGTACGAATCAGGCGCACCGGCGCGTCCATCAACCCATCCGGCTCGCCAAAGGCCGTCCAGGAGTCATTCCTGTTTCTGACCACTTGATTGTTTTCCTCCAGGAACCATTGTTCGTCGTCCGACACCTGGAACTGAAAGCTGAGATTCGAAAGGGTTAACCACTGTTCCGTTGAACAATCCAGCCGTAATAGTTTCGATTTATAGCCAGCCACCCAAATCTGATCGTTCTGGCTTTTCTGAAGGATTATGCGGTTCGCTGGAACAGGAAACTGGGGCGCCCGGTATTGCTCCCATTCTCCTGCCGGCGTCAAAGAAAATATTCTGGCGATTGAGCTAAGCCAGATGGTTCCGTTCGTAGACTGTACGATACCCGTCATGTACTCATCACCGCCAAACAGGTCGTTGAGCAGGATGGTCTCCCATTTTTGACCATCGAAAACCAGTATCCCCTTATTAGACGTAGAATTGATGACCCATATACGCCCATCCTGGGCCTGAAAAAGCTGTTGATCCTCACCAAGCGTACTACGATCTTCTGGTTCGATAAGACTGAAAGCCGTCAACCTGTTATTTGCCTCAGATAATTCTGCTCGTAAAATGTGGCCAAGTTCATCCCTGCTGGTGAGGGTAAGCCATATTTCTCCGCTTACGGTTTGCAATACATCGGTAGCTTCTACAAAATTTTCTTCTCGAGAAAGCACTTCCGGGGGCAGGTTTACCCAATCTACCCCTTCCATATCCTCCTCAATTCCTTCTTTTTTTATTCGCGAAGAATAAAATACGACTTCCCCGTTTGTAAGAAAGTGCATAAAACCCCAGTTGGAGCAGGCAATGAGGCTCTTATTCGCCAACTCCCGCAGTGAGGTAAACGTAAATCTTCGTTCCTTGGGAAGGGAAAAGAAAAGTTTCCATTGCTGCCCGTCATAGCGATAAATACCAGAGGTATTAGTGGCATAGATACTGCCATCAGCCGCCTCCAGTAACCGTTCCACCGGGCTATTGGGAAGACCTCCGGACTCTCCCTCGTCGTAGGTCAGCCAATCATAACCATCATAACTCAACACGCCTTTACTACTTCCCACCCATACTTTACCGTCACGCGTCTCGATGAGGCAGCGTACTCCTGCCCCCGACAACTCAGGGAATTGGTTCCAGCGCCAACTTTCACTGACTACTTTAGCTGGCAAGGGTAAATAGGCCTCCTGCGCCATCAATTTAACTCCAGCCGTCAGCAATAGCAAATGGACAATGCATACAGCCATGTAATTCCTCCAATTCATTTATAAGCAGAAGTTTTGCATGATAACGTCCTTTACTCTCTGACAAACAAGATCTGCCGTTCTCTACAAAAGCAGGCCTCTAAATTACGCTTTCGAAACAGGGGACGCATGCCAAGGTAAGGCAAAAAGCACACTACTATTTATTTCCTGACCACCGCTGTGACCCGCCACATCAGCAGTACATTCGATAGACTCACCTGACCACCTTGACGCTTTGCTGATTTCATAATAACTTATACGCTTCGCTAACGGTTCTTGCCTTCAGGACTTCCGCCTTATAAGTAACACGTATGCATGGCATACAAAGCAAGGCCACCCGAATCTCCGGATGGCCTTGCCAACTTGCAACCTGCAATCTGCAACTTGCTATTACTCCGGCTCGAAGCCCAGGATAATATTAAAGGTGCTCAAGTTACCGTTATCGGTGTTGTTCCTATCCTTATCGAAGCCTACCCCCCAGTCGAAGCCAAGCGTACCGAACATTGGTAGGAAGACACGAGCACCGAAGCCAGCGGAGCGCTTGAGGTCGAAGGGATTAAAGTCCCGGCTACTCCGCCAGGCATTACCAGCCTGGGCAAAGGCCAGTACGAAAATGGTACTGGAGGGGTTGAGACTGAGCGGGTAGCGTAACTCCATGGTGTACTTACTGAAGATCGGGGTAGCGGCCTGCCGTCCGGTAATTGGGTTGAGGTTAGACTCCACTTCTTCAATCTCATAACCACGCAGGGAGATGATATCTACTCCAGCAAACTGGAACTGCTGGTTGTTGATACCGTCACCACCCAACTGGAAACGTTCGAAGGGGGAAACACCAACTACATCATCATAGGCGCCGAGGTAACCGATTTTAGCCTGTGTTTTGAGGACAAATTTGCCCACCAATGGCGTATACCAATCTGCATTCAGGCGCCACTTATGGTATTCCAGGTAACGGAAACGTTCTTCCACATCTGACAGGGCGTCCGGATCATCGCTCCGCAGGCCAAGAGCACGGTAGGGAGGAGTGAGCTTAACGGACAGCTCAATGTTAGAGCCCTGCTTCGGGAAAATAGGGTCCGTAGCAGTAGACCGTGCCAGGGTAAACTGGAAACTAAAGTTATTGTAGTTACCCGTCCGGACACTTTCACCTTCATCGGTAATAAAGAGCTCGCTCCAGTTGTCCAGTGCCAGCGTCTGCAGGTTCACACCGGCGCGGAAGACGAAGTTATCATCAGGCCAGCGGAGGCGGGTACCAAAGCTAACGGCTGCCTGCTGAATGATCAGCTTACGGGGCGCGCTCTCAATACCAAGGTCATACTTATTGTAAAAGGCGGATACCGTGAGCGATGTTGGGCGCTTACCACCAAGCCACGGCTCGGTCAGACTGGCGTTGTAACTCTGGAAGAAGCGACCGTTGGTCTGGGCCCGCAGGCTAAGGCGTTGACCGTCTCCCTGTGGCAGTGGATGCCAGGCTTCCTTGTTGAATAGGTTCCGCAGAGAGAAGTTGTTGAACGTTACCCCAAGGGTACCGATTACCCCGCGGCGACCACCCCAACCTGCGCTGAGTTCCAGCTGATCAGATGGCTTCTCTTCTACGGTATAGATGATGTCAACCGTACCCCGATCAGGGTTAACCGGCGTATCGATACCAAGCGTCTCCTGGTTAAAGTAACCCAGGCCGATGATCTGTCGCTGTGAGCGAATGATGTCGGAACGAGAGAACTTCTGCCCAGGACGGGTAAATACTTCCCGGCGGATGACGTGCTCGTGCGTCCGGTCATTACCGTTGATCACTACTTTGTCGATCGTTGCCTGCGGTCCTTCAAAAATACGCATCTCCAGGTCAATCGAATCACCAATGATGGCCACTTCGATGGGGTCTACGCTGAAGAAAAGGTAACCGTTGTCCATGTAGAGCGAGGAAACGTCTGCATTTTCCTGGCTGAAAGAGAGGCGGGTTTGCAGTTCTTCTTCGTTGAAAATATCTCCTTTTTCAATGGCCAGTACTCTGCTGAGGGTCTCGTCATCATAGATGGAGTTGCCTTTCCAGCTAATGTTACGGAAGTAGTATTGGTTTCCCTCATTCACTTTGAGGTCAATGACCAATTCTCCGTCTTCATTGCGGTACAAGCTATCGCCCAGTATTCTTGCGTCCCGATAGCCCTCGGTGTTGTAGTAGGCAATAACCGCTTCTTGGTCCTCTTTGTAAAGCTCCGGGCGGAATTTAGAAGACTTTAGCAACCGGCCCTTCTGGCTGGTTTCCTTCATTTTCTTCCGCAGCTTCTTATCACTGACGGCTTCGTTACCAACAAAGTTGATTTCTTTGATCTTGACGCGCTCTCCTCTTTCTACGTCGAAAACAAGTCGTACAGAGTTGGCCCGGCTTGAATCAATCACTTCTTCCACCTCTACCCTGGCGTCAAGGAAGCCCTTTTCAATAAAGAATTCACGAATACCCTCGGCAGCATTGACTTTGGAGTCTTCCGTAACGATACCGCCTCTAACGATGTAGGTATTAACTACTTCGTTCAGGTCTTCGTGCAGTCCTTGCTTTACGCCCGTGTAGCTGTGGCGCAGGAAACGAGGACGTTCCTCGACCCTAAGGCGCAGGAAGATGACGTCTCCGATTACCTTCTCTTGCTCAATGGCAACATCGGTAAATAAGCGCAGGCGCCAGAGGTTCTTGATGGCGCGGGGAATATCTGGTCCGGGAATCCGGACTTTATCCCCAACACTAAGGCCAGTAACACCGATGATGGCATTCTGCTCGGCAAAGAAGGCCCCCTCTACTGATATGGCACCGATTTCGTACTCCTGTGGGCTGGAGTAGTCATAGACCGGGAGGTTGAGGGAATCCGTCTGAGCAGTTGCGGTAGCAGCCGTCAACAGACAAAAGATTAAGGAAAGGTAGCAGCTAAGTCTCATTCGTCGCTTTATTTGCCGCAGGAAAAAAGTTGGTAGGATTGCGGCTCCGGGGTAAAAGACAATGTCTTAAAGAGGGTGGTTGGTTGGGATCAGGTCAATTGTTCGCTTGTTTTGCCAAACCGTCGTTCCCGTTGCTGAAAATCGAGGATGGCGGCGTAGAGATCCGGCTTACGGAACTCAGGCCAGAATACGGGACTGAAGTAGAATTCAGCGTAAGCGGCCTGCCAAAGGAAGAAGTTACTAAGTCGATGTTCTCCACTCGTGCGGATGATCAGCTCCGGGTCCGGGAACTCCCGGGTACTCAGTTGCTGATCAATGATCGCTTCATCAATAGCGGTGGGATCGAGGCGGCCAGCGGCAGCTTCTCCCGCCACCTGACGAATGGCCTGGGTCAGATCCCATTTGCCACTATAGTTAAGGGCAAGGATCAGTTCCATGCCTTCATTGGTAGCAGTATTGGCAATACCGAACGCCAGTGCATCCCGAGTTGCCTCGGGTAATTGACTGGTATCACCGATCGCCCGCAGGCGGATGTTGTTCTTTAATAAGGTCTCCATTTCCGAGCCGATGGTATCAACCAAGAGCTGCATCAGCGCGCCCACTTCCATCTCTGGCCGACTCCAGTTCTCGGTACTGAATGCATAGAGTGAAAGACAGGAAACACCCAGTTCGGCACAGGCTTCTACGGTTGCCCGAACGGCCTCCACGGCGCTGTGGTGGCCAAACACACGTGGTTTACCCTGGCCTTGAGCCCAGCGTCCATTACCGTCCATGATCACACCAATGTGGCGCGGAAGACGGGATTTATCGATTTGGTCTGATTTGTCCATACCTGATTAGCGCGCAAAGGTACGAAATAGCGAGTTAGTGAGTCGCTGAGTTAGCGAGTCACTGAGTTAGCTGCCGCAAATACCGTTCGCTACGCTACGCTTGCTCTCCGAAGGCGAACAAGCGTAGCGCCGTGAGTAGCAACAGCGGTAGCAACTCAGCGACTCGTCAACTCAGAAACTCACTAGAAGTCGAGGCCTAGCCCCAGCAGTACATTGCGCCCCGCCTGCGGGTACATCCCAACGAGCGCCGTTTCAGCACCAGCAAAGTTGTAGCGATAGCTCCAACCGTTAGAGACGTAGAGGTTATCAGCCAAGTTGCGTACGAGTAAGGTAAATCGTAAGGCACCCAATCTGGAATCGCCCTGCGGGCGTAAGGTGTAGGCTACGCGAAGGTCGGTGTAATCATAAGCATCCAGCGCGGCGCTTTCGGTACCGGAGTTATCGACAAAGCGCTCACCGACGTACTTGGTCTGCAGGCCCGCCTCGAACAGGTGTGCGCCCTTGTTGAGGATTTTGTAGTTGAGGCCGAGGGTGCCAACAAAACCGGGGCTGAAGGCCAGTGGTGTGTCTTCGCGCAGCACTTCGTCCTGACCGAGCCAGCCGAAGTTTTCGTCGTAGCTGTCGAGGAATTCAGTGTAGGCCTTCACGCGGTTCCGGCTCAGGGCGAAGTTGCCGCCAATGTCGAGTTTATCCGTAATCTGGTAGCCCCCTTGCAACTCTAATCCCAGGCGGTAACTGTTCGGGACGTTGGCGCGGATGTATTCCCCAACGTCGTTCAACTCCCCCGTAAGCACCAACTGATCTTTATACGCCATGTGGTACACGTTGGCACCGTAGTTGAAGTCACCGGATTGCTTCCGAATACCAACTTCAGTATTCAGCAGTTTTTCGGAGGTAGGTCGGGTAGCTGAAGTATTTTCCGTATAGTCGTTACGATTCGGTTCACGCTGTGCTACACCGAAACTGGCGTAAGCTTGCCCACCGGAAGGTAATTCGTAGGTAAGGCCAGCCTTCGGGTTGAAAAAGGTATGCGTAGCCGTTTCGTCGATGCGACTAAGGTCATTGGCGAAGCCAAGGAATTCGTAGCTGACGTGGCGGACCTGGAGATCAACGTAAGCGTTAAGGCCGTCAGTCACCTGATAGTTTGTCCGGAGAAAGTTGCTGAAGTCCCGTTTAGTGGCGTCGTTGTCGTAGTACCGGTCGCGGATTTCGGAATCCCCGGCGTTACGCGCCCAGATGACTTCGCCGTAATGATCACCGAGATATTCGTTGGCGGAGCCACCAAAGGTAATATCCAGTTTCGCGGAAGGCCGGTAACGGAGGCTATAGACGGTGCCGTAAAAATGGTTGTCGAGCCAACGGCGACGGATGAGGTCAGACTCCTCCACCTCGCCTGCGTCAATGCCGTAGTCGGCCAGGTCCTCGCCAGCTTTGTACTGCTCGAAGTAACCCAGGCCTCGGGTGTAGTGCCCGCTAATCCCAAGTTTCCATTTGCCACCAAATTCGTTGTTGTAGTGCAGTTGGTAGTGGTTTTGGCGGTAGTTGTCGACCTCGTTGTCGTAAGGTTCCCCGTCCTTTTCAGTACCGACGGAGTTGTAAGTCCGGCCAAACTCATCGATTTCATCCTGAGTGACGCCGTTCCAGGACTGGTACGTCACCTCATTGCCGCCGAAGGCGTTGAACCTCCATACTGCACCTGCGTCCGCGCCCACATACGTAAGGCCCGCATAATACCCCTGAAGATCGGCCGAAGCCCGGTCAACGTAACCATCCGAATGCGTCTTACTAAAGCGTGCATCGATCTTTAGGCCATTGTCCAGCAGGCCGGAGGTATAGTTCACCGATCCGCGCTGGGTGCCAAAGCTACCCACGCTACCGTCGATACTTAACTTAGGTTTTTCGCCGATCTGGTTGGTATTAAAATCAATGGTAGCCCCGAAGGCCCCCGCGCCGTTGGTACTCGTCCCTACCCCACGCTGGATCTGGACGTTGTCGGCTGAGCTGGAAAAATCCGGCAGATTAACCCAAAACACCCCCTGGCTTTCGCTGTCATTATAAGGTATGCCGTTGATGGTCACATTGGTTCGCGTCGGGTCGGAGCCCCGAATCCAGATACCGGTGTAGCCCGTGCCCGTACCCGCGTCGGAGTTGACGACTACAGAGGGCGTCCATTTCAAGAGATAGGGGGCGTCCTGACCCAGGTTGCGCTCTTGTATCTCAGTTTTTGTGACGTTAGTGTAGGTAACGGGGGTTAAGGATGTCGCACGGGTAGCCGTGACGGTGATTTCATCAACAGCATAATACGGCACCAAACCTGCCTCTGTCCATTGCAGTGTTAACGTTCGCCCGTCGAGGAAGGAACTAATGGCCACGCGGCTTGGATTATAGCCCGTATTAAGAGAGAGAAAACCGTTAACGTATTCTTGTGGAATAGTCATAGTGAATCCGCCGGTTATATCAGTAGTTGTCGTAATATCCGTACCCTCTAAGGTTGCCGACAAGCCGACAAAAGGCTCTCCTTCGTCCGTTAGCGCAATACCGTTAATTACTTTTTGTCCCATCAGCCCACCACAGTAAGCCAGCGCCAGGGCGGCGCAGAATAGAAATCGCATCATCGCGAGAAAATTTTTCCCTTCCTGGCATTACCCGGGCAGGTTCCTGATTAAATAATCTAAGGGTATGATCTCAGCCGGCGTATGGAAACGCTAGCACCCCTTTATCGAAGGCAAAGATATAGATTGAGAGATTGATAGTATAGTAGATTGATAGGCTACCGCAAATATTTGCTCGCTGCGCTCGTGTGGCTTCGCCTTTTTTTAGATTGATAGATGTGATAGTGCGGTAGATTAATAGGGCTCCGCGAATACGTACTCGCTGCGCTCGGGCGGCCGCACTATAAATCTATCAATCCATAAGGCCGCAGGCCGTCTATTTACGAGCGAAGCGAGCTATCCCCTGCGGCAGCCCTATCAATCTATAACATCTATCAATCTATCTTTGTACATTGCGCCTACAAAAAAAAGAAACCGGCCGCCCAAAGGGCAACCGGTCCGAAAAAAGAGCTTTGAGAGGCTATCTACATACCAAAGTTTTGGAGGGGTCATCCTCCGAGGTCGTCAATAATTTGAGATTACAAATTCGCTTGTATCTTAATGTTCGATGAGATTACGGGCGTTTGTGCCAAAAGTGTATTGAGATTATAATTCGCTTGGATGTGTGTATGTCTGAGATTAAAATTCGTAATGTGGTCGTGGTCGTAAAATAACTGAGATTACAATTCGCTTGTGCCTTAATCAATTTTCAAGCAGCTTATTTAGTTGATATTTTTACTAAGCAGCTGTTTGATTTGCCAACCGATCTTCCCGTTGACATTACAAATGTGCAGCAAGATTTCAGCCAAACCATGTACAATCGCTATCTTTTTTGGACAAAAAAAATACATTTAAAAATCATCAATCAGCTGAAAAACAGTAGATTATGACTAAAATTTTTGATTTTAAAGGGATTTTAGAGCTTAATTCCACAGAACGAGCTACTGGATCTTTTTTCAAAAAAAACTTCTTTTTGGGCCAAAACGACCGTTTTTTAACACTTGCAGCTGTCCTTTTCTTTTTCTTCTTGTGCGGAAGCAGTCAGCTTCAGGCACAAATGACGCCCGATTTTTCGCAGCGAGACCCGCTTGCGGGCATAGCCCGCAATAATTGGCTCAGACCGGATACTGTCTTCAATAAATCCCGCTTCTATATTTCCGTTGGTACCGGGGCGGCGCTGTACGGAGCCGCCAGCGTTGGTCTTTACCAGACTTGGTACGCTGATTTTGAGCAAAGAAGCCTCCACTCCTTCAACGACTGGCCCGAATGGAATCAGATGGATAAGGCTGGCCATGCGTTTACTGCCTACATTTTCAGCAGATACGCTTTTGCCGGGTTTCGCTGGTCCGGGTTGAAGCGGCCGGCCGCACGCTACGCTGCTCTTGGGGTAGCCAACCTACTACAGGGCACCATCGAAATTATGGATGGGTTCTCGGCCGAATGGGGCTTCAGCTGGTCAGACATGGGGGCCAACCTGACGGGTAGCCTGCTCTTCACGGTACAAGACATTGCCTGGCAGGAGCAACGCATCCTTTTTAAGGTCTCTAACGATCTGCGGTCTATCCCTGACGTACCGGTCTTTAATGGTAATGGGGCGGAGTCCAACCTGGGTTACATCGTCCGCGATCGTTTCGGCAACAACTTCTTCGAGCGGTATTTAAAGGACTACAACGCTCAGACGATATGGCTGAGTGTCAACCCCAAAGCTTTCTTGCCTAAAAGCCGGCTCCCCGATTGGCTGAACGTGGCGGTCGGCTATGGCTCCGAAAACGTGTACGGTGCCTACGGCAATTCCTGGCGAGTTGGTGACGAAGGTTTCCGATTCCCCGAAGAACGTTACCGGCAATGGTTTTTGAGCCCCGACATCTATTTCAGCCGCATCCCCACCAAGAAACGATGGGTCAGGCTGACCCTGGGCATGCTTGATTTCATCAAATTCCCGGCACCGGCACTGGAGTACAGCCAGGGTGGGTTTAAGGGGCATTGGGTTATGTGGTGAGTTTAGTGGATAGTCAGTAGTAGCTGCCGCTGGTTTTGGGTAGTGGCTGCTGCACGAACAAAGTGAGCAATAACGTGCGGCAGCCACTACCTACTATACCTAAGCCGGAGTGGTTTGGGACAATTAGCGCGCAGCTAGTGTGGTTTCTGATGAGGCAAAAAACGTAGGAGAAGCCTTAGCTTCGGCGAGGCTTTTTAACGAAATCAGGGGCCGCAATAGCAAGCGATAAAGT